>DASQMW010000136.1:0-18360 GCA_035645295.1 Archangium sp.
TCCAATCCAAGGCCACCACGGCCTCGGTGCGCTGTCCCATGACGTAGGGCACCCACAGGGAAAACAGGTGCCACACGTCCACTCCCGTGTTGGACAGCAACCTGTCCACCTGCTTCACCCCGTGCTTGCCCTTCTTCCCCCTCGCCACTGCCAGCGCCTGCCCGATGGCGTACACCGAGAGGCTCGCCGCGTGGATGACGCCCAGCGTCGCCAGCGAGAGCGACAGCACCCTCTTGACGTGGAGGTCTTCTCCGAAGAGTCCCGCGAGGAATTCATGCACCTGCTGTTCGTTGATGGCTTGAGTACCCACTTCTCCAGTAACATCCATGACCCTACTGCTCAAACCACATCGCCAGATACACGCTTCCTCGCCTGCTTGCTATATGAGGGGATGCCTCAGGGGAAGGATCGGAGCCACTTCTACTTCGCCGGCTTGGCACTTCGATGGATGAGAGGTGAACCTCTACCTCGCCTGATCGACACTGCGTATGATCGAAGGAAGAAACAAGCTAAGCGAGGATCCCCATCAATTGGCCCTGTAATCAGGGCATTGATGTCCGAGATAGATAATGATCTCGGCTTTAGATACGTGAAGTATGGCCGGTGCTATATCGACATCCTTCAAGCCGTTCTTCGCAATACAGGTAACGAAGAATTCATCAAACGCATTCCGAACATTCCGCTTTATCTAGAACTCGGTGCCTCTTCAAAAACCATGGTCAGCCTTATTGGCCTAGGGCTATCCCGTACAACAGCAGGGATCCTTGCCGAAAAATCCGTAAATAAGGAACTGGATACGCGTGCAGCAGAAGACTGGCTAAAGGGCAAGGATTTTGCGGCCATGGGAGTCCCGGAAATCTGTATTCACGAACTCGAAAAGATTCGTCGAAAGTAAAAATAAGTCTTACGACACTGCGCAAATGCGCCACGTACCCGCTGACGGGCGCGGTGTTCGCGAGGGATCGCAAGGCCATCAGCCTGATGATGGACAAGCTGCGGCACGCTGCGGGCAACTTCTACATCAACGACGAGCCCACCGGCGCCGTAGTGGGCCAGCAGCCCTTTGGTGGCTCGCGCACCTCGGGCTCCAACGACAAGGCGGGCTCCATGCTGAACTTGGTGCGCTGGACGTCTCCGCACACCATCAAGGAGAACCTCGCCCCGCCCACCCGCGTCCCCTACCCGTACATAAGCCAGTAGGACCCGGGAGCACGACACACGGGCTGTAGGAGGAAGGGCTCGGGACCTTGAGGGTTCCGGGCCCTTCGCCGTTCTATCCTCTGGGGTGGATGAGCCTCCATGGAGCCCCTCTGATGGCGAAGACGAACCGCACGCTTGGCATCGAGAGGCGCCCTGTCCGGGATAGCCTCGACGCACTGCTGCTGAGCGTGGTGGTGCTGTGGCTTGGGTGCGCGACCGGATGCGCGAGCACCACGTCCCTCCCCACCTCCGGTCAGCAGCAGTTGGCCTCCTCCTTCGAGGCGGCGGGCGGCGCGCAGGAGGCGTGGTACGAGCCCGACTCGTCCTCCAGCAGCAGCGGCACACTCTTCGCCCCCGACGCCGAGAAGCTCCTCGCGCCATTTCTCGCGTGCACCACGCCCGCCGCCTTCGTCGAGTTGCAGCGGGGCGTGGACATGGCACGGCTGGTGGAGCGGCTGGATGACTGGAGCGCCGTCCGGCTCGGTGCCCTGGGGCCCGTGCTTCCGCAGGCCACCGAGGCCCTCAACCGCAAGCGCGCCACCTTCCTCCTCACCGCCACCCAGGAGCACGGCGTCGCGCTCGCCGAGGTGTTCGCCCTCTTCGTCATCCACTCGGCCTTCGACAAGGACCTGGAGAAGGTGCTCCGCCAACTCGCCCAGGACAAGCGGGTGGGACAGACGCTGGGGCAGATGGCCGTTGCCCGCGAGCAACTGCGGCAGCGCGGCTTCAACCTCGCGGACTACCCCGACCGGCCCGAGCGCCTCCGGGAGGATGGCGTCCGGGGCGCCCGCGAGGGGGCTGGAGAGATCGTGTCCTCCGCGCCCCTGTTTCAGACGGGCGCGCTGCTGGGTTACGCCGCACGGAAAGGGCAGTTGCCCCCACCCTACCGGCAGGCCCTCGACGAGGTGGAGGTCGCGCTGGCGAAGGAGGCCCTTGCTCCGGGCAACGTGCTGCTGGGCGTCCTGGACGAGATGACGTTCGGTGTGCCGCTGGGCTTCTACCACCTGGCGGCTGGAGTGGGCCACGGCGCGTACTCACTGACGCGGGGCCAGTACGAGCAGGCCACGCGCGAGCTGACGCCGGCGGCACTCATGGTGGCCCTGTATGCGGGAGGCAAGGGCATCCGCTCCCTCTCCGAGGCCCGTGGAGCAGCGGGCACTTCGACGGGAGCCGCGCGGGCGCTCCAGGGACTGGAGCTGCGCCTGGAGGAGTTGAAGGCCACGGCGGAGCGCCTCCGGGAGCAACTGGGAAGTGAAGGCCTCCAGGAGCTGGCGCGCTACCTTCGGTCCGATCCGGACGCGGCCCTCCTCGTTGCCGAGGGAGGGGAAGCGGGCGCGGCGGCCCTCTACGAGGCCCGGGGCAACGTGCCCAAGGCGCAGGCGTGGTTGTCCCAGGCGAAGTCCGACCGGCCCGGTGCCTCCCGGACGCGCGGCGGGGCGGGGAAGAGCCCGGGCGCGGGGGTCTCCCTCACGGACGAAGCGGCAGGACTGTCCCGGGAGGTGCTGGACGCCAAGGCTCTGGAGGTGGAGCTCGACGTCCCGGGCCCGCGTCTGGCTGGCGAGGTAGCGGTGCTGGAGAAACAACTGGCGGCCCTGGAGAAGACTCCGCCAGCTGGAGCCACGGGCCACCCACTCTGGGGCGAGTACCTCGACTACGGCAAGGGGCGTCTCGCGGACCTCCAGCAAGGCACGAAGGTGAAGCACGGAAGGAAGCTCGAGCCGCCTCTCAAGTGGGAGGGCTACCAGCAGATGCGGGGGCTGGTGCTTCGGGGCCTCGCCTTCGAGCGCGACATGGCGAAGCTGGTGCGCGAGGACGCGGCCCGTCCAAAGGCGGAGCGACGCTTCCTCCGGGACTTCAACGAGCCCCGTGTCGAGACGTATGTGGGAGTGCTAAAACCGGAGAGCGGCCTGCGCTTCGCGGACGTGCTCGTCATCGAGCAGAAGCCGCTCCCCGGGCAGACTCCTCGCGTGGAGACCTTCAGCTTCAAAAGCCGCGACTTCTCGCGGCTGAAACCCGAAACCTTGACAGCGCAGATGAAGGCGGACGCAAGACAAGCCCTGGGGTACTACGGCGAGACACTCGACATTCTCCGCCCGGGTCTCAAGGGCCGTATGAAAGTACAGAGGGTCCGACTCATCTACGAGGGCGACATACTCAAGCCCAAGGAAATGAACGAGTTGAGAGCAGCCGTGGAGGCAACCGAAGAAGCGATTCCGGGCGTGGAGGTTCTCTTCCAATGAAAGTGCTCGAGCTCTCAGACCAGGAGGACAGTCTCCTGCTCACCTTCGAAGGGGCCTTCAACCCGCAGGCTCCTCTCGAGAGCGAGTTGGCGCCCTTGTTCGAAGCGCTGGAAAAGCATGCTGCCGGTTGGATGCCGGACGTCGTTAGCGGCAAGCACCGGCGCAAATACTCCCGCGCCGCCACATGGAAGGCGCTGGCGGAAGAACGCGAGGGAAGAAGCTCATCCATTTTCCTCTATCGGACGATGTGGCCGCCGATCACCCTGTGGCCCAGGCTCACGTTCCCGCCTCTCGCGCCCGAATTGAACATCCTGCTCAAGGTGCAGCCTTTCTCGCTTTTCGCGGAGGTGGAGCGCTGCCGCCGGTTCATTGAGCTGGTGCGCGCCTGGGCCTCCCGCTACCCGGTCTCCCATGCAGCAGCCCACAGTCTGGCGGACGATCAGTTGGCTGGCGCCCCCTACTTCGGCCGTGACGAGAGGATCGCCCGAAGGGACGGTTTCGACAAAATCTACGAGGTGTGCTGGCTCAACGTCTTCGGCCCCAAGCTGGTGGAGTCCGTCGGCCGCGAGCGCATGCTGTCCACGCCGGCTCACCGGGTGGAGGAGTTGCCCAACGGCTCCATCCTCCTGGTGACCTGGCCCACTCCCACGGACTTCGCCAGCGAGGAGTCGCGACTCGCCCAGGCCCGCGCTCACGCCCACCTCCGGCCCGACCTGGATTTCGACACCGTGCTGCGCACCCTGCGCCAGCGCAGCGCCACGCTCACTCCAGTCGAGCCCCGCTTCCATCCGGACATGGCCTCGCTCCTGACTCGTGTGGTGGACTTCGTCGCCATCCACGAGCGCCAGCGCAAGATCGCCGAGTTCAACGCGTGGCAGCCTTCCGAGCCCGAGGAGTGGCTGCCCGCTGACGCCGTCCTCCCCTCGGATGTGGCGAACCCGGAGCGCACTCTCGAGCAGTACAGCCTCCATGCGGAGCACCTCGTGGTGATGCTGCACACCGAGGTGCCCTCCGTTCTCGAGGAGACGCCCGAGTCGCTCACGGACGCCGACTTCTACTTCTGGCGGCAGGACTTCCCGAAGACACGCCTGCGGGAGGTCATCGACGAGCATGTAGTGCCAGCCGTGGGCGCCTGGCTGGGCCAGGTGTTGGTGCACAACCTGGGCGGGAGGTGGATACCGCGAAAGAATCTCATGGAGGCCCAGGTGCTCGTCGGCGAACGCGCCTGGCTGCCCTTTGTCCGGGCCCAACGCTACCTGCGCTCGTGCGAGTCACTGCTGGACTACTCCCTCACCCGGCTCTACCGCGAGGCGGAGCGCCACCGCGCTCGGTGGTGAATCCATCCGTCATCCACCCGCCGGTGCTCCCGGAGCGGCCACGCGAGGCAGGCGGACCGTGAACGTCGTCCCCGCCCCCTGCTCGGACCGCACCTCGATGGCGCCCCCGTGCGCCTCGACCAGTTGCCGGCTGATGAAGAGCCCGAGGCCCAGGCTACCCGGTGCACTGCCCCGCGTGCTCCGTCCCTTCTGGAAGGGCTCGAACAAGGTGGGCAGCACCTCGGCCGGAATGGGAGGGCCCTCGTTGTGGATCTCCAGGAGCACCTCTCCGTCCGCCCCCCGCGAGTGCACCCGGACAGGAGTGTCCGCGGGGCTGTGCTGCACGGCATTGCCCACCAGGTTGGTGATGACCTGGGCCATGCGGTCCGCGTCCCACGCCCCGTGGGCGTCCCCCGCGGGCTGGAAGTGGATGTGCCGCTCGGGGTGCGCGAGTTGGACCTCCTCCACCACGTGCCGGGCGAGCTCGTGGAAATCCAGGGGCCTGGGCTCCACTTGAATCCCTCCCACCCGCGCCTGCGTGGAATCGAGCAGATCTCGAATCAGTCGGATGGCCCGGTCCGCCGCCGAGTAGATGCGGCTCAGCCCCTTGGCCTGCCAGTCCTGGAGGCCCTCGCGCTTGAGCATCATGCTGGCGGACATGGAGATGGCCGAGATGGGATTGCGCAAATCATGGGACACGACGGCCACCAGGTCCTCGCGGATGCGGGCGGCCTCCTGCGCCTCCCGGGCGAGCACCTCCAGCCGGGCCCGCTCCGCTTGCACCTCCCGCAGCAGCCGCTCGCGCTCCGCCGTGGACTCCTGGAGCGAGCGCGCCATCTTCGTGAAGGTCTCGGCGAACATCTTCAGTTCCCGGGGCCCCTCGGCCGGTAGCACGATGTCGAGGGCGCCCTCCTGGAGCGCACGGGCCCTGTCCGTGAGGTGCGACACGGGGCGCGAGAAGCGGCGCGCGAAGACGAAGGAGAGCCCCACGGCAAGCGCCACCAGCACGGCCGCGACCTCGGCCAGCCGGGCCCGGAGCGCGCGCACCGGGGCGAAGGCCTCGGCCTGCTCGAGGTGGGCCATGATGCAGCCGCCGCCCACCTCCTCAATGAAGCGGAAGCCGTGGATGACGCCGACGTCGCGGTAGTCCGGGGCCAGCACCTCCGCGTCCCGGCCCGACAAGCACTCGCGCATCGGCCGGGCGTCGATGGGATGGCTCTGGCTCTCCCCCGAATGCCCCGGGTACCTCGGCTCCGTGATGAAGACGCCCTGGCTGTCCGCCAGGAACGTCTCCCCCGACGCGCCCAGTCCATAGCGGTCCCGGAAGAGGGGCTCGAGCTGCGTGGCGGCACTGAAACGCAGCCCCAGCTTCATCCCTCCTCCCTCGATGAACATGCCGTAGACGCGCTCATGGCCCCGCTTGGGTTCGACGCGCGCCAGCTGGCCGGGTGGAAGCGGGGCCAGGTCCGCCAGGGACTCCGCCTCCGCCCCTACGAGGAGAGGTTCCAGGCCCGGGACCACCAGCCGGGCATCCCGCACTCCCTCGGTGGCCACGAAGTCGGCGAGCGTGTCCTGGAGACAGCGCACCCGCTCCGGGCCCTTGTCAGACACGCAGTCGGACAGTGAGGCCAGCAAGCCGCGGGCACGCTCATGCTGCCGGCTCAACCGCATCACCAGGGCCTGCTCGCGCGCGTTCGCGGCGATTCCCACGGCCCGGATGGCGTTCTCGCGCACGGCCTCGCTCGCCGCCCGGTAGGCCAGACCGCCAAGCGCCGCCGTCGTCACCAGTACGGGGATGACCATCAGCAGCAGGAGTTGGGAGCGGAAAGAGAGCGTCCTCATGACCTTCTGAAAAGAATGGGCATGAGGATTCCCGGCTGTTCCCGGCTGGCTGCCTGGCCTCCTGCCATAACCTCTTCGCCTGGACAGCGGAGGGGCTATGCTCCGCGCCATGCCTACCCCCCACATCTCCGCCGCGCCGGGAGACTTCGCCGACGTGGTGCTCATGCCTGGCGACCCGCTGCGCGCCCGCTACATCGCCCAGCGCTTCCTCCAGGACGCCCGCGAGGTCACCTCGGTCCGCAACATGTACGGCTTCACCGGCCAGAGCCGCGGCCGCAAGGTGTCCGTCATGGGCCACGGGATGGGAATTCCCTCCATCTCCATCTACGCCACCGAGCTCATCCGGGAGTACGGCGCCCGCGTGCTCATCCGCGTGGGCAGCTGCGGCGCCCTGCGCCAGGACGTGAAGCTGCGGGACGTCATCGTCGCGCTCGCCGCGGGCACCGACTCCAACGTCAACCGCATGCGCCTCAAGGGCCAGGACTTCCCCGCCGTGGCGGACTTCGCCCTCGCCCGGCAGGCCGTCGAGGCCGCCGAGAAGCGCAAGCTCCCGGTGCGCACCGGCTCCGTCTTCACCTCGGATCTCTTCTACGCCCCGGGCGGAGAGAACTACGAGGTCCACGAGCGCATGGGCATGCTCGCCGTGGAGATGGAGGTCGCGGGCCTGTACGGCGTGGCCGCCGAGTTCAACGCCCGCGCCATGGCCCTGCTCACCGTCTCGGACCACCTGCGCACGGGCGAGAAGCTCAGCGCCGAGGCCCGCCAGAGCTCGTTCGACGAGATGATCGAACTGGCCCTGGACGTGGCCGCCGCTCAGTAGGCGCCGGTGCGCCGCAGCACGGCCGGCAGCGTCCGCAGCAGGATTTCGAGGTCCAGCCAGAGCGACCAGCGGTGGATGTATTCGCAGTCGAGCCGGACCACGTCCTCGAAGTCGGTGATGGAGCTGCGGCCGCTGACCTGCCACAGGCCGGTGATGCCCGGAAGGGCCCCCAGCCGGCCAAAGTGGTGCTCGCGGTAGTTGACCAGGTCCGACTCGAAGAAGGGCCGGGGCCCCACCAGCGACATGTTCCCCCACAGCACGTTGAGCAGCTGGGGCAGCTCGTCCAGGCTCCACTTGCGCAGGAAGGCCCCCACGCGGGTGACGCGGGGATCATTGGGAATCTTGAACAGGCGCGCGTCGCCGCTGGTGTTGAGGTGGGCCAGCTTGGCCTTCTCCGCGTCGGCGCCCACCCGCATGGTGCGGAACTTCATCATGCGGAAGGTGCGGCCCCCCTGCCCCACCCGCTCCTGGGCGAAGAAGACGGGCCCGCGCGAGTCGAGCTTGATGGCGATCGCGATGAGCGCCAGCAGCGGGGAGATGACCAGCAGTCCCAGGCCCGCGCCGAGCAGGTCCACCGCCCGTTTGATCCACATCTGCTGCGCGCGCAGCGAGGGGACGGTGAGCTCCATGAAGGAGAGCGAGCGGTAGGAGATGGGCGAGGGGCGCACCCAGCCGAGCCGGTCGTAACGAGACACGGCCAGCAGCCGGACGCCGGCGGACACCACGGCCTCCATCAGCGCCTTCATCTGCGCGTCGTCCACGAAGCCGCAGAGCACCACGGTGTCCACCGCGTTGTGCTGCAGCACGTTCCAGAGGTCATCCACGGAGCCGAGCACCTTGCCCTGACCGTCGCTCGGCAGCTCGGGCACGGTGGGGGAGACCCACCCCACCACCTCCAGCACGCCGAAGTGCTCCAGGCGCTCGCGCACCCGCTGGCAGGCGGGATCCTCCGGAGAGCCCACCAACATCACCCGCTCGGCGGGGGAGTGGAAGGCGGGGATGCGGATGAGCCGGCCGATGAGTTGGTCGAGCACGAAGCGGTTCAACATGACGGTGAGGCCCAGGCCCCCCACCGCCGTGAAGTAGTGCACCACCACCGGGGCAAGGCCGCGCAGCCACAGGTCGCGCCAGAGCACCAGGCCCACCGCGAGCATCACCCCGCTGACGACCCGCCGCAGCGAGCGCCAGTTGTCTCCGGAGCGGTAGGCCCCGGCGATCAGCAGGCCCACCACGAGCGCGCCACCCATCTGCCATCCACCGGCGGAGCCGAGCGGGGGAACGGCCCAGCGCGTGGCCGCGTCGAGAGGCTCGAGCTTCTGGCTGGTCTGCACGACGTTCAACGCGGCGCGGACCATGAGGAAGGCCGCGATGTCGGCGACGACCAGCAGGAAGATGCGCGAGGTGGCCCGCAGGGCGTGCATCAACAGCGTGCGGGAGGCCCGGCGCTGCAGCACGACGCGAGGTGGCACCAACCAGAGAGGCTTGGCTGGGACTGGGACCGCGAGGAATCGGCCCGACGCGGAGGTAGTCCCGGGGGGAGGGACAGGCGAGGCAGGGGGGCTCACTCTCATATGTTGCCATCCGGCTCGCGAGCGAGTCCATGGCTGATCCGGAGAAAGACCCGACCTGCCGGGTTGGAGCGCCCTCGTGCTCGCCTGGCTGCTACATGCCGGACGGCATATTCCGCCGCGCCCCCCAGGCCGGGCCGCACCCCATACCTGGCAGATCTGGTGGCGCTTCCGCCATAACGGACATCCTGTTAAACGGATGCCTTGACAACATAGCGGACGTGGTTCATGTTGCCGTTCGTCATGAGCTTCGCGCCCTTCGCCTGCCGTCGAATGTGGATGCCGAGTGGTGGGCCTCTGCCCGCCGCCGGTTGACCGACGTTCGTCGACCCGTGGCGAGGAAGAGCGGAGCCCACCATCCCCGCGAGGGTCGGTGGGCTCAGTCGTTTCATGCCTCCGGTGCCCTCGTGGCTTTTCAGCCCCACCGAGGAGCACCTCCATGAGCACGAATCCATCGCAGTCCAAGCACTTCGAGACCCTGGCCCTGCACGCCGGCTACGAGCCCGACCCCACCACGGGCTCGCGCGCGGTGCCCATCTACCAGACGACGAGCTACCGCTTCCGCAACGCGCAGCACGCGGCGGACCTGTTCGCGCTCAAGGAGCCGGGCAACATCTACACGCGCATCATGAACCCCACGACGGACGTCTTCGAGAAGCGCATCGCGGCGCTCGAGGGCGGAGTGAGCGCGCTGGCGGTGGCGTCGGGACAGGCGGCGGAGACGCTCGCCATCCTGAACATCCTCAAGGCAGGTGATGAGCTCGTCTCGGCCACGAGCCTCTACGGGGGCACGTACAACCTGTTCAAGGTGACGCTGCCGCGGCTGGGCATCCAGACGCGCTTCGTGGACGCGAACAAGCCGGACGAGGTGCGGGCTGCCCTCGGGCCGAAGACGAAGGCGCTCTACATCGAGGCGGTGGGCAACCCGCGGCTGGACATCCCGGACTTCGAGGTGCTGGGAGCCATCGCCCGCGAGGCGGGGATTCCGCTCATCGTGGACAACACGGCGCTGTCGCCGGCACTGTTCAACCCGCTGCGCCACGGGGCGAACATCGTGGTGCACAGCGCGACGAAGTACATCGGCGGCCACGGGACGTCGATTGGCGGCGTCATCGTGGACGGCGGCACCTTCCCCTGGGACAACGGACGCTTCCCCGAGTTCACCGAGCCCAACCCGGGCTACCACGGGCTGCGGCTGACGGAGGCGCTCGGGGCGGCGGCGTACATCGGCAAGGCGCGGCTGGAGGGACTGAGGGACCTGGGCCCGGCGCTGAGCCCGTTCAACGCCCACGCCTTCATCCTGGGGCTGAAGACGCTGAAGCTGCGGGTGGAGCGGCACTCGGAGAACGCGCTGGCGGTGGCGAAGTGGCTGCGGCGGCACCCGAAGGTGGAGTGGGTGCGCTACCCGGGGCTGGAGGAGGATCCGTCCTTCGCGAACGCGAAGAAGTACCTGCGCAACGGAGCGGGCGGACTGGTGGCGTTCGGGGTGCGGGGCGGAGTGGAGGCGGGGCGCAAGCTCATCGATGGCGTGAAGCTGTGGAGCCTGCTGGCGAACATCGGTGACACGCGCTCGTTGATCATCCACCCAGCGAGCACGACGCACCAGCAGCTTACGCCCGAGGAGCGGCTGAGCACGGGAGTGACGGACGGACTGGTGCGGCTGTCGGTGGGCCTGGAGCACCTGGACGATTTGCAGGCGGACCTGGACCAGGCGCTCTGCGCGTCCTGAAGCCCCCTCCCGCCCAACCTCCCCTCTCCCTCCGGGAGAGGGACGGGGTGAGGGTATCCGCCCCCGTGCTCCCCACTCTTCCCCCGCACCGCATTCCCTGAGGAACCCCGCCATGTCCCCATCGCCGTGTGTCTTCGACCTCTCACTGCCCGGCCTGCCGCTCGAAGCAGGAGCGCGGGTCATCTCCCACATGTCACGAGGCTGGTGGTGGGGACCGGAGCAGGATCTGCCCTGGCTGCGTTCACGAGCCCACCTCCTGCCGCAGGAGACCGTGCGCGAGAACGGGTTGCGCGTCGTGCCGCTGGACGCCCTGGGCCTCGAGCGGCTCTCCCTCGTCACGGGGGGCTCACTGGGAGGGATGATCGTCCTGTGCCTGGCGGTGCTGGCACCGGAGCGCTTCGAGCGCATCTGTCCCATCGCGGCGGCGGAGGAGGCGAGCCCGTGGGTCGTCGGTTGGAACCACGTGGCAAGGCAGGCGCTGCTGCTGGACCCGGAGTTCCCCGAGGCGCCCGCACGAGGCCTGGAGCTGGCGCGGCAGCTCGCCATGCTCACGTACCGGGCGGAACCCGGCCTGCAATCGCGCCATGGGCGGAACCAGCCCCGGCCGGGAGAGGCCGAAGCACCGGGCTGGTCCTCGCGGGTGCTCTACCCCATCCAGAGCTACCTGGAGTACCAGGGCGTGAAGCTGCGGACGCGCTTCGACGCGCGGACGTACCTGGCCCTGCAGGGAGCGATGGACCACCACGACCTCGCGCGTGCCCCCGAGGGCAACACGAGTGGAACGTGGGGCGTGGCACGCATCCGCGCGAGCGCCCTGTGCGTGGGCATCGACAACGACCAACTCTTCTACCCCGAGCACATGGAGCGGCTGACGGACCGGCTGCGAGCGCTGGGGCGCCACGCGGAGTACGCCGGACTCTCCAGTGCCCACGGACACGACGGCTTCCTCATCGAGTGGGAGCCGCTCGAGCGGCTGCTGCGGCGCGCGCTCGCCCTGCCTGGCGCGTCCACGACAGGGGACTCCCCCTCCACGCCAGGAACGGCGGAGGAGGTGCACCCGGCGTCCCTTCCCTCGACGGCATACGCAGTGTCCACTCGGCCCGCTCCTTGCTGAGAAGTAGCGCGGGGGAGGTTGACCGGAGAGGTCACCCGTCGCAGGCTTGAAGGCATGGGACGGCACACACAAGAGGGTGAGGACGCCTTCCCCCGGGCGCCCACACAAGAGGAGTGGGAGGCGATGGGGCCGGAGGAGCAGGAGCGGGTGGTGGCGTCACTGCCCGGAGAGGTGACGTGGGACGAGATGGCCATGCCGGAGGGCGACAAGCACTTCCGGGCCAAGGTGCGCACGCTGGATGTTCTCGAGGGCTACTTCAGCCACCAGCGGCGCAAGGTGTACCTGGGTGCGGAGCTGCCCATCTACTACCCGGGGGAGCGCCGCTTCGCCCCGGACCTGCTGGCGGTGCTCGATGTGGAGACGCACGAGCGGGAGAAGTGGGTGGTGAGCCACGAGGGCAAGGGGTTGGACTGGGTGTTGGAGGTCCACGTGGGCGGCGACCGGAAGAAGGACGCCGAATACAACGTGGAGCGCTACGCGCGGTTGGGCATTCCCGAGTACTTCATCTACGACCGGGCCAGGGAACGGCTGGAGGGATACCGGTTACCGGAGCCCGGGGCGAGGAAGTACGAGCGGATGGAGACGAAGCAGGGCCGCTACACCTCGGAGGTGCTGGGGCTGGAGTTCGAGGTGGTGGGGGCGCAATTGCGGTTGTGGTCGGGCAACGCGCTGCTGCTCGAGTCGGGGGAACTGGTGGAGCGGATGCAGGAGAAGCTGAAGGAGGTGCAGCAGCGGGTGGACGAGGAAGCACGGCTGCGCGAGCAGGAGGCGCGGTTGCGCGAGCAGGAGGCGCGGCGGCGCGAGGAGGCGGAGCGCCGCATCGCGGAGCTGACGGCCGAATTGGAGCGCCTCCAGCACCGCGAGGAGTGAAGGCCGGGTTCAGCTCCCGCCGTGATGGGCGTACACGGGGGCGTCCGGCTCCAGGGTGAAGGCGCGCAGCAGCTTGTAGTCCTTGTATTCGGCCTGGAGCGTCACCGCGTCCCCGGCCTCGATGCGCGTGTCGCCGGAGGGGTGCAGCAACTCGTCACCCTTCCCGCCCCGGCGCATGGACAGCGCCAGCCCTCCGAAACGATCCCGTATCTCGGAGATGGTCAGCCCTGGCAGCCCCTTCCGCGCCTCGAAGACGGACACCACCATCAGGTGCGTACCAATGCGGAACGAGTGGATGATGCGCGGATCCAACGCTGCTAGCGCCATGGCGGGGGCCGCCAGCGACGAGCTGCTCAGCGCCTCGGCCTTGAAGGTGTCACGCACCTTGGCCACCAGGTCATCGTCGAAGAGCCGGATGACCACGCGGATGTCCGGGTTCATCCTGCGCGCGTCCAGCGCGATGTTCAGGTTGGCCAGGTCATCGTCCGTGGCGCAGACGATGGCCGCCGCCTTGTTCACGTTGGTGCGGGGTAGGCACTGCGGACTGCGGATGTCGTCGATGAGCAGCGGCACCTGCTCGTCGCGCAGCACCGACACGAAGGCCGCCTCCTCGCGCTTCTCCACCACCACCACGTCCTTGCCCAGCGAGCGCAGCTGCACCACCACCCGGTACCCCACTCTCCCCGCCCCGCACACCACCACGTGCCCCTTGAACGTCTCGGAGATCACCTCGAACCACTCCTTGTCCTGCCGGTGCCTGGCGAAGAAGAGATAGGCGAAGCGCACCACGCCGTCGACGAGCACCGCGATGCCCACCGGCGGAATGACCATGTCGAGGAACATCAACAGGCTGTCATCCACGTCCAGCGACGGCTGGCCATAGAGCAGGAAGTAGACGTGGCGCAGCGACTTGCCCAGGCTCACCGCTTGCCCGTCCGCCCCGACATGGCGCCAGCGGTACACCAGCGGCATGCAGCCGAAAAGCAACACCGCCATGAGGACCGTCGTGCGGAAGCGACGCAGCAGCGCACGGAGGTACAGCAGATTCATCGCCAGGCGGCGGCGGAGAGTCACCATCGGCTGCTTGCGTACCACGCCCGTGACACCTCGGCCACCCACGGGGCGAGAGACACGATGTCAGGCGCTGCCCTCCAGCCTGGACACCCTGGCACGCGAGGCCCCGGGCCGCCACGAGGCCCCCGAGGAGACGGCCCCGGCATGCCCCTTGAAAACGTGGAGGCCCCGGGAGGGAAACAGACATGAGCATCCTGGTGGGCACCTTCGCGGTGCTGGTGAGCCTGAGCTGTGCGTACTGGCTCCTGGGCACATGGGGCTTCCTGCGGTTGGAGCGAGGGCTGCCGCGCCTGGGAGCCCCCGGCGTTCCCGAGCCGGCCCGGTGGCCCCGGGTGTCCCTCGTCATTCCCGCCTGCAACGAGGTGGACACGCTGGAGGCCGCCGTGGCCTCGCGCCTCGCCCAGGACTACCCGGAGTTGGAGGTGGTGCTCGTCGACGACCGCTCCAGCGATGGGACGAGCGCCCTGGTGGACCGGCTCGCCGCCGCGGACGCGCGGGTGAAGGCCCTCCACATCACCCACCTGCCCGAGGGCTGGCTCGGCAAGCTGCACGCGCTCCACCGCGGCGCCGAGGCCGCCACCGGCGACTGGCTGCTCTTCACGGACGCGGACGTGCACTTCGCGCCGGACACCGTGCGCCACGCCATGGCCCTGTGCGCGGCCCGCTCCTGGGACTTCCTCACCGTGCTCTTCCGCCTGCGGCCCACGTCCTTCCTCCTGGACACGGCCATCTCCACCACCATGCGGATGATTGGCGCCGCCGCACGGCTCCACCGCGTGGCGGACCCCGGCTCCTCCGCCTCGATGGGGGCCGGAGTCTTCAACCTCGTGCACCGCGACATGCTCGCGCGCACCCGGGGCTTCGAGTGGCTCAAGCTGGAGATCGCCGATGACGCCGCCTTCGGGCAGATGGTCAAGCGCGCCGGGGGCCGCTGTGGGGTGGCCCATGCGCTCGGCCACGTGAGCGTGGAGCTCTACCCCTCCCTGAGTGCCATGGCCCGGGGCTGCGAGAAGAGCGGCTTCGGAGTGATGGGGCAGTTCAGCAACACGCGCCTCGTGCTCTCGTGCCTGCTCTTCCTGCTCATCGAGACCGCGCCCCTGCTCGCGCTGGCGCCCGGGGGGCCCGCATGGCTGCGCGGGTTGGGACTGGTGGGCACGGGCATGGCGCTCGCCACGTGTGCCCTGGCCAGCCGCGTGCTGCGGCGGCCCCTGGGGGCCACGCTCGCGTTCCCGGTGGGCACGCTGCTCTTCGTGGCCTTCCTGCTGCGCTCGGGGTGGCTCGGGTGGCGGCGCGGCGGAATCCTCTGGCGCGGCACCCTGTACCCCACCGGGCTGCTGCGCACGGGGGTCCGCTTCGAATCGCCGTTCTGAGCGCGCGCCCGAGCCATCAGTGCCGTCCCCTACTCGTCCCGCGCGAGGACACCGCAGGCCACTCGCGCACCCGAGTTACCCGCTGGATCCGTCACCTGGTCATCCGCGCTGGCGTGGATGACGAGCGCGGTGCCATCCGCATCGAAGATGGAGAGCTGTCCCTCGTCGAGCGTCACCCGGTTGGTGGTGGTCTTATAGGAGGCCTTGCCGCTCGCGTCCGCCTCCAGGTTGGGCAGGTCCCCGGCATGCGCGCCGGTGGGTGACTCCAGCCCATGCTGCTTGTCCAGCGGGTTGAAGTGGCCGCCCGCGCTGGTGAAGCCCGGCGTCTCGCACAGGCCCACCTGGTGGAAATGGATTCCGTGCGCACCCGGTTCGAGTCCGGTGGCCTCCACCTGGAGCTCCACCGAGTCTCCCCGCTGGACCAGCGTCACCGTGCCCATCCGCTGGCCGCTCGAGTTCATCAGTTCCGCCGTCGCTCGCGACTGGCCACACCCCGCCAGCGCCAGTCCGCCTGCCACCCAAAGCATCTTCCGCATGTCCGTTCCTCCCGTATTGCCGCCTGCACCGGCAGCTTGGGACATCGTGCCCGGTGAGGGGCAGGACACACGAGGCGTTTGTGGCGCCGCACACATACGTGAGGGCCGGGCTGTCCGCCGCCGGACCTTCCTCTATCCTCCCACCTCCCCTGCAGCACGCGAGGACGAGCGATGCGGTTTCCGAACATGACCAGAGACCTGTTGGCTGTACTCACCGCGGTGATGGTGGTGGGCACGGGGTGTGACCCGGAGCCCGTGCCCCCCCCCACGGAACCGCCCATCTCCACCCCGCAGCACACGTGGAGCTGGATCGGCTTCTCCAACTCCACCTGCGACGAGGGCACTCCCACTGGGCTCGGCGCCAACCTCAGCGACAGCAAGAACCTGCTCATCTTCTTCAACGGCGGCGGTGCCTGCTGGAACGCCGCCACCTGCCTGCAGCTCAACACCTCCGCGCATGGGCCCTTCACCCAGACCCAGTTCGACGCGTTGAGCTCGCGGATCAGCTCGGGCTCCATCTTCGACCGGGAGCTCGCCAACAACCCGTTCAAGGACTGGAACTACTTCTTCATCCCGTACTGCACCGGGGACCTGCACATCGGCAACTCGGACGCCGTCTACACCGTCGGCTCCACCTCCACGACGTTCCACCACAAGGGGCGGATGAACACCGAGGCCTTCCTCGCCCGCATCGCCTCCACGTTCCCCAACCCCGAGCAGATCGTCGTCACCGGCTCGAGCGCCGGCGGCTTCGGCGCGGCGCTCAACTACGATTTCGTCCGCTCCACATTCCCCAACGCCAAGGTCTTCCTCATCGATGACTCCGGGCCGCTGTTCAAGAGCAGCGCCATGTCCGCGAGCCTCCGCGCCGAATGGGCCAAGGCCTGGAACTACGACGCCGTCATGGATGCCCTCGACCCGGCCGTGAAGGAGGATTACTCGGCGCTCTACCCGGCGCTCGCCAGGAAGTACCCCAACGACCGCATGGCGCTCCTGTCCTCGCTGCAGGACCAGACGATCCGCACCTACCTGCAGCTCACCCCCACCGCCTTCGAGGCCGCGCTGAGGGATCTCGACGCCACGGTGCTCTCGCCGCTGCCCAACACCCGCTCCTTCATCACCAGCGGCCAGGCCCACACGATGCTGCTCAACCCGGGGGCCCAGAGCTCGCAGGGCGTGGTGCTCCTGGAGTGGCTCAACCAGATGCAGAGCGCGAGTGATACGGACTGGAGATCCGTGCGTCCGTAGCACGGATTCCACGGACCCTGGCTCAACCCGGGAGCCTCGATACCCTCACCCCGTCCCTCTCCCGAGGGGAGAGGGGAAATCGGGGACAGGGGCTCTCGGGTCTCGCGCTCGGGTGGGATGGCTCAGTTGCCCGTCGGGGTGATGCTCGTCTCGGCTTCCTGCTTCGAGCGCCGACGCTCGATGAGCCACACCGCCAGCACGCCCATCTCGTAGCAGAGCAGCATCGGCCCGGCCATCAGCGACAGGTTCACCACGTCTCCCGTCGGCGTGAGGATCGCCGCCGCGATGAGGCACACCACGAACGCGTGCCGCTGGTACTTCATCAGCCAGCCCGCCTTCACGATGCCCACCAGGCCCAGCAGCGCCATCACCAGCGGCAGCTCGAAGATGATGCCGAACGACAAGAGCAGCAGCAGCACCAGCGAGAGCTGCTCGTTCATCGTCAGCATCGGCTTCGTCCACGACGCCGCCACGTGCCGCGCCTTGCCCAGCGCCAGCTCCTTCTCCAGCCGCCACAGCCCCGCCAGCTCCTCGGCGCGCGTGGGCGCCACCCCGGCCAGCAGGCTCGCCGCCTCGTCCATGGCCTTCGCCGCCGCCCCGAAGTCTTCCCTCGCGTACGCCTCCACCGCCTCCGCCCGCTTCTCCACCGTCTGCCGTAGCACGCTGCGCGCCGGTACCCCGAAGCCGTCCGCCGCCGCGTCCAGCAGCCGCCCCAGCCCGTCCAGCCGCGCCTCCAGCTCCACGCTCTCCGAGGGCTCCCGAGTGGCCTCCGGCATCTGCCCCACCCCGTCCGCCTTCAGCGCCGTGCTCGCCTCCTTCGCCAGCCCCCCCGCCCGCTCCGCGTCACCAATCCGCAGGAAGCGCAGCGCGTCGTCCGCCCTCAGCCGCCCCATGTCCAGCCGCTGGGAGATGGCCAGGCCCACCTCGTCGTTGAGGAGGAACTTGAACATCGAGGGCAGCACCGCGAAGTAGCAGAACAGCGCTCCGGCCAGGAACGCCGTCGAGCCCAGGAACACGAAGGGGCCCGCGTACCGGCGCTCCTCCGGGTAGAGCCCCGGCGACACGAAGCCCCAGATTTGCATGAGGATGACGGGCGTCGTCAGGAAGATGCCGCAGTAGACGCCCACCTTCATCAGGACGTTCAGCTCCTCGATGCCCGAGGTATAGACGAGCGCACGGCCCTCGGCCGGCAGCGCGTCCAGCACCGGCTTCATCAGGACGCCGAAGATGGGCTTGGCGAACACCAGCGCCGCGGCGCCCAGCACCAGCACCGCGATGGTGCACTTGAGAAGGCGGGAGCGGAGCTCCGTCAGGTGCTCCGCCAGACTCATCCGAAGGTCGTTATCCACTGTCGCGAATCTCTAGGAAGGCTGACCGCTCTTGGGGGCATTGCGCGCCACCGTGCCCGGAATGGGCTCCAGTCGCGGAAGGGC
>DASQMW010000137.1:0-5534 GCA_035645295.1 Archangium sp.
CCGCCTCGGTGCCGGAGATGCCCACCAGGTGCACCTGCCGAGACGTGTTGCCCTGGCGCAGCGTCGCCGGGGTAATGGACACCGGCCCGTGCGCGCCCCCGTTGTAGCCCGCGAAGACGAATTGGGCGAGCTCCGCCGCGCCGTTGATCTTCCCCGTCTGGTTGGGCGAGAGCGGGCCGCGCTGTCCGTAGAAGTTGTTGCCCAGCTGCGAGGGCGACGGGCGGCTCGCGATGGGCAGCGTCGGCGCCGGACGGTTGTTCGCCTTCGCGACGAGCGTGGCGGCCTGGAAGCCGTCCCTGGACTCCAGGGCCTTCGCCGTGTCCGGCGTGGCCGCCGCGCGCACGGTGTTCTGCGCCGGAGCGGTGGGAGCCGAGGTCTCGAGCTTCGGGGCGACGATGGGCTTACGGCCGGAGTTGTTGACGTTCATGGACATGACGGGGGTCTCCTGCATCGGGTGACGATGCGTTGAACTGCTGTCTATGTATCCATTGTCTGACTCCGCTCGCCAAAGTTTCCGGATGGATTTGAAAGGATTTTCCGGCTCGAGCCTCGAGACCTCGTCATTTCTTCGTCAGCGCATCGTCATTTCCTCACATATGCGGAAATGACGGAGCACTGGCCGGTGGAGACCGCGCCGTCCGCGCCCGAGGTGCTCGAGCTGGACCCCCAGGCCTCACCGGCCGGGGACGCCGGGCAGGAGGCGGAGCTCGAGCGCATCGTCTCCTCGCAGGCCGTCTCCACGCACGACATCCTCTTCATCCGCGGGCTGGACCCGTAACAGCCTCAACAACGCGTGGGACAACGGCAACAGCGGCGTGCCCTACCGGCTGAACCTCATCGGCTCCAATGACTTCGCGGTGGGCGACGTGCGCAGCGGCGCGTACGGCGGCACGGGGACCTCGCTGTACTTCATCAGCCCCGCCTACGGCCACGGCAACATCCTCACGGACCAGGGCACGACCAGCGATGCGTCCATCGGCTCCTGGGAGGATCGCACCCAGGCGTACACGCTCAACCCGCCCAAGTACCAGGGCAAGCCCCGGTCGCTGATCTGGACGTACAACTGGGCCACGTCGCTGTAGTCACGCCATCCTCGACACGAACGGACCCGTGACCGGCCATTGACACCGGAACGGGCACCCTCACGCCGGCCCTCTCCCGAGGGGAGAGGGAGGCGTGACGGGTTGGAGCAGCGGGGCCATCTACTGCCTGCTGGCGTGGTGGGCCGTGTCGTACACGTAGTCCACCAGCCAGTCCGCGGGGATGCTGGCCTGGGCGGCGAAGGGCTCGGCGCGCTTGGAATCCAGCTCGGTCTGCAGGGTGTAGTCCCCCATGCGCAGGCCACCGGCGTAGAGCGTGCGGCGCTCCGGGCCGGCCTTGGCCAGCTCCTCGGGCGTACCCACGGCGAGGTTGTAGACGGTGCCCTTGTACAGCTCGCGCGTGAGGCGGGTGAGGACGGAGGTGCCCTCGCGCGTGACGAGCTGATCCTTCACCTTCAGCTCCTCGGCACGGACGATGCCGCGGTTGGCGGTGACGACGGGGTGGGTCTGGGTGACGAGCACCTCGTGTCCCTGGTCGTCCTCGAGGCGGACCATGGCCGAGCGCTCGACGCCACGGGAGACGCCCGTGACGGTGAGGACCAGGCCCTTGTCATTGGCGAGGAGCTTGTCACCCACCTTGAAGTTCTCGATGGCATCGGACTCGCCGTTGGCGCGCACCACGCGCGTGCCCCGGGCGAAGCAGCTGTTGCGGTACTGGAGGGGAGAGACGACCAGCGTCTTGTAGCGCACCACGTTGGGGGTGGTGCCGCAGGTGGCCTTCGCGCCGACGCGCACCGTGATCTTGACCGACTTCTCGTAGTCCACGCAGATGGGCCCGAAGTCCACCAGCCTGCGCATGGTGCTGGTCTGTGCGCCCGCGGTCAGGTAGCCGGAGAGGTCCGAGGTGCCGAGCAGCGTGCCGGGGGCGACGCCGCAGGAGGGGCTGTCCGCCTGGACCATGGTGAGCATGGCCTGGGAGAAGGCCGCATCGTAGCTGGTGATGGTGCAGGCTCCCTCCGCGGTGGCGCCCGCGTCATAGGTGAACCGGAGCGGGATATAGGTGTTGTTCGGGTCATAGGAGGCGCCGCCGCCATCCGGCCGGAAGGCGTACGGGCCGGACACCCATGTCCCCGACGACACCGACGCGCCCGGGGCCACCGGGGCCAGTCCAATGGGCAGCGGGGAGCTGGCGTAGTCCCCGTTGAGCGGGTACATGGCGAAGCCGGCGCCGGTGTCGACCACCGAGGCGTAATCACAGTCGATGTTGCCCGAGGCGATCAGCCCGCGGTTGAGGCACATGCGGATGACCGTCTCGTTCAGCCCCGTCGACGGGTCCACCCCGTTCACCAGGTCCACCGGGTGGTAGAGGGTGATGCCTTGCTCCTGCAATGACTGGACGCCCGTGGACTCGGGGTAGCCGGAGGTGGCGGCGGTGCTGTAGGTGGCCAGGGCGGCGCCGCTGTCCTTGTCGAAGGCGAGCACGAGTGAGTCGAGCTGGAGCAGCCGGTCCTTCTCGTAGCGGTAGGTGAGGGAGAGGGAAGCGCGCTCGGAGGCACCCACGTGCGTGCCGAACTCCTCGCTGCCGTGGCGGTCCAGCAGGGCGAGGTTGCGCCGCCCGGCGTCGGCCTGGAAGGCGCTCAGGTCGGAGAAGAGGTAGCCGTCATTGCCGAAGCAGCTCACCTGGGAGGCGCCGCGGAACTGGACGGTGCCGGGAAGGGGCTGCTCCTCGAGGGTGATGAAGGAGAGGCAGTCGCGCTGGGCCTGGGACGGCGCCCCACCGCGGCGCGCCAGCGCGCGGGCCCTGGCCAGGCTGGCGAAGAGGCGGGGGGAGTTGCCGGGGGTGTTGCCGGCGGCCTGGAGGCGGTGGAGGACGAAGTCGTACTGGGCCTTGTCACCCAGGTCCAGCGTCAGGGAAGGCCTTGCCTCCCCGGCGGGGACAGTGCTCATGCGCTCCTGGAAGAGCAGGGCCATGGCGGTGGCGTCGGCGGCCAGCTGCTCGCGGGTGACGGGGGTGGCGCTCGCGCCCAGCGGAAGCAGGGCCAGGGCCAGTGGGCAGACGGGAAGCAGGCGCTTCCAGGACGCGGAGCGGGTGCGCGGCATGATGACTGTCCTTGGGAGGGTGGGGGCGGCCGGGTGTTATCGGCTGGTTTCAACATACAGACAAAAATAGAGAATTGCCATACTTCAACCAGGAAGAACGGACTTCCTTGGGGAGGGACAAAACAGACGCGCCCTCCGCCCCGCCGGGGAGGGCGGGAGGGAGGGCGCGCTGGGATGACCAGGAGTTGTCGACGAGAGGATTACTTCCGTGCGCCGTGCGCCTGGTCGTTCACGTAGTCCACCGCCCACTGCTGCGGGATGCTCGCCTGGGCCATGGAGGGCTTCGCGCGCCTGGCGTCCATCGCGTTCTGCATGGCGTAGTCACCCATCAGGAAGCCGCCGGCGAACAGCATGCCGTGCTCCAGGCCGGCCTTCTTCAGCTCCTCGGGCGTGCCGAGCGCCAGGTTGTACACCAGGCCCTTGTGCATCTCGCGCGTCAGGCTGGTGAGCGTGGAGGTGCCCTGGGCGGTGACGAGCTGGTCGTTCACCTTCAGCTCCTGGGCGGTGAGGACGCCGCGGTTGGCCGTCATGACCGGGTGCGTCTGGGTGACGAAGGCCTCGTGGCCCTGGTCATCCTTGATGCGGACCATGGGCGAGCCCTCGCTGCCGCGCGACAGCGTGGTGACGGTCAGCACCAGGCCCTTGTCGTTGGCGATGACCTTGTCACCCACCTTCACGTTCTCGATCTTCGCCGTGGAGCCGTCCGCCAGGGTGACCTGCGTGCCCTCGCCGAAGCAGCTGTTGCGGAACTGGATGGGGCTGATGGTGAACGTCTTGTAGCGGTTGACGCCCGTGGTGGTGCCGCACGTGGCCCGGGTGCCGAGCTGCAGCACCAGCTTGACCGTCTTCTCGTAGCCCACGCAGATCTGCCCGAAGTTGAGCATCTTGCGGAACGGGGTGTTGGTGGCGTTGGTCACCAGGGCCGCGTCGGTCAGGCTCACCGAGCCCAGGTTGGTGTTGGCCGCGATGTTGCAGAAGGTGCTGTCGGGCTGCACCATGTAGAGCGTGGCCCGGGTGGCGGGCGCATCGTAGCTGGTGATGGTGCACTGGGCGCCGTTGAGGTCGCCAGCGTAGTACTGGCCGTGCAGCGGCACGTAGGTGTTGGCCGTGTTGTAGGCGTCCGGCGGGGCGAAGTACCCCGCGCTGTCGGCGCTCCACAGTCCGGTGGACTGAGACTGCGCCACGTTCACCGCCGCGATGCCGGAGGGCGGCGTGGCGGGGGCGTTGGGCAGCGGGTACATCTTCAGGCCGTTGGCCGTCGACACCACCGAGGCGTAGTCACAATCGACGTTGGTGCCGGTGTAGGCGCCGCGCTCCAGGCAGACGCGCAGCGTCTGCTCGTCCGGGGAGTTGATGAGGTCCTTCGGGTGGTAGATGGCGAAGGACGGGTCCACGGTGTTCACCTGGGACTCGGGCAGGCCGGAGGTGGCCACCGTGGCGTACGAGGCCAGGGCCGCGCCCGTCTGGGCGTCGAAGCCGAGCACCAGCGAGTCGAGCTGCAGCAACTGGTCCTTCTCGTAGCGGTACGTCAGCTCGAGCGAGGCGCGGTCGTTGCCACCCACGTGGGTGCCGTAGTCCTCATTGGCGCGGCGGTCCAGCAGGGTGTGGTTGGTGCGCTCCGCGTTGGCCTGGTAGGCCTGCAGGTCGGAGAAGAGGTAGCCGTCATTGCCGAAGCAGCTGGCCAGGGCGGCGCTCTTGAAGAGCACCGTGCCGGGCAGGTTGCTGTCCTCGAGGGTGATGATCTGCGAGCACTCCTGGGTGGAGGGGGCGGCGACAGAGCGGGCCAGCTCGCGGGCCTTCTCCAGGCTGGCGAAGAGGCGGGGGGAGTTGTCCGGGGTATTGCCGGCGGCCAGGACGCGGTGGAGGACGAACTGGTAGTGCGCCTCGTTGCCCAGGTCCAGGCGCATGGAGGGCATGGCCTGCTCGGGCGGCAGCGCGTTCATCTTCTTGGAGAACAGGCGCGTCATCCGCGAGGCGTCGGACAGCAGGACGGCCTTGGCGGGAGCCTGGGGCTTCCTGGCGGTGACGGGAGCCGCCGCGGAGGCCGGGCCGGCGAGGGCCACGGTGGCGAGCGCCAGACCGGGCACGAGGAACAGGTGCTTCTTCGAGGTGGGCTTGCGGGTCGACATCTGAGGGGTTCTCCTGGTGCTGCGGAATCCGAGGGAAGAGGGGGACCCACGTGGAGACCGGGAGGGGCGCTCCACGTGGGGAAGGAAGGAGGAACGCGCGGCGGAGGGGTGGGGCCGGAACGGACGGCTAAGTAGGTGGCCAAAAGTTCCCGACACAATCGTGTGGCCTCCGCACTACGTGCGAAACCACGCCAGGCCGGCCTCCCGGCCGCGCGCTGCACGAACTTGTCCAACAGTTGGACAAGTTTCTGAAGACCGAGCCCGG
>DASQMW010000138.1:0-10988 GCA_035645295.1 Archangium sp.
CCGGTGAGCAACTCGAAGAGGAGGACGCCGAGCGCGTAGAGGTCGGTGCGCGCGTCGACGTCGCGGGACTCGAGACACTGCTCGGGGGCCATGTAGACGGCGGTGCCGAGCCGCTGGCCGGTGCGGGTGAGGCTGACGGACGCCTCGGGCTCGTCCGGGTCCGAGGCGTCGAGGAAACGCGCGAGGCCGAAGTCGAGGAGGCTGAGCGCGCCGCCCTCGCGGAGGAAGACGTTCTCCGGCTTGAGGTCGCGGTGGACGAGCCCCGCGCCATGGACGCGCTCCAGGGCACCGCACAGGCCGGCGAGCAGATCCCTCACGTGTGAGAGGGGCGCGGCGCCCGAGCCGGGGAGCGCGGCCATCCAGGCGGCGAGCGTCTGGCCGCGCAGGCGCTCGAGGACGAGGACGGAGCGGCCCGCGGTGGAGCCCTCGAGGAGCAACGCGGGGACGGTGGGAGGGCCGACGCGGCGCAGGGCGGCGGCCTCGCGGGCGAAGCGAGCGGAGAAGGGGCCGAGCGAGACCTTGAGGGCCACCTCACGCCTGTCCTCCTCTCGCCGGGCGGAGAAGACGCGGGAGAAGCCCCCGGCGCCGATGAGGGCCTGGAGCTGGAAGCCGGGCACCTGGGGCAGTGGCAGGGGCTCGGCCTCGGGCGAGGGCCGGGGCCGCTCCGCGTGCAGGGGACAGGCGGCGCCGGGGACGAGGCGGCGGTGGCAGACCGGGCAGCGCATGGGGGCGGGCGGCGGGGGGGCGCCGTGCCGGGAGGTTATCAGACGCGGAGCCTCACCGCAGGGGCCGCGTCAATCGAGGAAGCGGCGCCACCAGCGGCGGAGCTCCTCCTCCACGGAGGGACTCTGGCGAGCCAGGAAGCCCCAAGGGAAGGGCTCCAGGTACGGCTCCAGCACGCGGGCGAGCTCACGGTAGGCGGGAAGCGTCTGGCCCTGGTCCATGTCCCCGGCCTTGGGTGCCTCGCCCAACGTCACCACGGCGCGCTCGCCCTCCAGCTCCTGCACGGTGGTGGGCGAGTGGAGACGGGCGCGCAGGCTCGCGGCGCCTCCGAGTTGGGAGAGGACGGGTGGCCCGAGGAAGTTCATCCAGTGAATGCCATCCACCCGCGTGCCCATGCCGTCGTGGATGGTGGCCTCGCGGACGTCAAATCCTGGGTGGCGGAACAGCACGGGGCGGCAGGGGTCGAACTGCTCATCAATGGAGTGCCAAAGCTCCAGGGCGAGGCCGACGTGTCCGGAGGCGAAGGGCAAGCGGGATGCCATGTCCCTGGCGAACTCTCGCAGGTGCTCGGCCCCGCGCTCCTCGAGGTACTCCGTTGGCAGGGTGGCGGTGAGGACGCTCACGCTGTTGGGGGGGGGCTCTCTCCAGGGAAGCCGGGCGTGGTAGCTGAAGGCGTAGCCACTGCTTGGCTCCCCTCGAAGGACGAAGTACGGATCGGCGCCGTCCTTCCCGGGGTAGAAAGCCTCGTGGGGCTCGTAGTCGTCGAAATACCTGGGCGCCTTCGGCTCCAACGTCTCGCGAATGAGTTGCCATTCCCCCTCGTCGAGCCGGGAGTATTCCCACCAGCAACATTTCCCATAGACGAGGGCATTGGGGTGGCCCGCGATCTCGCGAAGATAGCTGTCGAGGGCATGGGTCACCCCCGGCGCCAGGAGATGGTGGTCGTAGGGGAGGAAGAAGACGAGGCGCACGATGTCTCGTGCGAGAAGCCGTTCGGCTCCGTCCTGTGTGACGGTGTCTGGGATGCGGACTCGTGGATAGGTGAGGCTCATGGGGTGGCTGCTAACGCCGATCGAGGCCCATCTGAGGTGTGACGAGGGCAGGTTTGCATTCGCCCCCGAGACCCGCGTAGTTCTTCATCTGCTTTTCCACCTCGGCGATCGACCAGGGATCGTTCTTCTCATCACCGCATGGGAACTTGAACTCATAGATGCACTGAATCCGGGTGGCATTCCGGGTGAAGTGGAGAACGAGGTCGGGGTGCAGTGAGCCGGCCAACCTGTCGGTCAATATGACTTCCTGGGTGAGGCCGTCCTTGCGATAGCGAGGCTCTACCGAAAAGTTGTCTGGGAATTCCTCAGAGAAGCGCTCCTGTATGCAGGCGAAGGCCGCGGCATGTTTGAGGATTCCAAGATGCCTCCTCCAGGTGGGGGCGAGCTGCTTCTCGACAGCAGGTGGCTTCTTGCAGTCTGCCCCGGGGAGGGACTTCCCTTTACCGAAGAGATCCTCTTCGACCTTGAAGTGGGCCTCCTTGACGCACGCGACGATGATGTCCTCCGCGCGCTTCTTCTGGGCCTCATCGAGGAATTTGGCGACCGTCAGGAAGCCCTGAATGGCCTGGGTGACCTGGAGGGTTTTCTCGAGCACCTGTGCGGCCCGAGCTGCCGCCGGCGCGAGAATCTCCCCGGTGCTTGAGGAGACGGGGGCAGCACAAGCCGGTCCACATGATTGTTCGAAGCTGGAGGGGGTCCGATACGGCGGGGCCGTGGGCACACCCTCAAAGCCGTTGCGCTCGGCACCAGGTGGGACGGGGAGCGAAGTGAGGCGGGGAGGAGGGAGCCCCATCGACGGCGAGCCATACAGCGCGGACGGGGCGGTGGCACAAGAAAGACCGAGGACGGTGGCCACCGAGGCGGAGAAGACGAACTGCACCTGAGGTGTTCGCATGGAGGGCGGGCGGCGAGGGGGGCGCCGTGCCGGTGAGGTTATCAGACGCGGAGCCCCACCGCTGGGGCCACGTCAATCGAGGAAGCGGCGCCACCAGCGGCGGAGCTCCTCCTCCACGGAGGGACTCTTGCGAGCGATGAAGCCCCAGGGAAAGGGCTCCAGGTACGACTCCAGCACGCGGGCGAGCTCACGGTACGCGGGAAGCGTCTGGCCCTGGCCCATGTCTCCGGCCTCGGGTGCCTCGCCCAATGTCACGACAGCGCGCTCGCCCTCCAGCTCCTGCACGGTGGTGGTGGGCGAGTGGAGACGGGCGCGCAGGCCCGCGGCGCCTCCGAGTTGGGAGAGGACGGGCGGCCCGAGGAAGTTCATCCAGTGGATGCCATCCACCCGTGTACCCATGCCGTCGAAGTGGTTGGCCTCACGGACATCGAAGCCCGGGTGGCGGAATAGCTCGGTGCGCAGGCGGTCAAGCTGGTCGTAGATGGGGCGCCAGAGGTCGAGGGCAAGTCCGGCGTGCCCGGTGGCGAAGGGCAGGCGGGAAGCCATGGCCATCGCCAACTCCCGCACGTGCTGGGCGCCGTGCTCCTCGAGGTATTCGGTCGGCAGGGTGGCGGAGAGGACGCTCACGCTGCGGGGATGCGGCTCTCGCCAGGGAAGCCGGGCGTGGTAGCTGAAGGAGTAGCCATTCCCCTGTTCGCCGGAGAGGGTGAAGTAAGGATCGGCACCGTCCTTTTCGGCGAAGCGAGCATCGTCGGGCTCATAGTCCTCGAAGAACCTGGGCTCTTTCGGTTCCAGGGTTTCTCGGATGCGCTCCCATCCTGTCTCCGCCAGCTTGAAAGACTGCCACCAGCAGCAGGTGTACTCGGAGAGGGCGTCAGGGTGCCCCTCGATGGCTCGAAGGTAGCTGTCGAGCGCGTGAGTCACCCCAGCGGTGAGGTGGTGGTGATCCTGGGGAATGAAGAAGATGATGCGGACCACGTCCCTCGCGAGGACAGCCTCGTATACGTGCTCTCGTACCTTCTTGACGAGCTCCCCTCCGACCCGCTCGAAGCCGTACGACTCGTTGCGAAGGGTGCCTTGGACTCGGATGCGTGGGAGGCTGGCGCGCATGGGCTCACGGCTGCCGACGGAGGGTGTGTGGCGGCAAGGCTGTCAGGGCCAATCCCAAACGGCACTCACCGGGAGCTCGCGCGGCAACACGGCGACGTCAACGGTGGAACCAGGCTCCTTGTACCAGCGCCCCTCGGGACCACCCAGGACGATGCACACTGGCACCTTGCGGCCGTCAGGCAACACGGCTTCGGTGTAGCGGCCGATGACCGACTCCTCTCCCATTCGATTCTTGATGCCTGGGCCCGTCCAGAGCTGACCGAACAGGAGGGTACCGCCGGGCAGCCCGGGGCTCGAAGTCTCGATATGCCGCACGCGCCCGACAAGGGGGCCGTCCCGGTAGGTGCCGTCATCTTGGATGACACCGGGCTGGTTGATGTCGATGAGGGCGAGGTATCTCCCGCCCCGATGTAGCTTCAACTCCTCGAACATGACGCGCCGGGCCTCCTCGGGGCAGGCCGCCGGCTCAGGTGGCGCGGGTCTCACCTGGGCAGCGGGGCAGCCGAGGCTGGTGGCCGCGCAGAGCCAGACGGTGAGGATGCCCGAGAGAGGCGAGGTGGACTCCTGGGGAGGCGTGGACATGGATGGGGTTCCTGTCTGGCTAGGGGCAGGCGCGTCTGGCGCCGCCGCGGGTGAGGGCGCGAGCAACGCTCGTTCCGAGAGCAGTGCGGTAGCAACAAGGAGGAGTCCCGCCAGCAGTGCGACCAGCCACCTTCCCCTCCGGGAGCCGCGTGCCCTGGGGGGCGGCTGGCCTCCTTCCACCTCGGGCGTTGCTTGCGAGTGCTGTGCAACCTGCGTCTTCTCAAGCGGCACCTCGGCTGGACTTCGCGGCGCGGTGAGGGGTTCTTGCCAGGCGGGGGACGAGGCCTCCTGCCCGGCGGCCGTCTCCAGCACCTGGAGTAGCGCCTGGGTGTCGGGGTAGCGATCCTCGGGCTTCTTCTCCAGCAGCTTCATGGCGATGTCGCTCAGGGAGCGTGGCACCAGGGGATTGAGCAGGTGGGGCGCGGCCGGCGGGACGGTGGCGATGGCGGCCACCAGTTCCTTGTCTGGCAACTCCGGGTTGAAGGGGTTGAGGTCCGTGAGGGCCTGGTAGAGCAGCACGCCCAGGGCATACAGGTCCGCGGCCACGTCTCCCTGGAAGGGCTCCTCCCGATTCCACGCCTCGGCGCGCACGTAGGCGAGGAGCTCGGGAGGCACCAGGTGCAGGACGCCCTCGGGCAGGCCTAGCGTCTTCGTGAGGGCCCCCGGCAGGCGCACGGTGCCGAAATCAATGAGGAAGGGCCTGCCGTCCTCCCGGCGGATGAGGATGTTGTCTGCCTTCAAGTCCCGGTGGTACACGCCGCGCGCGTGCAATACCCCCACGGTGCGCACCACGCCCGAGAAGGCATCCACCAGCTCGGCGGCGTGACGGGGCTTGCGCCAGCGCCACAGGTGCCAAGTGTCTCCCTCGATGAAGTCGGTGACGATGAAAGGGTAGCCCCGGGTGGGGCTGGGCCAGAAGTCCACCGCGTACACGCGCAGCAGGTTGGGGTGGGAGGCATAGGTGAAGAGGGCCGCTGCCTCGCGCCCCAGCCGCCGGTAGGAGACCTTCTCCTCCACGGCCTCCTCCTCCGGGAGCGCTTGCTGGCAGTGGGTGAGGGGCAGCAGCGCCATCTTCATGGAGTAGGGGCGGCCATCACGCTCCACCTTGAAGACGCGAGAGGTGCCTCCACGGCCCACCACCTGGACGATGCGCCAGGGCCCCACGCTGTCGCCAGTCCGCAGTTGGTCCGGGTGCTGGGCTTCCGCCATGGCCATCCTTCCTAGAATCTCACCTCGTGAATGGGAAGCAACCGTCCGCCCTCCGCGTCCAACAACTCCAGCCGGAACAGCCTGTTGCTGGAACTGGGGACGTCCGCTTCCACCGCGACATCTCCCGACTCCCCGGGCTGGAGCTGGGACTTCCCCTGGAGTCGAACCAGACGCACCCGCAGGGGAGTCCCCTCCGCGCTGAAGAGGCGCGCGGAACCGGGCGTCCAGGTCTTCTGTCCAGGGAGATTGGTGATGCGAACGGCCACCACACTCCAAAGGGTTGCCCGGTAGCCCGTGCCCTCCCCCGCGGTCAGGCCGCTCTTGTTGTCTGGGGCGGCCCTGCCCCGGAACTCCGTGGCCTGGACGCCCGCCCTGCCCAACTGTCCCGAGAGCACCAGCCCGGCGGGCCCACTTGCCTCACATTGGGCCGACGCCGCCTCCATCGCCTCGGGCGTGCGTGGACGGCGCACCACCTCCACCTCCTTGTCCACCCGTGTGGGGTGGGAGACGAGCGCGAGGGTGGCGTACGCTGGCGAGGCGCCGTCCTTGTAGCGCACCCGCACGCGCAGCTTCTCCCCGGCGCCCGGCTCCACGGCGGGCTCGAGGGTGAGGGTGCGTTCACCGGGGTCCACCAGACGCAAGCGCGCCGCTCGCCCCTCTACCTCCACCGAGTCCTTGTCGATGGGGGCGTCGAAGCGCAGGTAGGTGGCGACGTTGGCCGCCACCCGCACCTCTGGCACCGGCTCGTCCGGGCCGTTGGGGACGGTGACTTGCCGGTGCCACTGTTCGCGGGCAGGGAGTGGGGACTGCGCCGCCGCCCTCCCCGTCAGGAGGAGAACGAGCGGTAACCACGGGAGAAGTCGTGCCAGGGTGGAGTACCTCCGGAGTTCACCCTAGCAGATGACGCACCCGGGATGACCAGCATCAGGCGCGCGGACACCTCCACTCAGTGCGTGCTGGCGTCCTTCATGGCGTGAGGTCTTCGTCGCCCTCCACGGCATGGAGCTCCGCGGCCTTGGGGAAGTGCACCAGCACGCGCTGGTCACGCTCGCGCCAATAGCCCACGGTGAGTTCCTCCTCCCCGGCCTGCACGGAGGCACCATGGGGAGGACTCGGGTGGTTCCGCAGCCATGCTTCCGCTTCTTCCCGCGTAGCGAAGGAGCGGAGAGGAGGCCGGGGCTCGTTGAAGTGTGCCAGGAATCGAGCGAACTCCCGCGTGCAGCCTGTCTCGTGGATGAAATGGAGCGCCAGCGCGGCGCAATGAAGGGCATCGACGTCCTCTGGTGAGGAGTCGAGCACTTCCTTTGCCTTGTCGAGCGCGAGCCAGAGCGGGTTTTCCCCCTCGGCGCCACCCGGCCGCATCAAGGTTTCGGCGGAGGGAAGCCGCAACAGGCGGGGTTGTCCACTCACGCGGGAGTAGCCGAGGGTGTAGCGCTCACCCGAAATTTCCACGGTGCCCCTTGGGGGCGGTACGAAGTGGGTCTTCAACCAGGCAGTGAATTCCTCCTGATTGAAGAAGACTCTCAGCAAGGGATGGACAGTGCCCCTGAAGCCCGCGAGGTAGTCCTCGTAGTTGTGCGCATGGCCCGACCCAAGGATGAAATGGGAGACATTCACCGCGGGAAGCAGGGCCGCAGCGGCCTCGGGTGAGCCGCTGAGGCGCTCCTGGGCCTTGCGCAGGGGTCCTACAATCCTGGCCACCTCATCGGCATTCATTGCCCGTCTCCCATGCAAAGCGGTGCATTCACGCTGTCAGTGCGAGCCATCAGGGTAAGAGGCGCGAGAACGAATAGCCCCGCGCCCGCGGAGACGACGGTGAAGGTTACCCCCGCGATGACAACCACGGTGCCCACGAAGAGCTCTGTCCGATGTTCCTTCAACCATGCGACCGCCCCATCAACGGCTGTAAACCGGAGGGCTCTGGCCTTCTCCGCATCCACGCAGTCGGTATAGGCACGCAGGCAACGATCGCGGCAGATTTCGTTGTGTGTGGGGTGGCCACGCGGAATGTGATTGAGCGGAGCTGGCAGCTTGCGCCGCATGCAGTTGCGGTGGCAGTCGATCTGCTCCTGGTCGCAGTCTCGACTGCGGCCACTGACAAGCACAATTCCTTCCGAGGGCGCGCTACCCCCGATCGAGGAAGAGGGCCGATTGCCCAGTGCTTGCTGGAACTCGGCTGCGGGCCTCCACGAGTGCCGTACCTGCCCCTGGGGCCCTTCCTGGATGACCAGGGCCAGCTTCGGGAGTTCCTCGGGTAGAGGCTGAAGCACAGCATGGATGCTGGTTGCACAGGAAGACAGAAGGCAGGCTTGAACCAGCAGAACGAAGCTGCGGAGCCATGGGGCCGATATCATGAGGTGAGCGCGGGTAACACGCGGAGCGAAAGAGCGGCAAGCAGGGAAGATGGTCAGGAGCCCACGGCGCCATCACTCGCTGTGATGGACCGCATCGACCGAGCAGGGGACGCTACCAGAGACGTGGGGCCGCCGGTCTCGTACCGGACACCTTTCCGCGAATAGAAGCCCCCAAGTCCCCGCCATCCCGATAGTCTGCCGGGTGGACCTCAGTCAGGAGGCACGCGGCGTGGCAACGGTCTCACTGGAAGGCGTACGCAAGGAGTACCGGGGAGGGGTGGTGGGGGCGAAGGACGTAACGCTGGAGATCGGCGATGGCGAGTTCGTCTCGCTGGTGGGCCCCTCCGGGTGCGGCAAGTCGACGACGCTCAACCTCATCGCCGGGCTGGAGGAGATCACCGGCGGGGTGCTGCGCATCGACGGCGTGGCGGTCAACGACATGTCTCCGCGCGAGCGGGACATCGCCATGGTGTTTCAGAGCTACGCGCTCTACCCGCACATGGACGTGCGGGGGAACCTGGCCTTCCCGCTGAAGGTGTCGGGGGCGGACAAGGCGACCATCGACCAGCGCGTGGAGGAGACGGCGGCGCTGCTCGGGTTGGAGAAGCTGCTGGCGCGGCGGCCCAAGGAGCTCAGTGGCGGCCAGCGGCAACGCGTGGCGCTCGGGCGCGCGCTGGTGCGGCGGCCCAAGGTGTTCCTGTTCGACGAGCCCCTGTCGAACCTCGACGCGGCGCTGCGCACGCAGATGCGCGGGGAAATCAAGAAGCTGCACGAGCGGCTGAAGGCCACGTTCATCTACGTCACGCACGACCAGGCCGAGGCGATGACGCTCTCGGACCGGGTGGTGGTGATGAACCAGGGCGAGGTGCAGCAGGTGGCAGCGCCGCGAGCGCTCTACGATGCCCCGGTGAACCTGTTCGTGGCGGGCTTCTTCGGCTCGCCGCGCATCAACCTGGTGAAGCCGGAGACGCTGGGACTGCGCGAGGACGGCGTGACGCTGGGGCTGCGGCCCGAGCACCTCGAGGTGGGCACGGGCACGGCGCCCCAGGGCTCGCTGAGCGGCACGGTGTACCTGGTGGAGCCGATGGGCTCGGAGAGCTGGGTGACGGTGGACGTGAGCGGCGAGCGCCTCATCGCGAGGGCCGCGGAGGACTTCGCGGCCCCCACGGGCTCGACGGTGTGGCTGTGCTACGACGCGCAACGGTTGCACCGGTTCGACACGGCGAGCGGGCGCAGGCGGTAAGGCCTGCCCTCAGGCCGCCGTCTCGGACTGGGCCGGAGCCGCCTCGGGTTCCACGGCGGCGGTGGCGCTGGGGCGGCGGCGCGGGAAGAAGCGCCGCCAGGACAGCGCGAAGCCCGTCCACACGAGCAGGACTCCGCCCAGCGAGGCGATGGCGGCCAGGAGCTGGCCGATCCATCCGAGGGCCTCGCCCGTGTGCAGGAAGCGCATCCACGAGCGGGCCTTCCGGCCGAGGTTGTAGTCCGCGAAGGTCTCGCGGCGCAGCACCTGTCCGGTGAAGGGATCCATCGACACCTGGGCGGAGGCGAAGAGCGGCCAGGCGCCCTGCTCGCGGATGGCGAAGGTGAGGGCCTGTGGACCCTGCGGAGCCTGCGCCTGCGAACCCTGGGGCGCATTCGGGCGCGCCCCACCGCCCAGCCGCACGGTGATGGTCTCCCAGGCAGGCACCTGCCTGCGGGCCTCGGTGAAGAGCGGCTCGAGGCCGAGCGGCTTCGCGCCTTCCGGCGGGGGAGGGACCTTGACGGGGGGCGTGGCGGCGGGGCCCTGGGCGGCGGGAGGCTCGTTGCCCGTGACCTTGAAGACGAGGTCCGAGGCCCACTTGTAGGAGATGACCATGCCCGTCGCCGTCAGGACGATGAGCACGGGCAGGGACCAGAAGCCGATGGTGTTGTGCCAGTTGAAGTCCCGCGCCTTGCCCTTGAGCCCGCGCCGGAACCAGAGGGTGGGGCGCATGGCTCGCAGCGTCCACTTGCGAGGCCACCACAGGTACAGGCCGGAGATGGCCAGGAAGAGGAAGGCGGCGTTGGACACGCCGGTGATGGCCTTGCCCACGGGGCGGTTGTCTCCGTGCGCGCCGAGCCACCGGTGCCACTCCTCCATGACATGGAAGGACGAGCGCCAGCCCTGGGCGCCCTGCTCGCGCACCTCGCCCGTGTAGGGATTCACATAGACGCCCTCGGAGCGGCCGGTGAGTACCAGCACGGCCGAGTCCGGCTCGGGGTACACCGTCACTCCCGAGGGCTGCGCCTTCGGACGGGCGGCCTTCACGCGGGCCAGCAACTCGTCCACGGACAGGCGCGGCGCGTCCGGCGCGGGCACTCGCACCCGCCGGGCATCGCTGTCGGCCCAGGCGACAATCTCGGACTCGAAGGCGATCGCCGCTCCCGTGAGCGACATGAGCGCGATGACGAGCCCGGTGATGACGCCGGACACCAGATGGGGCCAGAAGATGATCTTGCGCAAGTGGATGCTCATCAGGTGCCGCAGTGCGCGGAGCCCCCGTCCGCGCGCTTCACTTCAAGGAGAACTGGACGGGAATCTCGACGATGACGCGCACCGGCCGCCCCTGGCGTCCGAGTGCCGGCGAGAAGCGCCACTGGCTGACGGCGGAGATGGCCGCGGCGTCGAGTTCGGGGACCGAGCGGATGACGCGCGTGTGCTCGGGCTCCACGCGCCCATCCGCGCCGATGATGATGCGCACCAGCACGAGCCCCTCGATGCCATCGGCCTTGGCCCGCCGGGGGTAGCGCGGCTTGAGCTGCTGGAGCACTTCCGGTGCGCGTGCCACCTGCTTCAGCTCGAGCGCCGCGCCGCCCGTGGCGCCCACCAGCCCGCCCTCACGGCCGTCGAGCACGCCGCCCACGATTCCCGCGACGACGCCCTCCACTCCCGGGCTGCCCGTCGCGCTGGAGGAGACCGCCTCGGTGGCCGGCGGAGTGTCCTGCGCCGTCTCGGGATTGGCCGTCTCGGCCGGCGCCTCCAGGGGCTGCTCGGGAGCCGGCTTCTTCACCGTGAGCGCCGGGAGGGTCCGCGGGGGGCGGGTC
>DASQMW010000139.1:0-40500 GCA_035645295.1 Archangium sp.
GGATGAGGGACGTGCGCTGGTTCCTGCGCTCCTCGCAGCCCTCGTCCGCCGCGCGGCTGGTGGGGCGTGCCCGCCGCGAGGGCGACGGTGAGGTATCGGTCTTCCTGTCGGTGGAGACGGCGAGCACGGGCGCCAACGCGGGGCACGAGGAAGCCAGCGAGGAGCCCATCCCCGTCTGCCGCGCCGTGCTCCAGTTCGCCCATGCCTACGGGCCCGCGCCCTGGCCCCAGCAGCAGCAGATGCTGGCCCCCAGGTCGGAGAACCTCCAGAACGGCCGGCAGCTCTACACCTCCGCGGGCGGCCAGGGCGATGTGCCCGAGTCGCTCCAGGTCATCTCCTGGGCCCGGCTGTGCGAGCTGGGCCGCATCCAGGGCGGGCTCGTCCACCCGCGCGTGCTGTCCAAGGTGCTGCCCGCCAGCCGCATCCAGGTGGCGCCCGCCGCCATGGAGGGCGCGCTGCACATGGTGAAGTGGCTCTGGTACGCCTTCTCCGGCGAGGGCTCGCGGGAGATGGCCATCTCCGAGGCCACCTGGTTCCGGATGCCCCGGCGCGACGAGCGCCTCATGTGTGACGCCCGCCTGTCCGGCGCCAGCAGCGGACTGGCCTCCTTCGACGCCCACCTCCTCGGCCAGGACGGCATCCCCGTGCTCGAGCTGCGCGGCATTGGCATGGCCTCCCTGCCCACCGAGGACGTCGCCCCCACCCTGCCCCGTCTCGCCTGGCAGTCGTTCGTCAAGAGCCTCTCACCGCGATGACCTCCTCCACGCACATTCCCCTGGCCATCATCGGGCTCGGTTGCCGCCTGCCCGGCGCCGACTCCCCGTCGCGCTTCATGAACCAGTCCCTGGAGGGGATGCGCGCCCTGACGCGGGCTCCCGAGGAGTGGGGGGCCGGGCTCGGCCTGCGCCATCCGCTGATGGGTGGCTTCGTCCCGGAGGAGGGCAAGGACTGGAAGCAGTTCCGCCTGCCGCCCAACCAGGTGGAGAAGATGCACCGCATGGAGCGGCTGCTCCACCTGACGCTGCTCCAGGCGACGCAGGACGCGGGCTATGGCCCCGACAAGAGCCCCGGCGGCCGCTGCGCCATCTACCTGGGCGCCACCGGCCTGGGCGTGGACGTGAAGGTGGACCAGACGGTGCGCGTGCGCTCGCCGGAGTTCCGCGAGCACCTGGCCGCCATCCTCCAGGGCCGCGGCGACCACGCCCGGCTGCTGGAGGCCGTGGATGGCTACATCGCGCAGCACGCTCCGCCCATCACCCCCGAGTCCGTGCCCACCACGGCCACCATCGTCGCCGGCCGCCTCTCCGGCCTGCTGGACACGCGCGGCGGACACCTGGCGGTGGACGCGGGGACGGCCTCCTCGCTGGCGGCGCTGAAGTTCGCCTCGCTCTCGCTGCAGCTCGGCCACTGTGACGTGGCGGTGGTGGGCGCCGTGGCCCCACTGCTCAGCCCCTCCTCTTTCGGACTGCTCTCCGCGCGCGGCTGGCTGGCCGAGCAGGAGCTGCTCGCGCTGGATGGGCGTGCCGCGGGCACGATGCCCGGCGAGGGTGCCGTGGCCCTGGTGCTGTGCCGGCTGGACGACGCGCTGGCGGACAAGCAGCGCATCTACGCCGTCCTGCACGGCGTCAGCGCCGAGGTGAACCTCAAGCAGGGTCTCTCCCGGCTGTCGCGCATGGTGGACAAGGCCGCGCGCGCCTGTCTGGACATGGCCGGCATCGAGGCGGAGCTGGTGCGGCACGTGGAGCTGCAGGCGTGCGGCGTTCCGGGCCTGGAGGACCAGGAGCTCATCGGCCTCAAGGCCGCGCTCAACGCCACGCGCACCGAGCCCCTGACGTTCTCCAGCGCGGTCCCCCAGGTGGGCTTCCAACAGGCGGCCAGCGGGCTCGTCTCGCTGATGCGCGCGGCGCTGTCGCTGCATGGTGGCGTGCGCGCGCCCGTGGCCGGCCTCACCGCTCCCCGTCACGGGACGGAGGGCTCGCTGGAGTGCCTCATCCGCCCGATGAAGCTGACGCCGCGCAGCTACGTGGGCGTCAGCTCGCTGGGGTGGAGCAACATCGCCTACCACGCGCTGCTCGGGCCCGCTCCGTCCCACGAGACCTGGGCGGACATCCGCCCGGTGCGTCCGCCCAACCAGAAGTTCGCCATCGTGGGCGTGGGCGCCATCGCCCCGGGGGCACCGGACTCGCAGGCCCTGTGGACCAACATCGTCTCCAAGGCGGATGCCATTGGAGATCTGCCCACCTCGCGTTTCGACGCCCAGCACCTGCTGGGCGCGCTCATGGGTCCCAAGGAGATGGTGCCCCGGCTGGCCGGTACGGTGGACCTGCCGTCGCCGGATGCGCGCTGGCTGCGGCTGCCGCCCAACCAGGCCACGGCGCTCGACCCGGCCGTCCCCCTCTTCGTCAAGGCGGCGGAGGAGGCGCTCGGGCAGGCGGGCTACGAGCCCGGAGGGTGGAACGGGCGGCGCGTGCAGGTGGTGGTGGGCCAGCTCCCGGTGCGTGCCCGGGAGTTCGAGACCGAGCTGCGCTTCGTCCTGGAGCGCTACCTGTCCATGGCGGCCGAGGCCCTTCAGGGCAAGGGCATGTCCCGCGAGCAGGTGGCCCCACTGCTCGACGCGGTCCGCCAGCGCGTGGTGGGCAAGCTGCCCCCGCTGGACGAGAATTCGTCGCAGTACTACTCCAGCCTTCCCGTGGCGGCGCGGCTGGCCGCCATCCACGACTTCACCGGTGGCGTGCTGATGGTGGACGCGGCCTGCGCCAGCTCCCTCGTGGCGGTGCACGCCGCGATGATGTCGTTGGCCAACCGCGAGGCCGACGTGGTGGTGGCTGGCGGTGTGGCCTTCAACCTGGTGCCGGAGTACTCCGCCTCCCTGGCCGTGCTCGGCTTCCTGTCCCCGCGAGGCACGTTCCCCTTCGACGATCGCGCGGATGGCTTCGTGCCGGCCGAGGGCGCGGGCGCGGTGGTCATCAAACGGTTGGAGGACGCGGAGGCGTCGAAGGACAAGATCATCGCCGTCATCTCCGGCATCGGTTTCTCCAGTGATGGGCGGGGCACCACCCTGCTCACGCCCAACTCCAAGGGGCAGGCGCGGGCGGTGGAGCGCGCGCTGCAGGACGCGCACGTGCGCGCGGATCAGATCGGCCTGCTCGAGGCGCACGGCCCGGGCACGAGGGTGGGCGACAAGACGGAGGCGGACGCCTACGGCGAGGCCTACCAGTCACGCGGCCGCGACAACCCGGTGCCCATGGGCACCCTCAAGTCGCAGATCGGCCACACCTCGTCGGCCTCCGGCCTGCTGGGCCTCATCAAGACGGCCTTCGCGGTGAGCGAGCACTTCCTGCCGCCCATGAACGGCGGTGAGTTCCCCAAGGCGGACATCCCCTTCGACAAGCTGCCCATCTCCCTGTCGCTGGAGGGGCGCCCCTGGCCCGTTCCCCGGGAGGGGCGGCGCTACGCGGGGGTGAGTGCCTTCGGCCTGGGCGGGACGAACTACCACGTCATCCTGGAGGAGCACGACAACGCGCACCGCAAGCCGTGGACGGCGGATCCGCTGAGCGCCACCGCCAGCTACCCCATCCCCAGCCGTGGGCTGTCCGCCCAGCGCTGGCGCGTGGACCTGGTGCCGCTGTCGCTCTCCTCGGAGAAGCGCTACCAGCTCCAGGGCAAGAAGCTGCTGCTCGTCGGAGACGAGCCGGGGCTGGTGGCGGCCTTCAGCCGGTTGCTGGTGGGCAAGGGCGTGCGCATCGCCACGGTGTCGGTGGCGGGCCTCACCGACGCCATGGAAGTGGAGCGCCGGGTGCGCCGCGCCAGCGAGGAGCTGGGCGGAGCCGACGGAGTCATCGACCTGGGTTCCTTCGGGCCCGTCGAGTACTTCCTCACCCTGGGCAGCGCGCGCTTCGGGCGGCGGATGGCGGAGACCACCGCGCGCTGGCACGGCACCGGGCGCGCCATGTACGAGCGCCTCCGGGACGCCAAGGGGCGCACCGCCTGCTACGTGGCCGTCACCTCCATGGGGGGTGACTTCGGCTTCGTGGGGGATGGTGGCAACGTGATGGGCGGCTCCATGGCCGGCTTCCTCAAGGGGATGAAGCAGGAGTTGCCCGGCGCGATCATCAAGACGATCGACTTCGAGCCGCGCGCCTCGCACTGGGTGGTGGCCGAGACGGTGGCCCGCGAGCTGGAGGAGGGCAGCGACCGGACGGAGATTGGCTACATGGCCAGCCGCCGCTTCGTGGTGGGCCTGCGCCGGGCGGACTTCCCCAAGGAAGGCAGCCAGGTGCTGCGCCGGGTGGACCCGAGCTGGGTGCTGCTCTTCTCGGGCGGCGGGCGCGGGGCCGTCTTCGAGGTGGCCAAGGCGGTGGCGCGGATGGGCCCCAAGGTCATCGTCACCGGACGCACCCCGGCCCCCACGGGCGACGAGCCCTACCTCGCGCTGGACGACAACGACTTCGAGACGTTCCGCAAGGAGGAGATGATCCGCCGCAAGAAGGCAGACCCCACCCTCACGCCGGTGAAGTTCAAGGAGGCCTTCGAGCCGTACGAGCGGGCGCGCGAGCTGTGGCGCAACCTCCAGGAGGTCTACGCCCAGGGCCTGTCCATCGAGTACGAGACGTGTGACTTCCGCAACGCCTCGGACGTGCGCGCCATGGTGGACCGGGTGCGCGAGTACCACGGCCACATCGACGGCATCGTCCACGGTGCCATGGTGGAGGCCTCCAAGAGCCTGCCGGACAAGACGCCGGGCATCGTCTCCGCCACCATGGAAGTGAAGGTGCTCGGCCTCATCAACCTGCTGGAGGCCACGCGGCGCGATGACCTGAAGCTGATGATGTGCTTCGGCTCCGGCGCGGGCCGCTTCGGCAACAAGGGCCAGACGGACTACAGCGCCGCCAATGACTTGATGAGCAAGTGCGCCATGGCGTACGCGCACCGGGCGCGCCCGCACATGCGCTGCGTCACCATCGACTGGACGGCGTGGGACAGCGTGGGCGCCGCGGCCCGCAACCAGGAAGTGGTGCGCGGCACCGGCGTCTCCTACATCACCCCGGCCGAGGGCTCGTACTGGTTCATCAACGAGTTGCTGCTCGGCCGCACCGAGCGCGAGGTGGCCATCTTCGAGGAGCGGCTCTTCCGCGAGTGGCCCTTCCTCGGCGCCTCCGCGGACGGCCCGGATGCCCGCACCGTCTACGACGATCGCGGCTTCCTGCTCGTCCCCTCCGACTATCCGATGATCGACTGCGTGGAGCAGCACGGGGCGGAGACCCTGGTGGCCACGCGGACGTTCGACCTGAACACGGACCCGTTCGTGCTCCAGCACCAGCTGGACTCGGTGCCCATCATGCCGGGCACCTTCGGCTTCGAGATGCTGGGCGAGGCCGCCGCCCTCTTCCGGCCGGACCTGGCGGTGCTGCGCGCGGAGAACCTGCGCATCGAAACGCCGCTCAAGTTCTTCAAGGCGCCGCATGGCTCCAAGGGCAAGCCCGTCCACATCACCCTCACCGCCCGGGTGCTCAAGCAGCAGGGCGACGAGGTGACGCTCTACGTCGAGTCCGCCAGCGACCTCGCACTGGGTGGCCGCTCGGACCAGACGCAGCGCCGCATCCACCAGCAGGGCATCTACGTGCTCGGGCCGGCGCCGCGCGTGGAGCCGGGCAACGGCAAGCTGCCGGAGGCGCTGCCGGGCTCGCGCGCGCGCTCCATCTTCCACCTGGCCAAGGAGCCGCTGTACCTCGGCCCGCTCTTCTGCCGCGCGGAATGGGTGTACGTGGGCGAGACCGAGGTGGAGGGCATCATCCGCGCCCCGCGGCAGCGGGAGATCTTCACCCACGTGGCGCGGCCGCGCTTCCAGTTGGATCCGCTCCTGCTCGACGCCGCATTCCAGGTGGCGGCCAACTGGGACGGCCACCACAACAACCTCGTCTCCGTGCCCATGGGCGTGGAGCAACTGGTGCGCGGGCGGCAGCGGCGGCTGGGCGAGTCCGGGCACGTGAAGGCGCGGATGGTGAAGGTGGAGGGCGACGATGTCCTCTACGACTTCGAGGTGCGCGGTGAGGACGGCGCCCTGCTGCTGGGAGGCACGGGGCTGTGGTTCCGCCGGCTGCGCCGGGGAGAGCGCCGGAGTGTGGAAGGCTGAGCGGCTGCGGCTGCCCGGCGGGCGCGAGGTGGTGCTCGGCTGGGGCGAGGTGGGGCGGGAGGACGGCTCCGCCCTCTCGCCCCTGGAGCGCGAGGGGCTCGCCCGGTGCAGGACGGACAAGCGGCGGCGGGAGTTCGTGGCGGGCCGGCTCGCCGCGCACCGGGCCCTGGCGCTGCTGGAGCCCGAGGCGCGCGCGGAGGTGACGGTGCGCGAGGACGGGCCAGACTCCGGACGGCCCCTCTTCTCACCCGGACACGGGCTGGCGCTCTCCATCTCCCATAGCGCGGAGCTGGCGGTGGCGGCGGTAGCGCGCGGCGGGGCGCTGGGCGTGGACCTGGAGCAGCGGGTGGAGGCCAGCGGGGCCTTCCTGGAGGAGGCCTTCGCGCCGGGAGAGCTGGAGGGCTACCTCCCCGTGTGCGAGGGGCACCTGGACCCGGTCACCGCGGCCTGGGCGCTGAAGGAAGCGGTGCTCAAGGTGTGGGGCGTGGGACTGCGCGCGCCCTTGCAAAAGGTGGCGGTGCGGCCGGTGCTGCTCGACGTGGCCGGGGACCAGCTGTCCCTGCGGGTGACCCTCGAGACGTGGGCACTTCCCCCCGGACTGGGGGAGCCGCCCCCGGCACTGGCCGCGCTCCTGCTGGCGTGGCGGGCCGGGGGGGTGCTGGCCCTCGCCGGTTAGGGGCGGCCGGAGCCGCCCGGCCGGAGCCCCCTTCGGCTCAGGAGCGCTGCTCTTCCGAGCCCTCGTCGCGGTTGGAGCCCGGAAGCGGCGGGGGACGGACGGCGGCGGCGGCGGCCGCGGCCTCGCGCTCCTTGCGGCTCTGCCAGTCGTACTCGCCCACGAAGATGCTCACGCGCTCGGCCACCATGCGCATCTGGTCCGCGGCCTCGTCGCTGGTGCGCAGGCTCGACATCGTCTTGTCCATGATCTTCGTCAGGTCATTCACCGCCTGGAAGATCTGCCCGATGCCCTGGTTCTGCTGGGTGACGGCGGCGGAGATCTGCCGCACGGAGCTCACGTTGTCGCGCACGATGCCGGACAGCTGCTTGATGTTGTCCCCGAAGGAGCGCAGCTGCTGCACGCTGCCCTGCACCTTCACGGAGCCGCCCTCGGTCATGTCCGCCGTGGTGCGGATGGCCTCGCTCAGATCCATGAGGATGTTCTGCACGCTGTAGGTGGCCTTGATGGACTGGTCCGCCAGGCTGCGGATTTCCCTGGCCACCACGCTGAAGCCCTTGCCGTGCTCGCCCGAGCGCACCGCCTCGATGGCGGCGTTGAGCGCCAGCATGTTGGAGCGGTCCGCCAGACCCTTCACCGTGGTGGTGATGTTGGCGATCTGCCGGGCACGCTCGTCCAGGGAGCGGATGCTCTGGGCCATCTCGCTCACCTGCTTCTGGATGTCGTGCATGCCCGAGAGGCTCTGCTCCAGCGCGGCCTCACCGGCGCGGCCGATCTGATCCGCGCGCTCGGCCGCCTGCAGCACGTCCTCCGCCTTCTGGGCGGCGACGATGGACGTCTGTTTGATCTCCTGGGCGGTGACCTGCGTCTCCTGCAGCGACGAGGCCTGGATGGAGAGCGCCTCGGTCTGATCCTTGTGCGAGCTGTTGAGCGACTCCGCGGACTTGCCCAGCAGCTGCGCCGAGTCACTCAGCGAGGAGGAGAACGTCCGCAGCCGCTCGAAGGCCGCCGCGGTGGAGATGGACAGATCACCCACCTCGTCGGTGGCCACCCAGTTGGGCAGCGAGGGCCGGCCCGAGGCGATCGACTCGATGGACTTCTGCACGGCCTCGGTGCCCTGGCTCTGGTGGCGCGCCAGCTCCCAGGCGGACCACGCCGCCGCGAAGATCATGAAGCCACCGACGGACACCACCGGCACCACGATGGTGCCCAGGATGCTGGCGACGTCCGCGCGCATCTGCGTCAGCACCGCCGCCGGCACCAGCTGGGCCAGGTTGGTGAACAGCTCACTGAAGCCGTACTGCGTCTTCTTGTAGACGATGATGCTCGTCACCGTCAGCGTGGCGAGCACGAAGAGGGCGAAGCTGTAGGGCAGGAACCAGCGCATCTTGGGCCATGCGTGCCCGCTGTCCTCGACGCGCGCCTGCGGGTACTTGTGGAACTCCTCGAGCGCGTAGGGGCGCAGCAGCCGATCCAGCCGCAGCGCCATGCGGACGCCCACCACCCTCGCCAGCACCAGGAACGAGGCCACCGTGAGCGGCACGTCCCAGGGATCCAGCCCGTACAGGAGCGTGGGCCAGCCAGCCCACAGCACGCACGATACGCCGTAGCCCAGCCACATCCTGAACTCGATGCGCCGGGGAGCCTTGAGGATGCGCTTCAGCCTCTCGCCGGGAATCTCATCGGGCTTCGTCGCGAGCGCGTTCTTCAGCTCGAACCAGATGAACGCCAGGGGCAGGAAGGCGCCGAACACCGGCGTCAGCGTGCCGAAGTTGACCCAGGTGACGAACCAGGCCCGGTCCGGGGGCAGCCCCAGGGTGAGCGTGATCAGATAGGCCACGGGACCCAGGGCAGTCAGCATCGCAACCTGCTGCTCCAGGAAGAACTTGAGAACCAGCCGCTTCAACTCAGCGTTGCTCATGGATGCGGGGCATCCTAACACCGTTCGCTTGAAATGCCGTTTTCCGTCCGCACTGCCCGGCCCATACTCCACGTGAAGACGCTCCCTCGGCAGGAGGATGGGCATCCATCCCGTGGCATCTCCTGAGTGGCATCCGCCGTGTTGGGGCGGCTCCCACCCTTCCCTTCCGTTCAGGACATACCGGTTGAACTCAGCCTCACATATCCTCCTGGCTCTACTGCAAGCAGTCGATCAGCCCGCCCACCAGGAGGTTTGAGTGCCGTTGAATGAGCGCGGACGCGGACAGGCCATTGTCATTGGCGGCAGCATGGCGGGGCTCCTGAGCGCCCGGGTGCTCTCGGAGCATTTCGAGAAGGTCATCATCCTGGAGAGGGAGCGGCTGCCGGAGGGCCCGGAAGCGCGCAAGAGCGTTCCGCAGGCGCGCCACATCCACGCCCTGCTGGAGGCGGGGCTCAAGGCGCTGGACGAGCTGTTCCCCACCCTGGTGCGGGAGCTGGTGCGCGAAGGGGGCGAGCTCATCGACATGGCCCGGGACGCCGCCTGGCTCCAGTCCGGGAGTTGGAAGGTCCGGTACGAGGGGGGGCCCCAGACGATCCTCGTCTCCCGTCCCTTCCTGGAGTGGAAGGTGAGCGGCCACGTCACCGCGCTGCCCAACGTGGAGCTGCGGCAGGGGTACGGGGTCGAGGCGCTCCTCATGGACGCCTCGCGCACCCGCGTCACCGGGGTGAAGGTGGCGGGGCCCGAGGGCGAGCAGACCCTCGAGGGGGAGCTGGTGGTGGACACCAGTGGCCGGGGCTCGCGGGCGCCGCAGTGGCTGGAGGCGCTGGGCTACGGCCGCCCGGAAGAGGAGCAGGTGGGCATCGACCTGGGTTACGCGAGCCGGTTCTACGAGCGCCCCGCGGGCTTCGACGAGTGGAAGATCCTCGCCGTGAGCGGCCGCGCGCCCGAGTCGCGGCGCGCGGGCTTCATCGCCGACGTGGAAGGCGGCCGGTGGATCGTCAGCATCAACGGGTACTTCGGCGACCACCCGCCCACGGACGACGCGGGGTTCCTGGAGTTCGCCCGCGGGCTGCCCACCCCGCACCTCCATGAGTACATCCGCCACGCGAAGCCGCTGACCCCGGCCGTCTCGCACAAGATTCCGACGAGCCGCTGGATGCACTACGAGAAGATGGCGCGCGTCCCGGAGGGGTTCGTCCTCCTGGGCGACAACGTCTGCGCCCTCAACCCCGTCTTCGGCCAGGGGCTGACGGTCATCAGCCTGGGGGCGAAGCTGCTCGGGGAGCACGTGGCCCGGGCGCGCACCTCGCCGGGCGGCCTCCACCAGGGGCTGGCACGGGGCTTCCAGAAGGAGTTCGGAAAGATTGTCGGCCTGTGCTGGTTCCTGACCACCACCCTGGACCTGGCCTACCCGGAGGCCCAGGGCAAGCGGCCCTTCGGGCTGAAGGCCGTGCAGTGGTCCGTCCAGAACATGATCGACCTGACCTCGTTGGACGCGAAGGCCTGCCAGGCGTTCTACGAGGTGCTGCACATGCGCAAGGGGCTGGAGGGGCTGCTGCAGCCGGGGTTCGCCGCGGCGCTGATGGCCTACAACCTCAAGAGCCTGCTCGTCCCGAGGGAGCAGCGGGCCAACCTGACCACCCTGCCGCCCCCGCCCGGGAGCAAGACGCCCCCGGCGGCTCCCAGCGAGCAGGACGCCGCCGCATAGCGTCACGCCCGCCTGCCCAGGCTCCGGCGCCTGGCGCCCATTTGGAGGACCGGGGAGGGAGTTGTAGAACACCTCCCGACACGGTCGTCCCCCTTCTGGGAGCCCCCATTGAAGCCTGAAGCAGCCAAGTCCGAGGCGGCTCGGAACGTCGCCGTTCCGGCCAGTTCCGCCCCGAGCGAAGTCCTCAAGACGGCGGAGTTCCAGCCGTACATCACCGCCGATCGCACCGACGTCGCCGAGTTCACGCCCAAGGCCGTCGGCATCGGCGTGCTCTTCGGTGTCATCTTCGGCGCCGCCACGGTGTACCTGGCCCTGAAGGCGGGCCTGACGGTCTCGGCCTCCATCCCCATCGCGGTGCTCGCCATCTCCCTGCTCAAGAAGCTGGGCGGCTCGACGATCCTCGAGAACAACGTCGTGCAGACCATCGGCTCGGCGGGCGAGTCCATCGCCGCGGGCGTGGTGTTCACCCTGCCCGGCTTCCTCTTCCTGAGCACCGACAGCAAGGGCTCGAGCTTCTTCGAGTACTGGACCATCTTCACGCTGGCGCTGCTGGGCGGGGTGCTGGGCACGCTGATGATGGTGCCGCTGCGCCGCTCGCTCATCGTGAAGGAGCACGGCAACCTGCCCTACCCCGAGGGCACGGCGTGCGCCTCGGTGCTCATCGCCGGTGAGAAGGGTGGCGACCTGGCGAAGATCGCCTTCCAGGGCGTGGGCTTCGCCTTCGTGTACGCGCTGCTGCAGAAGATCGTGAAGCTCATCGCCGAGACGCCGGCGCTGGTGACGGAGCAGAAGAACAAGTACTTCCCGTCCGCCACGCTCAACGGCGACATCACCCCCGAGTACCTGGGCGTGGGCTACATCGTCGGCCCCAGGATTGCCGGCGTGCTGGTGGCCGGTGGCGTGCTGGCGTGGCTGGGCATCATCCCGCTGCTGGCCACGCTCGTGCCGCCGGATGCCATCGCGCAGCAACTGGTGAAGCTGGGGAACCTGCGGAGCCTCACCATGGCGGGTGGCCCTGGCGGGTGGGATCCCGCGACACACACCTTCGGGAACATGGCCACCGCCATCTACTTCGCCTACGTCCGGCAGATCGGCGCGGGCGCGGTGGCGGCGGGCGGCTTCATCACGCTGCTCAAGACGCTGCCCACCATCGTCGCGGCCTTCAAGGAGAGCCTGGCGTCGATCAAGGAGGGGACTGGCGCCGCCGCGCAGAAGCGCACCGAGCGCGACCTGCCCATCACCTTCGTGCTCTTCGGCAGCGTGGGCCTCATCCTGACGATGGCCGCCCTGCCCTTCCTGCCGGGCACGGTGTTCGGCCGGCTGCTGCTGGGCGTCCTCATCGTGGTGTTCGGCTTCTTCTTCGTGACGGTGGCCTCGCGCATCGTGGGCATCATCGGCTCGTCGTCCAACCCCATCTCCGGCATGACGATCGCCACGCTGATGGCCACCTGCCTCATCTTCGTGGGCATCGGCTGGACGGGGGACGTGTACCAGCCCATGGCGCTGTGCGTGGGCGGCATGGTGTGCATCGCCGCGGCGAACGCGGGCGCCACGTCGCAGGACTTGAAGACGGGCTACCTGGTGGGCGCCACCCCGAGGGCGCAGCAGATCGGCCTGATGATTGGCGCGGTCGCGGCGGCCATCGTCATCGGCCTCACCATGAAGCTGCTGGACACGCCGACCGCCGAGATGCGCGCCCAGGGCATCGAGCACATGATCGGCTCGCCCGCCTTCCCCGCGCCGCAGGGCACGCTGATGGCCACCCTCATCAAGGGCCTGCTGTCCTTCAACCTGGACTGGCAGTTCGTGCTGGTGGGCGTCTTCCTGTCCATCACGATGGAGCTGTGCGGCGTCAAGTCGCTGTCCTTCGCGGTGGGCGCCTACCTGCCGCTGTCCACCACCGCGCCCATCTTCGTGGGCGGTGCCATCAAGGGCCTGTCGGACTACATGGCGCAGCGCAAGGGCGAGCACGTGGAGGAGTCCGAGCTCGGGCCCGGCAACCTCTTCTCCACGGGCCTGGTGGCCGGCGGCGCGCTGGCCGGCGTCGTGGTCGCCATCCTCTCGGTGAACGAGGGCGTCAACAAGGCCATCTCCAAGCTGTCGGTGGAGCACGCCCTGCACAACGCCGTGGGCCCGGGCGGCTACCAGCTCATCGGCGTCCTCGCCTTCGCCCTCATGGGCTTCATCCTGTACCGCATCTCGCGCAGGCCCTCGCAGGCGTAGCACCGGGCCCAGGGAGGAGCTTCGCAACGCCCGGAGGGAGACCTTCCGCCGGGCGTTGCGCGTTTCAGGACTGGACTCCGAATCCAATCAAGCTGTAGAATTCCAACTGTCTTTCAGTCAAGCCTGAGAAGACAGGAGAGCCCCGAGGCTCAGCCCGGCAGAGGCACACCGAGGAGAGTCCCATGTATGAGCTGAGCCAGCGTGTCGTCCTGCTCGTCGAGGACAACGCCGATGACGAGTTGATGACGCTCCGGGCGTTCCGCAAGAGCAACCTGCACAACCCGGTGGTGGTGGTGCGCGACGGGGCCGAGGCGCTCGACTACCTCTTCATGCAGGGCCGGCACGCGGAGAGGGATCCCTCCATCTGGCCCCAGGTGGTGTTGTTGGACCTGCACCTGCCGCGCATCGACGGGCTGGAGGTGCTGCGGCGCATCCGCGCCCACGAGAAGACCCGCGCGCTGCCGGTGGTCATCCTCACGTCCTCCAACGAGGAGCGCGACCTGGTGGAGGGCTACCAGCTCGGGGTCAACAGCTTCGTCCACAAGCCGGTGGACGTCACCGCCTTCTTCGAGGCGGTGCGGCAACTGGGCATGTACTGGCTGCTGCTCAACGAGCTGCCCTCCTCCTCCGCCGCCGTCAGGAAGAGCGCGTAGGGCCTGTCCACTGGAGCACCCCGCCCTTTCCCCCCGGGGCAGCACTTTGCTGGCTGGAGAACGCTCGGCTGCTCGCCTGCATGAAGTTGGAGCGTGCGCTCCTTATCTCTCGTCAGGCGCATCACGAAGCCGCGTCAGGCGTCTCCATTAAGTCATGGAGACGGGCCCATTCCGGGCCTCTGGGGAGGAGCCGATGAGCACAGCCCTGGTGAAAAGAGCCTCGGTACGCGCCGAGGAAGCGCGCGCCGTGGATGCACGGGAGCAGCGCAACAAGGCGCGTCAGGAGCTCGCCCGGAACATGTCCGGCCGCTCGATCATCGAGCTCGCCTTGGATGTGCCCCGGGGCAGCGCGTCCAACGAGGACTGCCAGCACCTCTTCCTCGCCGGGCTGGAGCGCCTGGAGCAGGAGCTGGGCGTGGCACCCTCGGCGATGCTCGAGGACGCAGCGGGCTACTACGGCCTCTTCGTCACGGAGCTGCCCGCCCTGCTGGCACGCCGCCGGGCCAGCCGTATCGAGGGCGAGACCACGTGGGACCGCCAGCTGGGCATCGAGTGCTATGGCGTGGCGGGGAGCCTCGGCACCACGGGCAAGGTGCCCCGTGACGCGGTGGGCGGCCCGGCCACCCGCTAGCGGGCCTGGCCGCTATCCGCTCGTGGCCAGCACGCGCACGAGCGGCTCCATCGCGGCGGAGAAGACCTCCGGTGTCGGCAACAGGGACAGCACCAGGAAGGCCCCGCCGCTGAAGTCGTAGAAGTAGCCCGGCTGCACCGCCACCCCCTCGTCCAGCAGGGCCAGACACGTGGCCTCCTCGCCGGGCTCCAGCGGAATGCGCAACACCGTGCTCCATCCCCCCTGAGCGGGCAGCACGTCCCAGCGGGCGTCCTTCGGGCGGGCCTGGAGCAGCCGGCGCCGGTTTTCCTTCACGCGGGCCAGCAGCGCCTGTTGGAAGCGTGGCGCGTGCGCCAGCAACCCGGGCAGGGCGAGTTGCACGGGCGTATTCACCGGCAGGTACGTGTCCGCCACCAGCTCCAACCGGGCCAGGGCTTCCTCCCGGAGGGCCTCGGGCCCGCCCACGTGCGTCCAGCCCAGCTTGAGGCCGGGCAGCCCCGCCACCTTGGACAGGCCGGAGAGGGAGAAGGTGAGCATGGGTAGCTCGCGCCCGGCCACCGTGGGCACCCGATCCGGCGCCTCGTCCCAGGCGAAGTCGGAGAACACCTCGTCGGAGATGAGCGCCAGCCCGGCCTCCGCGCACAGCCGCCCCAGGGCCTCCAGCTCGCCCTCGTGGAGGTAGTGGCCGGTGGGGTTGCCGGGATTCACCACCAGCACGGCGCGGGTGCGGGCGTCCCGGGCGGTGGCCACCTCCTCCACGTCCAGGCCGAAGCCGTGCGCGCGGGGCAGCCGGTAGGGCCGCGCCTCCACGCCCTCCAGGCGCGTGAGGTACTCGAAGAGGGGGTAGCTGGGCGCGGGGCTGAGGACGTTGTCCCCGGGCTCGCACAGCAGCTTGAAGAGCCAGCCGTAGGACTCGCTGGTGCTCGCCGAGAGGACGAGGTGCCCGGGCGAGACGTGAGCGCCGCGCGAGGCCAGGTGCGCGGCCACCGCCTCGCGGGCCAGGAGGAGCCCCTGGGGCTCGGGCTCGTAGCCGAGGGCCCCGGCAGAAGCCAGCAGGGCCGGCTCGGGCGCGGGCAGGCCCACGCGGGTGGGGTTGGTCTCGGTGAGGTCCAGGAGGGGGAGCCCGCGCTGCCGGCGCTCGGTGAGCGCCCGGGCCAGGGGGTTCCAGGTGCGGGGGAAGCCGGTGCGGACGGAGAAACCGCTCACAGCCCCGTCTGCAGCATCGCGGAGGCCACGAGGCGGATCAGCTCGCGGCGGACCTCCTTGCGGCAATGCTCGACGGCCTTGGGGTGGGGCGCCGGCAGCGAGTCAGCGCGCGAGCGGATGGCGGTACGGACCACGAGCTCGACCTTGGCCGGCTCGATGTGGAAGAGCCGCTGGCCATCCTTCTGGAGGAAGTAGGAGATACCGCGCGCATCGAGCAACTTGGAGAGGTAGCGCCTTGCATCGGCGAGGAGCGAGAGGTCGATGATGTCCGCCATTCGCGTGGCGTTCTCGCGCAGATCGAAACATGCGTCCATTTCGCGGCCGTGCAACACGAAAACTTGCACTCGCGCGCGTGTTTGGATCGCCGCGGAGGCCGATTTATCGGCCTCGCGCGCGTTTGGCCACGAGTGGCGCGAGTGCCTTGCGGAACGCCGCGTGGCGGCGCCGCGGATCCTCCAGGTAGGGAACTGGACCGAGGACCTGGATGTGATGGCGCTCGGAGATGAGAGCGGGATTGTCGCGCTCGGAGGGGTCGCGCGAGGGAGTGCCACGGGAGAGGAGCACGGCCGCGACAGGGATGTTGCGCGCGGCGAGGGCCTCGAGGGACAGGGCGGTGTGGTTGAGCGTGCCCAGGCCCGCGCGGGCGACGAGCAGGACGGGAAGCCCGAGGGTGGAGATGAGGTCGATGACGTCGTGGGAGGAGTCGAGGGGGACGAAGAGGCCGCCAGCGCCTTCGACGACGACGGGCCCGTGGCGCACCCGTTCCCAGGCGGCGAGGGTCTTGTTCCAATCCGGCTCGCGGCCGAGGCGGCGCGCGGCGATGCCGGGAGCCAGGGGCGCGCGGAAGCGGTGGGGGCAGACGACGTCGAGGGGCAGCTCACTCCGGGCGGCCTCGCGCAGGGAGAGCGCGTCCGCGGGGGCGGAGAGCGAGGCACACCCGCTCTCGTAGGGCTTGAAGCCCTGGGGGGAGAGCCCGGCGTCGGCGAGCAGGGAGAGCAGGGCCCGAGAAGCCTGCGTCTTCCCCACCCCGGTATCGGTGCCAGTGACGAAGAACCGAGGCCATTTCCCCTCGCCCTCCGGGAGAGGGACGGGGTGAGGGTGTCGAGAACCTCGGGTTGCCACACGACCTCCTACGCGGTGATTCAGAGTCGCAGCGAGCGCAGCCCCTCGAGGGCGAGGTCCACATGGCCCTCGGTGTGGGCGGCGGAGAGACAGAAGCGCAGCCGGCTGGTGCCCTCGGGGACGGTGGGAGGGCGGATGGCCTTCACCAGCAGCCCCTTGGAGCGCAGGGCATTGGCCGCGGAGATGGCGAGCCCGGGCTCGCCCACGATGACGGGGAAGATGGCGCTCCGGGGCTCGGCGGCGAAGCCGAGCGAGCGCAGGCCCTGGGAGAAGCGGCGGATGTTGCGCCACAGGCGGGCGCGCAGGGCGTCATCGTGCTCGATGATGTCCACGGCGGCCCCGGCGGCGGCGCAGAGGGCGGCGGGCAGCGCCGTGGAGAAGACGAGGGGCCGGGCGCGGTTGAGGACGAGCTCCACCACGGGGCGGGAGGCGCAGATATACGCGCCCAGCACGCCGAAGGCCTTGCTCAGGGTGCCCATGCGGACATCCACGGCACCAGAGAGCCCCAATTCCTCGCACAGCCCGGCGCCACGGGAGCCGAGCACCCCGGTGGCATGCGCCTCGTCCACGAGGAGCGCGGCCCCATGGGCCCGGCAGACATCCACAATCTCCCGCAGGGGCGCATGGTCTCCGTCCATGGAGAACACGGTGTCGGTGACGACGAGCCGGCGGCGAGCGGGAGTCGAGGCAAGGGCCCGGTCGAGCGCCTCGACATCGGCATGCGGGTAGACGACGGTGCGGGCGCGCGAGAGGCGGCAGCCGTCGATGAGGGAGGCGTGGTTGAGGGCGTCGGAGAAGACGGCGTCCTCGGGGCCGACGAGGGCCTGCAGGGTGCCGACGTTGGCGGCGTAGCCCGAGTTGAAGAGGAGCGCGGCCTCGGCCTGCTCGAAGGCGGCGAGACGGGCCTCCAGCCGCTGGTGGACGGGGGTGTCACCCACGACGAGCCGGCTCGCGCCGGAGCCGACACCCTGGGTCTCCAGGGCGGCGATGGCGGCGGCGCGCACGGAGGGCGAGGCGGCGAGGCCCAGGTAGTCGTTGGAGGAGAAATTGACGAGCGTCTCGCCCCCGACGCGCACGAGCGGGCCCTGGGGGGAGTCGAGCGGCTCGAGGAACCGCTTCAGCCCACGGGAGGCCAGGAAGTCCATGTCCGCCCGGGCCCACTCCGTGGCCACCGTGGCCCCACTCCCCACCGGGGCCAACCTCCCCTCTCCCTCCGGGAGAGGGACGGGGTGAGGGTTTCGCGCATCCCGCGTCATTACCGCGACGTATCCGGCTCCAGGGGGCGGATGCCGGCCTTCTCCAGGAGGGCCATGTCCTGGGTGTACTCGGGGTTGCCGGTGGTGAGGAGCTTCTCGCCGAAGAAGAGCGAGTTGGCGCCGGCGAGCATGCACAGCAGCTGGGCCTCCTCGTTCATCTGCATGCGGCCGGCGGACAGGCGCACCATGGCCAGCGGCATGAGGATGCGGGCGGTGGCGATGGTGCGGACCATCTCCACGGACTGCACGGGCTTCTGGTCCTGGAGGGGCGTGCCCTTCACGGGGACGAGCGCGTTGATGGGAACGGACTCGGGGTGGACTTCCTGGTTGGCGAGCGTGAGCAGGAGCTTGCAGCGGTCGTCCACGGACTCGCCCATGCCGATGATGCCGCCGGAGCACACGGAGATGCCGGCCTGGCGCACGCGCTCGAGCGTGTTGAGCCGGTCCTCATACGTGCGGGTGGAGATGATGTCCGCGTACTTGTCCTCGGAGGTGTCGAGGTTGTGGTTGTAGGCGGAGAGACCGGCCTCCTTGAGGCGCCTGGCCTGGCTCTCGGTGAGCATGCCGAGGGTGGCGCAGGCCTCCATGCCGAGCGCCTTCACGCCGCGGACCATCTCCAGGACGTTGTCGAACTGGGGCCCGTCCTTCACCTCGCGCCAGGCGGCGCCCATGCAGAAGCGGGTAGCGCCGGCGGAGCGGGCCTGGGAGGCGGCCTCGAGCACGGCGGGCACGGACATGAGCTTCTCGGCCTGCAGGCCGGTGTCCTTGTGGTAGCGCGCGGCCTGGGGGCAGTAGCCGCAGTCCTCGGGGCAGCCGCCCGTCTTGATGGACAGCAGCGAGCACAGCTGCACCTTGTTGTCCTGGAAGACGGCCCGGTGGACGCTCTGCGCCTTGTGGATGAGCTCCAGCAGGGGCAGCTCGTAGAGGGCGCGCACCTCGGGGAGCGTCCAGTCATGGCGGACAGCGACACCCGGAGGCGGAGCGGCGAAGTGGGCGTGACCGTGGAAATCGTGGGCGGCGGAGTCGGACATGGGCTCCTCGGGGGGTGTGGAGCGCGCACGGTGCGTGGATGACCAGCCCTTGTCAACCACTCAGCGCGCCCGGGTTGACGACCCCGGTCCACCCCCCGAGGAAGAGGGACCCGGCGGAGGGAGCACGGCTGGCGTGCCCCTCCCCTACCAGGTCCCCGACATCAGGCGTGGATGCGACGGCCCCGGCTGGCGAACTGCACCAGGAGTAGGACCACGATGGACCCGAGCACCGACATAATGAGACCCGTGGCGTGCATGTCCGTCACGCTACGTCGCGTGAAGAGCGAGCCAATGAAGCCGCCCACGAACGAGCCCACGACACCCAGCACCATCGTCATCAGCAGACCCATGGACTGACGCCCGGGAACGAGAGCACGCGCGATCAGACCCGCAACCAGACCCACCACCAGCAACCAGAGGATGCCCATCTTCGTTCTCCCTTTCATGGGGGTTCCGCACCGTGCGGCCCCGATTGGGAAGAAAAGTGGTGAGCCCTGCCCCCGGGCACAACTTGCCGGGGTGACCCAGAGGGGCCCCCCACGCCTGGCCGCTCGCTCCCCGGACGTGCCCGGCGGGGAGTGGGCAGGTGTGAGGGAAAGCGAGGGAAACGTGGGGGCCCTGCGATAGACAAGGGGTTCCATGGCGAAGGCAAAGACGCACTACACGTGTCAGGCGTGCGGGTACCAGTCGGCGAAGTGGTTGGGGAAGTGCCCCGACTGCGGCGCGTGGAGCTCGCTGGTGGAGGAGACCGAGGCGAAGGTGGACGAGAAGCGCCCGGCCTGGGGAGCCTCGGGAGGGGCGTCCAAGCCGGTGCGGCTGCGCGAGGTGAGCGGCGAGCAGGAGGAGCGTCGGCGCACGGGCATCGCCGAGTTCGACCGGGTGCTGGGAGGCGGGGTGGTGGACGGCTCGCTGGTGCTGCTGGGAGGAGACCCGGGCATTGGCAAGTCCACGCTGCTGCTGGCGGCGCTGGACAGGCTGGGGCGCTGGGGCCCGGTGCTGTACGTGTCGGGCGAGGAGTCGCTGCGGCAGACGAAGATGCGGGCCGAGCGGCTGAAGGTGGAGGGCGACGCCATCCACCTGTTCGCGGAGACGGACGCGGACCGGGTGCTGTCGGTGGCCGAGGGCCTCAAGCCGCGGGCGCTGGTGGTGGACTCCATCCAGACGATGTACCTGCCGGAGCTGGGCAGCGCGCCGGGGAGCATCTCGCAGGTGCGCGAGGTGGCGGGGCGCTTCATGGCCTTCGCCAAGCGCAGCGGGGTGCCGACGTTCCTGGTGGGGCACGTGACGAAGGAGGGCTCCATCGCGGGCCCGCGCGTGCTGGAGCACATGGTGGACACCGTCCTCTATTTCGAGGGCGAGCGCGGCCACCCCTTCCGGATCCTGCGGGCGCACAAGAACCGCTTCGGCTCGACGAACGAGATTGGCGTCTTCGAGATGAAGGGCGCGGGGCTGGTGGAGGTGCCGGACCCCTCGGCGCTCTTCCTGGCCGAGCGGCCGGCGGGCAAGGCGGGCAGTGTGGTGACGTGCACGCTGAACGGGACGCGGCCGCTGCTGGTGGAGGTGCAGGCGCTGGTGGCGCCCACGGGCTACGGCACGGCGCGGCGCACTGCGATTGGCGTGGACGGCAACCGCGTGGCGCTGCTGGCGGCGGTGCTGGAGAAGAAGGAGGACATTCCGCTGGTGGGGTGCGATCTCTTCGTGAACGTGGCGGGAGGCATGCAGCTGTCGGAGCCGGCGTGCGACCTGGCGGTGTGCGCGGCGCTGGTGAGCAGCCTGCAGAACCGGCCGCTGGAGGCGCACACGCTGGTGCTGGGCGAGGTGGGCCTGGCGGGCGAGGTGCGCGCGGTGGGCCAGGTGGAGCCGAGGCTGGCGGAGGCGGCGAAGATGGGCTTCAAGCGGGCCGTCATTCCCAAGGGGAGCGCGAAGCGGCTGGAGGGCTCGAAGCTGGAGGTGGTGGGAGTCGAGACGCTCACCGAGGCGCTGGGAGCGATGTTCGACTGAGGAGGTCGCCTTATCGCTGGGCTAGCGCTAGGCCAACGCTCTTTCAAACGTCACCCCGGACGACTTAAAAACCAAACATCCAGACAACTGGACACAGCACTGACAATGATGGCTGTTCTGAAAAAAAGAATCAGCGCAATCCTCGGCAGATGGCTTGAAGTAGTTGCACTTGGGATCGTGAGTCCAGCCATTCTCGCCCTACTTCATCCGCTCCTCCCCACCTGCCAAAAAATCAACCCAGCACTAGGCTGGGCACTTACACCCAGTTTGATTTTGGTTTTGGCGCTTTGTTGGTCATTCGCCAAAGGGCGGATGGTGGGGTGGACTGGCTTACGCCATTTATTCACCTATCCCCCGCCATGGCTGGCAGCTATTCTCGGACTCATTCTACTCTTCGCATACCTGTTCGCATTTCCAGCGACAATGCAAAAGCTGGAATGCGACCCGCTAGAACTCGAGCCGATAATCACCACGGTCCAGGGACGCAAACAATCACTCCTGCGATTTCCGGCATTTCTCCTCTTGGCCCTCGTTGCGGTCTGGAGAACAGCCAAAATCCTGGGTGCCAACTCAGATCGTAGGACAACCGCACTCAGTATTGGCCTAGATAAAGCACCGTCTCCCAAGGAGAAAATCACCACCAGCACGCTATCAAGCAACTTCGAGGAACTCAAAAAATGGTTCAAAGATGACCAACCAATCAATCATCCCAATCTCGACGCATTCAACACAAGCATCATTGCCCAGCGAATCGCCACCAGCCTAACATCACCAACAGAGTCACACCAAACCATCGCCATAGTGGGCGAACCTGGGGCTGGGAAGAGTTCCGTTCTAAATCTCGTACTCTACGAGCTAATAAAGAACAAAACCCTAGGTAACACAGTCACCATCATACCGATCAGCCTATGGCCCTTCGATACTGTCGAGGCCGCAGTCCGAGGCATTCTAGCGCCCTTATCAACAAGCATAGCAAGACACATCAACACTAGTCCTATCGCAGGCTTGCCCGACGAATATATAAGCGCCATCGAAAACACCGGCCACAACTGGGCCCGGATCCTGAGAAGTTCAAAGAGCCCTTCCGCTGTTCTTGCAAGCTACGACAGAATTGCATCTGCGATCGGACTTCGCATTGTTCTATGGGTTGAGGATATAGAACGCTTCGCAGGCACAGCAGTTACCCCGAGAGCGCCTGAAGTCGAACGACTTGAACCGATTCGATCACTTTTAAATCTTCTCTCCGACTTCAAGTCGCTACGAATCATACTGGCATCTGCTGCGCTAAGCACACGATTCGATATCGAGAAGTTCGCAAGACTTGTCGAACCGCTTCCCCAACCCGACTCTCTCTCCCTTTGGAAAGTACTAAATTGCTTCCGTGAAAACCACCTCACAAACGCCAAAGACATTATCGATCCCGTCTCACACAACGTCCGTAAAAAGTTAAATGGCCCTACCGATGCAACCGAAATCGCATTGTGGGGACTCTTCAACAGAATGTCTCCAGCCCGAGCGCTTGCGACACTCTGTAACAATCCCCGCCGTCTGAAATACTGCCTTCGCCATTGCGATGACGCATGGACTCGACTCAAGGGAGAAATCGATTTCGATGATGTTCTTCTAATTTCCGCAATACGCGCTGCAGAACCGGACGTTTTCTCTCTTATCAACAGGTTCATAGACGAACTCAGAGAAGGCCGTTACAGCAGAAGAGGTACCCCAGAAGGCCCCACTGCCTTTGCCCTAGAACTAGAGCCTTTACTTAGCAAAAGCCCAGGACCCCGACGCGCAGCCGTTGAGGAGGCTCTAGATTTTGTATTCCCTGGATGGAAGACCGGGAACAAGGATCGGTCGGGACATCAAAAACCACAGGGCATCGCAACCAAAAGCCCCCGAGACTATTGGATACGCTATCTTACTTCGACCATCATTCCAGAAAACGAGAAAGACCAACGCGTTCTGCGTACGATACTCTCATGGGAATCAAAAACTTCTAACGAACTGGCCCAAATGCTGGTTGCGGGAGATCAAAACTCGGCCATCGAAGCTTTTTCTCTGACATACCTGAATCGCGAATCACTCATGCGCCTTCTGCAGGAAACAACAAGGCTTGAGCATTCGCGCCCTCCGGAAATACTCAACGGAAAGGACCCAGAAAGCCTATTATCTATCTGGAACATAATGCTCCGTAAGCATCCTGATCAGGAGCACCTAATTTCCACACTAAAGCAACTGCTCGCGGAGACCGTTCCAACACGCCTCCACTTGGCGTTCTTTTTTGTTCATTTCTTCTCAACCCACAGCGGCGAGAACGTTCCGGATTTGCTAAGCGATGATGGTTACAACGAAATCAGAAAAGAATTCGAGAGGCTCTTACTACAATCATTCACACCAAAAAATTCAAACCAACTAATCACCGCACTCAAACACGGACCTCCCTATCTTCTTTACCAAAGCAGCTGGGGCATAGTTCGTATCCGTCGAGCCAGCACGATTGGAGAACCATTGACTGAAGAACCATTCACCGGCTGGCCTGCTCTCAGCGACGCGGTGCTTGACGCTGTTGAAGCAAATCCAGATCTTATGCTAGCTCAACTAGTCCCCTTCATAACTACACAAGGCTTTCGAATCAGATTTGATGGGGAGCGTCATCGCCAGGAAACAGTATTTTCCTTCAGCGAAGCGGCAGCGCGCAATCTATTCAATTACGAAAAACTAGCATCATTGCTTCGCAAACATGAGTCACCAAAGCTTCCTGAACCGGGGATTCAGCAAGCTTATCAGGTGGCACGCCAAGCGGTTTTGCAACTGCCTTCATCTGGGCGCTCCCCTCAAATTGAAGAATCTGCAAACAAGACCCAGCAGCGCCCACCCGATCCCATTCAGAAAACACATCCATCTGCACGCAAAAGAAAGGCCAAGAAGGGCAAGAAATAGCCGCCCCCGCGGTCTAAATCGACACACGTCGACCAATCCAAATCATCTCTTCTTAACTTAGGGCAGCCAGCATCTACTGTGGGACGAAGAAGGTGCTGTCCTCGCGGTACTGCTCACCATTCTGCAGACCGCCATCCTCGTCTTCAAAGGACGGCGGTTACAACAAAACGGTGAACGATTTATGCCCTTCCGGAGCCAAGGAGCCCATGACATCCGACACCATGTACAACCGCCAGGCCGAGCGCTCGCGTTGGAAGTCCACCACCTCGTGCGCCACCACCACCTCGCCTGGGGGGACCTCCATCATCTGCCGAGGGAGGGGAAAGGTACCGTCCTCGCGATATTGCTCGCCACACCGCAACCCCTCCCTGTGCGTCTTCTGCTTCACCGAGCGGAAGGTGCCCTGGAGGAAGGACGGCAGTTGCAACGGAGCGCTCTGTGTCATGGCGCGCGTCCTATCAAACCGGCTCCTCGGAGAGAAAGCGCTCCAGGGCATCCCCCGCTCCGCACACCCGGACGGGCCCGGGTGTGGAGTGGGGACCCGCCTCTCCCCATCTCCACCCCGCCTTCCCGCACCTCCCGCCTGAAGGACGCTCTGGGCTCGCTCTCGGCGCTGGACCGGGCTGGACCGCTGGGGCCCGGTGCTGTACGTGTCGGGCGAGGAGTCGCTGCGGCAGACGAAGATGACGGCCGAGCGCCTACGAGTGTCGAGACGCTCACCGAGGCGCTGGGCGCGATGTTCGACTGAGCGAGTGACCTATTGAAGGCCGAGCTCGTGGTCCCAATCATGTAATTGCCCGATGAGGTCCCCCGTGTACGCGCCAGACACACGGTCGAAGGAGCGCGGGTCGAGCATGGACAGGCGCTCACGCTGGAAGTCAGGGTCGGCCACCACGTTCCGGTGCGTCAACTTGCCTGCATGCGCTAGGGCCCGGGGCATTTCCCGGAGGATGGCCTCGATACATTCCTCCCGCGTCGCCCGTGCCATGCGCTGCGCCGCCGTCTCCAGGCGCTCACGCACCGAGGCTTCTCCCATCGGGCACCATGCATGCATGGCCCAGTCGCAGGAGGCCACCATCACCTCCTCCAGCGTTTGCGCCGTCCCCAGCTTTTTGAAGAAATAGCGCGCGCCCTGCAGCGGCTCCCAGAAACGGAGCACCGCCTGGAGGCGCTTCGCCGTGCTCTGCGCACTGACGGGGCCCATGTGTGTCGTCGCGAAGAACAGCGCCCCCCAAGCTGTCTCGCGAAAGAGCGCCTCGTAGTCGCGCCTCACGGGAAACGAGCTCTGCGGAGGCTCGGACAAGGCGACCATGACATGGGAAACCATGTAAAGCCGCCAGGCCGGGCGCTCGCGCTGGAAGTCCACCAACTCGTGTACCAACACTACATCGCCCGGGGACACCTCCACCATCTGCCGCGGATTGGGGAAGGAGCCGTCCGCTCGGTACTGCTCGCCACACCGCAGGCCTTCCCTCCTCGTCTTCTGCTGCACCGAGCGGAAGGTGCCATGCAGGAACGACGGCAGTTGCAGCAAAGCGCTCTGTCCAGGCGTCATGGTGCGCGTCCTATCAAACCAGCTCCTCAGGGAGAAAGGGACATGCCCGCTGCGGCGGGAACCCGGGCCGGAGGCGCGGTGGGTGGGGGGCGCGCCGGAAAGGGGATGACCTGTCCACCGCCTTGCGCTGGCGGCTGCTGGGCTCCCGAGCCCGAGCCCATCTGGCCCTGAATCGCACTCCACAGGACTGTCGTCGCGACTCCACCGATGAGGTCGATCATCATGCCCACGGCCCCGCTGACGGTGGCGAGTTTCTCCCGCCGGCTGATCATCCCTTCCACGGCCTTCTCCACCCACCCGCCATACTGGCGCAACTCCTCCACCGTGAGGTCCACCCACTGCGCGTCCCTGTAGGCCGCCGCCTCCGAATCAAAGGGCTTCTTGCTGCGCGTCCACTGGTACTGCACCACTCCCGGCGCGGAGGTCTTCCACTCCAGCCGCCAGATGTATTGCCCCTTGGCGAAGCGAATCAGGATTTCACCGTGGAAGTCCGTGCCACCCGTGAAGCGCTTACCATCACGGATGGTCCGGTTCAGTGCGGCTAGGTACTTCCGCGCCTCCACGCGGCCTTCCTGGAGAGCACGCTCATGCCAGGGTTTGATCTCGAAGAGTTTCCGGAGCGAGACATCAGCGATGTCCGGGCGTATCAAGAGTTCGTCCGGAAGCAGGTGAGAAGTGTCACCAAGCCCTCCTTCCTCTATGATGGTCTTGATCGGCGCGTTGTTACAGTAGAGTCGGCTCATCGGATGACTGACACCATACTTGAAGGCAATCAGCCGGTGTGAAGCATTGCCCATGAAGAACTCCCAAGGCATCTGTGAATCCGGCTTCCGGCCGGGCACGTTATAGCCCTGGACCGCCGGGCCGGGAGAGTGCCCGCCCGCCGCCGGGACGTCGCTCATGGCCAGCAGGACTCCCTGCTGCGGAGAGGAAGTTCGCGGCGCCTCGAACTGTGGCCCGTCCTGGTTCCAGGCAGAGGACATGAGCCCACCGGAACCCGTGACACAACCGGCGAGCACCGATACGAGGAACAGAGCCACGCACCGCGCAATCAGGGACCTAGTTGGACAGCCGATGGTCGCACTCACGTATACCTCCCGCTCCGCTCATGCGAACAGTCGCGGAGCCAGGAAGCAGTAGAAACGGAGAGTGACGGGCAACTCCAGGCCCTCGGCAGTCAGGTCCCTCGGTGCACCCCATCCACCGGCACACCTTTGGGCAATCATCCCCTGGGAGAGCGCCAGGCGGAGCACTTCCTAATGCTTTTCGAGCTCACGATCCCAGATGGTCAACAGCCAGATCAGATGCTCCGTACACGCAGCAGATACCCGGTCGAAGGTCCCTGAATCGAGCGTGACCAGGCGCTCACGCTGGAAGTCAGGGTCGGCCACCACGCTGCGGTGCTTCAACTTCCCGGCATGCACCAAGGCTCGCGGCATCTCCCGGAAGATGGCCTCTATACATTCCTCCCGCGTCGCCCGCGCCATGCGCCCCGCCGCCATCGCCAGCCGCTCGCGCACGGAGTCGTCTCCCACCGGGCACCACGCATCCATGGCCCAGTCACAGGAGGCCACCATCACCTCCTCCAACGTGTGCGCCGTCCCCAGCTTCTTGAAGAGGTAGCGCGCGGACTGGAGCAGTTCCCAGAAGCGCAGCACCGCCTGCAGGCGCTTCGCCGTGCGTTGCGCACTCACCGGGCCCATCTGCGCGAGGGCGAAGTAGAGCGCGCTCCAGGCCGTCTCCAGGCAGAAGTCCTCGTACGCATCCCTTGTGGGGAACGTGGTCTTCGGCTCCACGGCATCGAGCAGACCGCTCATGACATCCGACACCAAGTACAGCCGCCAGACCGGGCGCTCGTGCTGGAAGTCCACCACCTCGTGCGCCACCACCACCTCACCCGGGGGCACCTCCACCAGCTGCCGGGGAAGGAGGAAGGTGCCGTCCTTCTGGTACTGCTCGCCACAGCGCAGGCCCTCCCGCTTCGCCTTCTGCCGCGCCGAGCGGTAGGTGCCATGCAGGAACGACGGCAGTTGCAGCGAAGCGGTCTGTCCAGGCGACATGGAGCGCGTCCTATCAAACCGGCCCCTCAACGAGGAAGCGCTCTCCGAGCCTCCACGGAGCGTCCCAGAACCTGGATGGACAGCCCGCCCCGGGCGCCGGTGTAGAGTGCGGAACCGTCTTCCCCCATGTCCACCCCGCCTCCCCTCTCCTCCCGAGTGAAGGACGCGCTGGGCTCGCTCTCGGCGCGCCTGCTCGTGGCCTTCCTGCTGCCCACGCTGCTCTTCCTCGCGCTCACCGGGACGGCGGTCTACGCGCTGGCCCGCTCCATCCTGGAGGAGGAGCTGGGCACGAGCCTTTCCGCCATCGCCGCAGCCACGGCGAGCCAGGTGAGCGGCGAGCGGATGCTCACCATCGAGCCCGGCGACGACACCATGGGCACGCGCACGTGGCGCAACCTCGTGCGCCTGCTCACCGAGGTGAGGGACGCGAGCGGCGTGCGGCGCCTGTACGTGGTGGACACGCAGGGCCGGGTGCTCGCGGACGTGGGAGGCAACCTCCCGGTGGGCACCGAGGTGCCGGAGCTCGCGCGGGACAGGCTCGAGCTGTCCCGGGTCTTCTCCGGTGAGCGCGCGGCCAGCCAGGTGCTCTTCCTGGGAACGGATGGGCGCTTCTACAAGACAGGCTACGCGCCGGTGCGCCGCGAGGGCCAGGTGGTGGGCGCGGTGGCGGTGGAGGGCAGCGCGGCCTTCTTCGGCTCGCTGGCGCGCCTGTCCCGGAGCTTCGCGGCGGCGAGCGGCGTGGCGCTCGGGGTGCTCGGACTCGTGGCCATCCTCACCGCGCGGGGACTGGCCCGGCCGCTGCGGCGGCTGATGGCCTCGGCGCTGCGCATCGGCCGGGGCGACCTGACGACGCCGGTGCCTCCCGAGCCCACGCGGGAGATTGGCGTCCTGGCGCGCGAGCTGGAGGTGATGCGCGGCGCGCTGGAGAGCCGTGACCGGCAGCTCAAGCTGATGCTGGCGGGCGTGGCCCACGAGGTGCGCAACCCCCTCGGTGGCATCTCCCTCTTCTCGGGGATTCTCGCGGAGGACCTCGAGGCCGGCGCCCACGCGGACGCCGCCGGGCACGTGGCGCGCATCCAGCACGAGGTGGAGTACCTCCAGCGCATCGTCGAGGACTTCCTCGCCTTCGCCCGGGAGCAGCCGCTGTCGCGCTCGCCCGTGGCGGCACCGGACCTGCTCGCGGAGGCCAGCGTGCTGCTCGCGGCGGACGCGGCCGCCCGGGCGGTGACGGTGGAGGTGGTGGCCGAGCCCGCGGTGCTGGAGGCGGATGGAAGCCTGCTGACGGCCGCGCTGGTGAACATGGTGAAGAACGCGGTGCAGGCCTCGCCTCCCGGCGGCAAGGTGCGCGTGACGGGCCGCGGCGAGGGCCACGGCTACACCATCCGCGTCGAAGACTCCGGGCCCGGCGTGCCCGAAACCGAACGCGAGCGCATCTTCGAGCCCTTCTTCACCACCCGCGAAAAGGGCACGGGCCTCGGCCTGCCACTGTCCCGGAAAATCGCCCGCGCCCATGGAGGAGACCTGCGGCTCGTCGCCCTCTCGGGAACCACCACCTTCGAGCTCACCCTCCCCCTCGTCCCGGGGCAGAATCCCCCGTGAACCAGCCAGCCTGACGAGCCCTCACACGCTGAGTGTGCTTCGAGGAAATGTGAGGGCCTCGACGACCTGTTGCGCGGACGACAGCCGGTCCGCCGTGCCGGACATGAGGTCGCCGGGACGCAGTAAGAGAGAGGTGGGAGTGCCGCACAGGCGGCAACGGATGGCTGCTCGGCTGGTTCCACCTCCTTTTGCCCCGCGGAGGGCCGCTCGACGTGTCCCGCCAATCCGACGGAGATCTCACCGTGTACGAGCCGTTGAACTCCGTCTTCGGAGTCAGTGGACCGGAGCAGCGGCTCGACACCGAGCGCGAGCAATTCCGCATGTTGGCGGAAGCCCTGCCGCAGATCGTCTGGACGTCGCGGCCCGATGGGGTCCAGGACTACCTCAACCGGCGCTGGTACGAGTACACCGGCATGGACCCCGAGGAGTCGCGGGGCAATGGCTGGAAGCAGGCCTTCCACCCGGAGGACATGTCCGAGGCCGAGAAGCGCTGGCGCCACAGCCTCGCCACCGGTGAGCCCTTCGAAATCGAGTACCGCTGCCGCCGGCTGGACGGCGTCTGGCGCTGGTTCCTCGGCCGCGCCATTCCCGTCCACGACCCCCAGGGCCGCATCGTCCGCTGGTTCGGCACCTGCACGGACATCGACGACCAGAAGCGCACCGCCGACGTGCACGGCTTCCTCGCCGAGGCCAGCGCCCTGCTCGCCCTCACGTTGGATCCCGAGGAGACGCTGCGCAACCTCACGCGGATGATCGTCCCGCGGCTGGCGGACTGGTGCACGGTGGACATGGTGCGGCCAGACGAGACGGTCGAGCGCGTCGCGGTGACGCACACCGACAGCACCAAGGAGCCCTTCGCCTGGGAGCTGGCGCGCCGTGAGCCCGCGGATCTCCACCATGCCAACCACGGGCTCGGCCACGTGCTGCGCACCGGGGAGCCGGAGCTGCTGGAGGTCATCCCGGACGCGATGCACGCCCAGCTCACGCGCGACGCGGAGGGCCTGCGGCTGCTGCGGGAGCTGGGGCTGCGCTCCTCCATCATCGTGCCGCTGGTGGTGCACGGGCGGACGCTGGGCAGCATCACCCTGGTGCAGGCGGGGAGCATCCGGAGCTTCTCCGCCGCGGACCTGTCGCTGGCCGAGGAGTTCGCGCGCCGCGCCGCGCTCGCGCTGGACAACGCGCGCATGTACCGCGAGAGCCAGGAGGCCATGCGCCGGGCCCAGCACGAGCGCTACCTCGCCGAGCAGGCCCGCGCCATGCTGGACACGCTGCTGGACGCGGCCCCCGCCGGCATCGCCCTCTTCGACCGCACGCTGTGCTTCGTGCGCGTCAACCGCACCCTGCAGGACATCAACCGCAAGCCCGCGGAGGACCACCTGGGACACACCATGCCCGAGGTGCTCTCCACGCAGGGCCCCGGCGTGGACATCGTGGTGAAGTCGCTGCGGCGCGCACTGGAGACCGGGGAGACGCAGACGGTGGAGTCCTCCACGCGGCTGCCCTCCGGCGAGGAGCGGGCGTGGCTGGCGCGCTATGCGCCCGTGCGCTCGGCCGAGGGCACCACGCTGGGCGTGGCCACGGTGGTGCTGGACATCACCGAGCGCAAGCGCGCCGAGGCCGAGCGCGAGCGCCTCATCACCGCGCTGGAGCGCAGCAACAAGGAGTTGGATCAATTCGCCTACGTGGCCAGCCACGATCTGAAGGCCCCGCTGCGCGGCATCGCCAACCTGTCGCAGTGGATAGAGGACGACCTCCAGAGTGTGATGACGGACGAGACGCGCGAGCAGATGCGGCTGCTGCGCGGGCGCGTGGAGCGCATGGAGGCGCTCATCAACGGCATCCTCGACTACAGCCGCGCGGGCCGGATGCGGAGCCGCCCGGAGCTGGTGGACGTGGGCAAGCTGCTCACCGAGTGCGTGGAGCTGCTCGCCCCACCTGCCGGCACGCTCGTCGAGCTGCCGCCCGGCATGCCCACCCTGCGCACCGAGCGGGTGCCCCTGCAGCAGGTGTTCCTCAATCTGCTGGGCAACGCCTTCAAGCACGCGCGGTCACCCGGGATGCGGGTGCGGGTGGAGGGGCGGCAGCTGGACGCCTTCTGGGAATTCTCCGTGGCCGACAATGGCCCCGGCATCGCTCCCGAGTACCATGAACGCATCTGGGGCATCTTCCAGACGCTGCGGGCCCGTGATGAAGTGGAGAGCACCGGCATCGGGCTGTCGGTGGTGAAGAAGAGCGTGGAGGCACGCGGGGGGCGTGCCTGGCTGGAGTCCGCCCCTGGCCAGGGGGCTACCTTCCGTTTCACCTGGCCAAAGCACATCCCCGACGAGGGGCGCTGAGGCGTATCCGTGAAGACGCTGAACATCCTGCTGGTGGATGACGACGCGGTGGACGTCATGAACGTCCAGCGTGCCTTCAAGAAGAGCAACATCCACAACACCCTCTACGTCGCCGGTGATGGGCGGCAGGCGCTGGAGCTGTTGCACAACGGCTCGGTGCCGTCCAACAACCGTCTCATCCTGCTGGACCTCAACATGCCGAGGATGAACGGCCTCGAGTTCCTGCGCGCCCTGCGCGACGACCCCGAGCTGCGCGCCACCCCGGTGGTGGTGCTCACCACCTCCAACGACGATAGAGACAGGCTGCAAAGCTACGCGCACAACGTAGCGGGCTACCTCGTCAAGCCCGTGGCCTCTCCGGCCTTCGTGGAGTTGATGGCCGCACTCAACGCATACTGGTCCCGGGTGGAGCTGCCGTGAGGGCCGAGGAGCGCATGGAGGAGCAACCGCTGCGGCTGTTGGTCGCGGACGACGACGAGGTGGACCGGCTCGCGGTGCGGCGCGCCCTGCTCAAGGCGGGGCTCAACGCGCAGCTCGTCGAGGTCCGCGACGGCACGGCCGCGCTCGCCGCCCTGCTGGAGCAGAGCTTCGACTGCGCCCTGATGGACTTCCAGATGCCGGGCCAGGACGGGCTGGAGGTGCTGCGCAAGGCACGCGCCGCCCTGGTGGAGACGCCCGTCATCATGCTCACCGGGCAGGGGGATGAGCATATCGCCGTGGAGCTGATGAAGGCCGGCGCCACCGACTACCTCGCCAAGTCGGCGCTCACCCCGGAGCGCCTCTCGCACCTGCTGCGCCAGACGCTGCGCCTGCACGAGGTGCAGCAGCAGTACCGCACCCTCGCCGAGGTACTGCCCCACACCATCTGGACGAGCCGGCCGGATGGCGTGCTGGACTACATCAGCCGCCGCGGCTACGAGAACACCGGAATTCCCGCGGGCGAGCCCACGCAGTGGCCGCAGGCCGTCCACCCGGAGGATCTGCCCCGGGTGATGGAGCGCTGGCAGCACAGCCTGCGCACCGGTGAGCCCTACGAGGTGGAGACCCGCATCTGGCGGACGGGTGGCACCTGGCGCTGGCATCTCGTCCGGGCCCTGCCCATGCGGGATGCGCGCGGCCGCGTCATCCGCTGGTTCGGCACCAACGCCGACGTCGACGACCAGCGCAGGGCCCAGGAGCGCATCTCGCGCCTGCAGGCCGTCACCGCCGCGCTCTCCGAGGCCCTCACGCCCCGGCAGGTGGTGGACATCATCATCACCCAGGGCGTGGCGGCGCTGGAGGCCCACTCGGGGGCGGTGTGCCTGATGACCGAGGAGGGCCAGGCCCTCGAGCTGGTGAGCGCCACCGAGAACGTGCGGCACCTCACGCGCAATCTCGAGCGCATCCCGCTCGATGCGCCGCTGGCGGTGACGGAGGCGGTGCGCGGCGACAAGCTCGTCACCTTCGCCAACCGCGAGGAGCGGGACCGGCGCTACCCCAGCGTGGCGCGGCTGGAGCTTCCCTACGAGGCCGCGGCGGTGGTGCCCCTGCGCGGCAGCCGGGGCGTCATGGGCGCCCTGGTGGTGAACTACTCGAGGCCACGCACCCTGTCATCCGACGAGCAGGAGTTCCTCCTCGCGCTGGCACGGCAAGGCGCACAGGCGCTGGAGCGGGCCCGCCTCTATGAGGCCGCGCAGCAGGCACGCGCCCAGGCCGAGGCGAGCGAGGCCCAGCTGCGCGACCTGTTGGCGGAGCGCGAGCGGATGGAGGCCACGCTGCAGGAGCGCGACGAGCGGCTGCGCGCGGCGCTGTGGGCGGGTGGCACGGGCACCTTCCGCTGGGACATCCGCACCAACGCGCTGGAGTGGGACGAGAACCTGGACCAGCTCTTCGGCCTGCCGTTGGGACGCACGGTGCAGACGATGGACGACTGCCTGGCGCTGGTGCACCCCGAGGACCGGGCCGAAGCGGCACGCCGCAACGAGGCCTGCGCGCGCGAGGGCGCGGACTTCGAAATGGACTTCCGCGTGGTGTGGCCGGATGGCCGCGTGCACTGGCTGAGCGGCAAGGGAAAGACCTTCGTGGACGCGAACGGACGCCCCCTCTACATGACGGGCGCCTACGTGGACATCACCGTGCAGAAGCAGCAGGAGGCCGAGGCGCGCCAGCTCGCCGATTTCGAGCGGCAGATCCTGGGCATCGTCAGCCATGATCTGCGCAACCCGCTGAGCGTCATCCGCATCTCGGCCTCCGTGCTGCTGGCACGCGAGGGGCTGGACGAGCGGCAGAGCAAGAGCCTCACCCGCATCATCTCCGCGGCGGACCGCTCCACCCGGCTCATCCGAGACCTGCTGGACTTCAGCCAGGCACGGCTGGGCGGCGGCATCCCGGTGGCGCGCAAGAAGATGGACCTCTTCGAGCTGGCGCGCGGCGTGGTGGAGGAGCTGGCCGCCAGCCACCCCGAGCGGCAGGTGGAGCTGACCCAGGAGGGGGACGGCGGGGGCGAGTGGGACGAGGACCGGCTCGCGCAGGTGCTCGGCAACCTGGTGGGCAACGCGCTCCAGCACAGTCCGCCGGACACGGCGGTCTGGGTGCGCTGCCGGGGTGAGCCGGGACAGGTCTTCCTCGAGGTGCACAACGAGGGGACCGCCATCGCGGGGGATACCCTGCCGAATCTCTTCGAGCCCTTCCGCCGGGGCCGCCACGCGGGCAGTGGAGCGGGCAGCGTGGGGCTGGGGCTCTACATCACCCGGCAACTGGTGCTGGCCCACGGCGGAGGCATCACCGTGACGTCGCACGAGGGACAGGGCACGCGCTTCACGGTGCGGCTGCCGCGGCGGGCCCCGACGCTCCCACCGGTCCCGAAGGCCTGACCTACCCCACGGGGTGTCCCCTCTCCCTGGACACCAGGATTAGGGTGGGGGTCTCCACCTCTTCCCTCCCTCTCACCCGGAGTACCCCGTGAAGAACCCCGCCCCCATCCTCGGACTGCGCACCACCGTGTACCACGTGACGGATCTGGCCAAGGCGAAGGCCTGGTACAGCCAGGTACTGGGCGTCGCGCCGTACTTCGACGAGCCCTTCTACGTGGGCTTCAACGTGGGCGGCTTCGAGCTGGGGCTGGACCCGGACACTTCGGCGGGGAAGCCGGGCCCCGGAGGCGCGGTGACCTACTGGGGCGTGGACAACGCGGACCAGTCCCTGGAGCGCCTGAAGAAGCTCGGCATCGAGCCCGCCAGCCCCGTGCGAGACGTGGGCGGCGGCATCCGCGTGACCACCGTGACGGATCCATTCGGCAACGTGTTCGGGCTCATCGAGAACCCGCACTTCCCCAACACGGAGGCCTGAGCCACGCCTCAGCGGTGGACGGATTTCATGCCCGCCTCGGGGTAGCGGGTGCCGGCCGCCGCGCCCTTGGGGGCGATGGTGTCGATCTCCCGCAGCTCCTCGGGGGAGAGTCGGATATCGGCCGCGGCGCAGTTCTCCTCGAGGTACTTCACGTGCTTGGTGCCGGGGATGGGGGCGAGGTCCTTGCCCTGGGCCAGCACCCACGCGAGCGCGAGCTGCGAGGCCTTCACCTTCTTGCGCCCGGCCAGCTCATTGATCTTGTCCACGAGCTGGAGGTTCTTGGCGAAGTTGTCGCCCTGGAAGCGCGGGTTGTGGCGGCGCCAGTCGTTGGGCTCGAGATCCTCGAGGCGGCGGTAGCGGCCGGTGAGGAAGCCGCGGCCCAGCGGGCTGTAGGGGACGAAGCCGATGCCCAGCTCGCGCACGGTGGGGAGCACCTCGTCCTCCGGATCCCTGCTCCAGAGCGAGTACTCGGTCTGGAGCGCGGAGATGGGGTGCACCTTGTGGGCGCGGCGGAGGGTGTCGGGCGCGGCCTCGGACATGCCGAGGTAGCGGACCTTGCCCTGCTTCACCAGCTGGGCCATGGCGCCCACGGTGTCCTCGATGGGGACCGTGGTGTCCACGCGGTGCTGGTAGTAGAGGTCGATGTGGTCGACGCCCAGGCGCTTGAGTGAGGCATCGCAGGCCTTGAGGACGTAGTCGGGCTTGCCGCTGATACCGAGGAAGGAGCCATCCTCGGCGCGCACGTTGCCGAACTTGGTGGCGAGGATGACCTGGTCGCGCCGGCCGGCGATGGCCTTGCCCAGCAGCTTCTCGTTGGTGAACGGCCCGTACATGTCGGCCGTGTCGAAGAAGTTCACCCCGAGCTCCAGCGCCCGGTGGATGACGGAGATGGACTCCTTCTCGTCTCCCGAGCCGTAGAAGTCGCTCATTCCCATGCAGCCCAAGCCCAGGGCGGAGACCTTCAGCCCCTGCTTTCCGAGTGCCCTCTGCTCCATGACATCCCTCCTTGAGTGGGTACGTGGCGGCCCTTGTTAATGGCCCGCACCGCCCGGGGCCAGGAGAAGAACGGCGGGACAGATGCCCCTGTGTTCCCTTCGACAGGGGAAGTCCGCTACACCTGTGGCATGCCGTCCGAGCAACACAGCGCCTCCCTGGGATTCTCCGCCCTGGTGCTCGTGCTCGCCCTGGCGGTGCCAGCATGGGCCGAGGTTCCCCTCCGGCCGGACGCGGCGTCGCTGGAGCCGCTCGTGGATCGCGTGGTCACCGGGCAGCTCGCGACGTACCGGATTCCTGGAGCGACGGTGGCGGTGGTGCGGGACGGCCAGGTGGTGCTGGCCCGAGGCTACGGCAACGCGGACGCCGGGAAGCACACGCCCGTGGTGGCGGACAAGACACTCTTCCGCGTGGCCTCCCTGGGCAAGCTGTTCGTCTGGACGGCGGTGATGCAGCTCTCCGAGCGGGGGCGGCTCGACCTGGACGCGGACGTCCACACGTACCTGGAGGACCTGCGGCTTCCGGGGGCGTATGACCGGCCCCTCACGCTCGCGCACCTGATGGCGCACACGGGAGGCTTCGAGGTGCACGAGCGCCTCTGGCCTGAGGGCCCACCGCCCGACACGCTGGCGGAGTACCTGCGGGAGCGCATGCCGGCCCGGGTGCGGCCGCCGGGCGAGCTTTCGGCGTACTCCGATTACGGAACGAGTCTGGCCGAGTACATCGTCGAGCGGGTGTCGGGCCAGCCCTTCGAGCAATACCTCCGGGAGAACGTGCTGGAGCCACTGGGGATGAGGCGCACCTTCTTCCGCAGGACGGTACCCCCAGAGCTCGCCGCCGACATGGCGCTGGGACACACCCTCGAGGATGGAAGCCCACGCGCCCAGCCCCTGGAGCAGATGGTGGTGGCCTCCAGCGGCTCGCTGCTCACGACCGCCACGGACCTGGTGAGGTTCATGCTCGCGCACCTCCAGGGAGGGCAGCACGAGGGCCACCGCATCCTGCGCGAGGAGACAGTGCGGCGGATGCATCGCCAGCACTTCACGCATGACCCCCGGTTGAGCGGGTGGGCCCATGGATTCATGGAGTTCCACCTCGATGGCCAGCGGCTCATCGGGCACCTGGGGGACGCGTACCGCTTCCACTCGCTGCTGGTGCTGATGCCCGAGCACGGGACGGGGCTGTTCGTCTCGTACAACGGCCCGGGGGAGAAGGACGCCGCGCAGCGGGCCCGGATGGAGCTGCTGCGCGCCGTCCTCGCGCACGGCTCCCCTGCCCCGCCCTCGGACAAGCCCGTGCCCACGCGGGACTTCGCCGGGCGGGCGGCACGCTTCGCGGGGGGATATCAAACGACGTGGCGGGCCTACGGCACGGCTGAGGCTTCGCTGGGGTGGCGCCAGGAGATCCGCGTGCGAGACGGCGGAGATGGCACCCTGCACATCCGGGAGCCGGGGCGCGCATGGCGGCGCTGGGTGGAGGTGGTGCCGCGCTTGTTCCGTCCCGCCGGGGATCCGGGCTCACCGGAGCGCGTGGCCTTCCGCGAGGACGCCGCGGGCCACATCACGCACCTGTTCTTCGAGAACCAGCCCACGGCGGCATACGAGCGGGTGCCCTGGTACGAGACGTCCGCCTTCACCTACGGGCTGCTCGCCGTGTGCGCCACGCTCTTCGCGTTGGCCGTGTTGGCGGGCGTCCTCCACCAGAGCCCGGCCACGGGGCTACTGGCGGTCATCGGCTTGCTGCACCTGCTGTTCCTGAGCGGCTTCACGCTCCTGGTGCGCCACCACGTCGGACTGGAGTACGGCGCTACGCCCCGGCTGCTGGGAGTCTCGATGGCCTGCGCGCTCGGGGCCGCGGTGCTCACCCCGGGAGCCCTCGCCTGGAGCGCACGTGCCTGGTGGAAGCGATCCGGGAGGCTGGCCCTGCGCCTATCCCTCACGGGAGCCACGCTGGCCGCAGCGGCCTTCGCGGCATGGCTCCACCACTGGCACCTGCTCGGACTCGGACCTTGACTGCTGTCAGCGAGGTGAACGATTTGAATTCACCCAACAAATGTTCCTCATCCAGCTCGCAGCGGGCTCAGCCCGCGCGCGCCGCCGCCCGTGCCTTCTCCATCAAGCGCCGCAGGGGCGCCTCGTCCGCCCGCGCCAGCGCCTCGTCCCACGTCAGCCACTGCGCGCCCGAGGACTCACCCGGGTCATGAGCCAGCGACTCCGGGTCCTCCGCCACCACCAGGTAGCGCACGTCCAGGTGCACATGCTCCGGCTCGTCCTTGCGCGCCGGAATGGTGTGGATGTCCACGTCCAGCGGCCTCGGCGCGCTCGCGTGCAGCCGCACCCGGCATCCCGTCTCCTCCCGGGCCTCGCGCAGCGCCGTCTCCTCCATGCGGCCCCCGTCCCCCGCCTCCGCGTGACCGCCCGGCTGCAACCACCGCTTCAGCTTCCCGTGGTGCACCATCACCACCCGCTCACCCGACGGATCCACCACCACCGCACTGCCGGTGAAGTGCCCCCGCTCCTGTGCCCGCGAGAAGGGCTTCTCCAGCTCCGTGGCCAGGGCGCGCATCCGCGCCAGGTCCTCCCGCTCCTTGTCGTCGGTGGGAACGTGGCGCGCCAGCAGCTCGTGCAGGGGCGTCAGGGAGGTGGCCGTCAGGGGGGGACTCATGGGGGGCGGATTGTGCCCACTTCGACGGAAGGCGCCAGGACGATATAGGGTCGCCTCCCATGGCCCGCATCCTCGTCATCGACGACCACGACACCCTCCGCGAGGGCATGGCCGTCACCCTCACCCGCTCCGGTCACACCGTGACGGCCGCCCGCTCCGGCACCGACGGTGTCTCCGCCTACAAGAAGACGTCCTTCGATCTCGTCGTCACCGATCTGAAGATGGACGGCATGGACGGCATCGCCGTCACCCGGACGCTCAAGGCGCATGACCCGGCCGCCGTCGTCATGGTCGTCACCGCCTTCGGCACCATCGAGACGGCCGTGCAGGCCATGCAGCAGGGCGCCTACGACTTCATCACCAAACCCTTCACCCCGGACGTGCTGCGCGCCAAGGTGGAGAAGGGCCTGGAGCTGTCCTCCACCCGCCGCCAGGTGGAGCGCCTGTCCGCCCGCACCGAGGCGCTCGAGTCCGATGCCGCCCACGCCCACGGCAACCTCATGGTGGGCGACAGCGAGCCCATGCAGCGGCTCGTCGGCATGGTGCGCAAGGCCGCCGCCACAGACGCCACCGTCTTCGTGCGCGGCGAGTCCGGCACCGGCAAGGAGCTCGTGGCGCGCATGCTCCACCAGCTCTCCCCACGCAAGGACGGGCCCTTCATCGTCGTCCACTGCGCCGCCCTCGCCGAGACGCTCCTGGAGAGCGAGCTCTTCGGCCACGAGCGCGGCGCCTTCACCGGCGCCGTCAAGCGCAAGCTCGGCCGCTTCGAGCTCGCCGACGGCGGTACCCTCTTCCTCGACGAGATTGGTGAAATCCCCCACTCCGTCCAGACGAAGCTCCTGCGCGTGCTCCAGGAGAAGGAGATTCAGCGCGTGGGCGGCGAGGAGACGCTCAAGGTGGACGTGCGCGTGGTGAGCGCCACCCACCGCGATCTCCAAGCCGAGGTGAAGGCCGGCCGCTTCCGCGAGGACCTCTACTACCGGCTGCACATCGTCCCCCTGCAGATTCCGCCGCTGCGCGAGCGCCCCGAGGACATCACCGCGCTGGCCCGCCACTTCGTGGCCAAGCATTCCCCCCGCGTGAACAAGCGGGTGAAGGGCCTGGATGACACCGCCCTGCGCGCGCTGGCCCGCTACGCCTGGCCGGGCAACGTGCGCGAGTTGGAGAACGTCATCGAGCAGTCGCTCGTCTTCGCCGAGGGCGAGACGCTCGCCGCGACGGACCTGCCCGCGCACCTCACCGGCACCACGCCCCGGGCCGACTCCGGCCTGCCCGTGCCCATGGGGGACCGGCCCCTGCCCGACATCCTCGAGGACCTCGAGCGCCAGCTCATCGCCCGCGCCTACGAGAAGGCCGGCGGCGTGAAGACGGAAACGGCCCGGCTGTTGGGCATCAAGACGTCCGCGCTCTACTACAAGCTGGAGAAGTACGGCTTCATCGCCAAGAGCGAGCGCCCCGAGGAGAACTGAGCCGGCCTCCGCGGGCCGGAATCCAGTGGGTGGCGGAGCGCCGCGTCCGGCTGTAGAAAAGAAACCGCTCCCCTCGAAAATCTACCGCCTCCCCGCTCCCCTCGTGGTTTTCCGTCATTCCCCCTCAGCAGCCCTGGCCCGGCCGTGCGCGAAGTCCCCGGAACCTTTCGGGTTTTGCGGGCAACGAAACGCCCGGACGGGGATTGGCCCTGGCATCCCGCTTGCTGTTAGGACGGGATTGTGAAGCGCGTCCTGCTCCCCCTCCTGCTGTGTCTCTCCCTGGGTACGCCTGTGTGGGCGGCCTCGGGAGTGGACTCGCTGCGGGCCGACGCACGCACGGCGCGCGGCCAGGTGCGTGACCTGAGAGACCGGCAGCAGGTGCTGCGCGCGGAGCTCAACACCCTGGCCGGACGCATCGAGCAGCTCAAGTCCGAGCAGAAGGGCCAGCTGGTGGCGGGCCCGGAGCTGGAGACGGCGCTGCGGCAGTCGCAGGAGCTGTCCGGCCAGCTCTCCGGACTGGCCCAGTCGCTCGCCGGGGCCGAGACCGAAGCGGAGCGCCGCAACCTGGCGCTGCACACGGCGCTCTCCGACGAGCTGGCCCGGGTGCGCGCCGCGTGGGACGCCACCGCGGACCGCGAGGCCCGCTCCAAGCTGCTTGCCCGTATGCGCGACCTGCGCACCGAGCGCGATGCGCTGCGCTCCGCGCTTCCCGCCTCCCAGGTGCCGGCGCTCGACCGCCGCGAGTCCAGCGACGACCCGGAGGATCTGCTGGAGCAGGCGGACGTGCTGCGCGACTCCGAGGACAAGGTGCGCCAGCGCCTCCTGGCCCTGCGCGGCCGCATCACCGAGGTACGCGAGGAGCGCGAGCTGGACCGGCGCATGAGCGACTTCCTCGGCGAGGAGTCCATGTTCGACGAGCAGGACCGGCAGATGCGCCTGCGCTTCGACTCCTCCACGAAGTCCATCTCGGTGGACGCTTCCCAGCGCAGCCGCGGAGGCCTCTTCCCCAGCGCGCCGCAG
>DASQMW010000140.1:0-5876 GCA_035645295.1 Archangium sp.
GCGCGAGGAGCAGGGCGCCTCCCGTGACGGCGCTCGCCACGCCCCATCCCAGACGCCACCGGAGGCGGGGCTCCTGGGGGCCGGACACGGCACGGCCCATGCGCTGCACTTCCTCGAGCACACCTTCCAACGTGAGCAGCAGTGATTCCGCCGACTGCCTGTCCTGGGCCCTGGCCCAGCCGGTGTGCTCCACTTCCATGGCGGAATAGCCGCGTGAGGCCCAGGAGCCGAGGAACACCCGCCAGTCCTTGCGCGGTGCCGTGCCCTCCTCGGGGGCGTGTTTGCGCACCAGGGCCGTGGCTCCGCTCGTCTCGTTGGTGGCCAGATAGAGTTCCTCCTGGCTGTCGTCGGACTGCTCCACCTGCTCCTGAAGCAGGTACGGCCCCACCCGCTCCGCTCCCTCCCCACTGGCTTCGGACTTCTTCTCCTCGTCCATGCGTGCTCCTCCCGGGCCTCCCGGCATGCGGGTGGCCAGGTGCTCTTGTTCGCATGGACCGAACCCGACTTCCAGGAGGTACTCGGTGCGTCGGGTGGGGGCCTACTCACGGGGACGCCGGGGAAGATGTCCAAGGACTTGTTCCGACACCGCGTCTCCTAGACGAATCGTCTGACTCCGTTCCTGGGGGGGCGACGCCGGCGGGGCGGCTCAGTCCTCGTTGGGCGCATTACAGCAACTCCACGCGGCGCGCGGCCTGACCAGGAGGGGAGAGCGGGCCCTCGAGCGCGTTAGCGACGGCGTCAGCCACTCGCACCACAGTGTACCGGCCAGGATATAGGCGGGAGAGAGAGCATGTGGAGGGGGAGGGCTGGAGCGGAGGAGCCGAGGAGTGGGGCTGACGGGGGCCGCCGGAGCAATGAGCCAGGCGGGTGGAGAAGCCGCGCAGCCCCATGGGGTACACCGCGGGGCAGCTCCGCGGCGGAGATGCGCTCGAAGGGGAGGAGCAAGGGTTGGGCCTCCCTCAGGGTGAACCCTACCGGGCAACGCCTTCCAAAACTTGCACCTCGTGAGTCCGGGCGCTTAGCTGCGCGCTCCGAGGAGTGCCCGGTGAACGCGGACAACCCCCCCCTCCCTCCCGGGCAACACACGCCCCATGACAGATAGAAGGTTCCTCCAGCACCTCGGCCTGCTCGCGCTGGCCTTGTGCATGGTGGGCAACGTGGCCCTGGCTCAAGGCACCTCCGTGCTCCTGGGCACCGTGGTGGATGCCTCCACCCGGAAACCCCTGGCGGACGTGGTGGTGACGGCGACCTCTCCCTCCCTCCAGGGGGAGCAGACGGTCCTCACCGACGCCGCCGGCCAGTACCGCATCCCCCAGCTCCCGCCCGGCGTGTACACGCTGCGCTTCGACCGGGAGTCCTACAAGCCCCTCTCCCGCGACAACATCGGTGTGCGGCTGGACTACTCGGTGCGCGTCAACGTGGAGCTGCTCCCCGAGGCGCTCGGAGAGACGCTGGAGGTGGTCGCCCAGGCCCCCACGGTCGATGTCGGCTCGGCCACCACGGGCGTCAACGTCAGCAAGGACTTCCTGCGCAACATCGCCGTCGTCTCCCCCAGCGGCAAGGGCGCGGCCTCGCGCTCCTTCGAGTCCCTCGCCGAGCTGGCCCCGGGGGCCAATGCGGACACCTATGGCGTCTCCCTCAGCGGCTCCACCTCGCCGGAGAACCAGTACATCGTCGATGGCGTCTCGGTGAATGACCCGGGCTTCGGCATCAACGGCTCGCCGCTGAGCGTGGAGTTCATCGGCGAGGTGAACGTCATCAGCGGCGGCTACCTGCCCGAGTACGGCCGCTCCACCGGCGGCGTCATCAACGCGGTGACGAAGTCGGGCTCCAACGAGTTCCACGGCTCGGTGTTCGGCAATCTCACCCCGGGCGGGCTGGCCCCTCGGGGAACGGAGATCCGCCAGGAGGCGGGCACCATCTCCGGCCAGGCGTCGCTGTGGAACCTGGGGGACTTCGGCGCCGAGGTCGGTGGCCCCATCCTCCGCGACAAGCTCTGGTTCTACGCGGGCGTGGCGCCCTCCTTCACCCGCTACCAGTTGGAGCGCCACCTCAACGCCCTGGTGCTGGACGGCGAGGGCCGCCCGATGCAGGACGAGCGGGGCTTCACCCAGACCCAGCGCATCGAGGGCACGCGGCGGCTCTACTTCGCGGATCAGCGGACCTTCCAGTTCATCGGCAAGCTCACCTACCTCCTCAACCAGGACCACAACGTCACCGTGTCGGTGACGGGCTCTCCCTCGACCTCCGGTGGCGAGGGCCGCTTCGCCATCAGCGAGCGCACCGGCGCCCCCGAGGTGGAGCGCATCAACGGCCAGCACAGCGCCATCGCCACCCAGCGTATCGCCAGCAGCCTGGACACCAGCCTCAAGTGGTCCTCGGCCTTCCTGGACAAGCGCCTGCTCTTCAACGCGACGCTCGGCTGGCACCACCAGGATGCCAGCGTGCGCGCCTCGGACGGCTCGCGGGCCGGTAGCCTCTCGCGGCTCGCCGGCATCTCCAACACCACCTGGCAGCGCACCTCCCCGGGCCAGCACTCCCTCACCGAGTTCGAGGCGCTGCCCGACCCGTCCGTCTGCCAGTCACCCACGCCGGAGCTGGCCACGCGCTGCCCGGTGCTCGGCTATATGACGGGAGGCCCGGGCCGCCTCGACGAGAGCCTGCTGGACCGTTACCAGGGCAAGCTCGTGGGCACCCTGCTGCTCCAGGGCGCGGGCCAGCACGTCCTCAAGGCGGGCGTGGACCTCGAGCAGATGCGCTACGACCATATCCGGGCCGTGACCGGCAGGACCGTGCTCATCGAGTCGGATGACGGCGCGTACTTCTATGACTACCGGCAGTACGGCTACCTCACCGGCCCGGACGAAGTGCTCATCCAGGACTTCCAGCACCCGGTGTCCACGTCCAACTCCGTGGGCGGCTTCGTCCAGGACAGCTGGAGCCTCTTCGACAACATGGCCACGCTCAACGTGGGGTTGCGCTACGACGTGCAGCACCTCATCGGCGGGGGACAGCTCGCCATGGTGCTGGCCAACCAGTGGTCGCCTCGGCTGGGCCTCATCGTGGACCCCACCCGCTCCGGCAAGGCCAAGCTCTACGCCAACTACGCCCGCTACTACGAGAGCGTCCCGTTGGACATGGTGGACCGCTCCTTCCCCGGTGAGCCCGGCGTGCGCTCGCAGAAGGACTCGCGCGTGTGCGACCCGAGGGACCCGGAGCAGCAGCGGGGCGCGTGCTCCAGCGAGGCCGCGCGCCTGCCCTTCCGGCCCGGGCTGGACGCCAACACCCGGTGGGAGACCGTGGGCGCTGGCGCCACCATCGTGGACCCCGCCATCCAACCCCAGTCCACCGACGAGTTCGTGGTGGGCGGCGAATACGAGCTGCTGGCCAATGCCCGCGTGGGCCTGACGTATACGCGGCGCTCGCTCAACATCGCCATCGAGGACATGAGCCGGGATGACGGGGCCACCTACTTCATTGGCAACCCGGGGCTCGGCTTCGCCACGGACTTCGTCAAGCCGCGGCGCGAGTACGACGCGGTGACGGCCTTCTTCCAGAGGAACTTCGCGGATGGGTGGCTGGCCCAGGCCAGCTACACGTGGTCCTCCCTGCGCGGCAACTACGAGGGCCTGTTCCGCTCCGACACCGGCCAGCTGGACCCCAACATCAACTCCGACTTCGACCTCGTGTCGCTGCTGCCCAACCGCGATGGTCCGCTGCCGGCCGACCGCACGCACCAGCTCAAGCTCTTCGGCGCACGCGAGTTCGTCCTGCGTCCCGACCTGAGCCTCAACTTCGGTGGCTCCTACCGGGGCAGCTCGGGCACCCCCTACAGCTACCTCGGCGCGCACGCGGACTATGGCCCCGGACAGGCCTTCATCCTGCCTCGTGGCGAGGCGGGCCGCCTGCCGTGGGTGCACCGCTTCGACGCGCGCCTGGCCGTCAACTACCGGCTGAGCCGGGAGATCACCGCCTCGCTCAGCCTGGACGTCTTCAACCTCTTCAACTTCCAGGCTCCCGTCGCGTACGACCAGAACTACACGTACTCGGCCGTGCTCCCCATCGAGGGGGGACGCCCCGGGGACCTGCCCGCGAAGCTGGTGGACCCCGAGGGCAAGCCGATTGACTCGGAGTCCCTCAACAAGAACTTTGGCAAGCCCGTCGCCTACCAGGCGCCGCGCTCCTTCCGGTTCGGTGCCCGGGTGGCCTTCTAGCCAGCGTGGACAGGAAAGGTTTTCCAGACATGACTCGACGAATCCTCGGACTGGCGGCGCTCGCCACCCTCGCTTCCGCCTGTGACACGACGCAGCCCCCCATCGGCTGCCCGGTGCAGAGCCTGGAGTGGGCCGCCACCTACAAGCCGAAGGGCACCAGTACCTGCCCCGTGAAGGCCGGAGAGCAGCTCGGCATCCAGAAGTTCTCCACGCCCACGGGCGACGAGCGGCTCTCCCTCCACCCCGCGAAGCTCCAGAATCTCAACGAGCGGGACCCGGCCCGCGTGTCGTACTCGCTCGGCACGCTGGCCAAGGCGTCGGACGCGGAGGGCTTCTGCTCCGCCTCGGACCTGAGCGTCGCGGAGAAGCACGCGGAGGCCAAGCCGGAGGAGGGACTGGCCGCCGAGGACATCATCTACCGGTGGAGCAACGTCCGGGTGCTCGCCATCGCGAGGGCCCCGGGCACGCAGCTGGTGGCGGACCTGGAGTACACGGAGAACGGGTGCACCGCGCAGTACGAGGTCTGGGCGATGTGGCCCGGCGACATCGACTGCGCGGACGAGGTTGGACAGCCGGACGACAGCCTCTGCGAGCAGGCGGGGAGCATCAACCCCGACTTCGCCGTCACGTGCGACCCCACCCAGCTGCGCTGCGTCCCGGCGAAACGGCCACCCTCGCTCAAATAACCGCCGCGTGAGGCCCGCGCCCCTCGCTCAGACCAGAGCGCCTGACGCGGGGGCCGCGGGCAACACGAGGGTGACGGTGGTGCCCACGCCCTCGTCACTCTGCGGGGAGATGGTGCCGCCGTGGTCCTCGATGATGCGGTGGCACACGGCCAGGGACAGGGGCCGCCGGAGCAGTGAGCCAGGCGGGTGGAGAGCTCGTCACCGCCGTGCGCCTCACGCCCGAGGGCCTCTATCGCTGGTGCGCGAGCTGCTGCAAGACGCCGCTCGGTAACCTGGTGTCGCCGGGGCTACCGTTCGTTGGGATCGTCCGAGCGGGACGCGCTCCGCTCGCTGTGTGGCCCGCGTCCCGCTCGTGCATGACCTCAGCGGGTCGCGCAGTACAGGGAGTACGAGCGGACGGGGGACTGCATCCCGCTGCTGTCAATCACCTTGTAATACACGATGATCTGCCGGGTAACCGTGGTGCTGCTGGTGACCATGGGGCAGTAGCCGGCCCAGGACGTGGCGCCCTCCCTCCAGGGATTGGCAGTCGTGATGCCATTGTCCACGTAGACCTCCTGCATGGAGTGGGTGTAGCCGCCCGTGCCGCCACTGCCGCTGCCAGTGCAGGAAGCGGAATAGGTTTCTTGCGTGCAGGACAGGTTGGCGGTGGGGCAGCCCTGGGTGAAGGTGAAGGTCCTCGACGTGGAGCCCGCCGCGCAGGTGCCGGGGGGATTGCCGTTGCTGTCATAGACCGCGGGAATGGCCCTCACCTGGAAGGTGTGCGAGCCGCAGCCGATCGGGCTGTCGTTGAAGCTCCAGGAGCCGGAACGGTTGGCGTCGCCCTGGAGCGTCTGGTCGCCGCGCCAGACGCCATCGACGTAGAACGACAGCTTCACCCCATTGGCGGGGTAGGTCACCGACCAGTTCCCCCCACCGGACAGCACGCCGCCCCATGAGCTCATCCCGCCGATGTTGAGCGCGGTGACGCTCGCTC
>DASQMW010000141.1:0-5768 GCA_035645295.1 Archangium sp.
CTCCAGGCGGGAGCGTGTCGGACGTGAGGGAGCGGGAGGTGGACACGTTGGCGGCGAGGCTACGCACCGCGGCGAGGCCGGGCGTGGGCTCCAGCGTGGGGCGCAGTTCGCCGCGCTGGGAGGGGACCACCGGCTGGAAGACACCGAAGGGAGTGTAGCCGGGGAGGGTGAGCACCACCGGGTGGGGCCCGGGCGCGAGCTCCACGTCCTTGAGCGGCGTGGTGCCGAGGCGCTCGCCCTTCATCACCACCTGCGCGCCGGAGGGAACGGAGTCGATGGTGAGCGTGCCGCGCGGCTGGCGGGACAGGGCCACCTTCGCGGCGTTGAAGGCCTCGTGCACGTCCTGGCCGAAGAGCTCGGACTCGGGCTGGAGGGTGGGAGCGGTGAGCTGTGCCCGGGTGAAGGACTCCTGGGCCCCGGCGGTGTCTCCGTTGAGCAGCCGCGAGGCCCCCAGGAAGACATAGACGCGGGCCAGCCGCTCCGGCTTCACCTCCGCCGGGTAGCGCTCGTAGAAGGCCACGGCCTCGGCGAACTTCTTCGCCGCGGCCTCCGGGTCCAGGTTGTCGTAGAGCCCCTTGCCCTCATCGAAGAGGGCATCGCCTTCCCGCAGGGAAGCGGGGGGCGGGGGCGGGAAGAGGGCCGCGAGGTCCACCAGCTGCACCTCCGCCCGGGCGCCGAGCGCGTCACGCAGCTCGGTCTCGACACGGGCGGCGGCCGGGGTGGCATTCGGGCTGGAGGGGAGGGCCAGCACCGCGACGCCACCCGCCCAGGTGGGGGGCGCGGGCGAGGCTGCTGGAGCCGTTTCCGCCGGAGCGGCCGAGGCGGGTGCGAGGTTCCGGGGCGCCACGGGCGCATCCGCGGCCCGCGCGGGCTCCTCGCTGGCCGGAGTGCTGGACTCCGGGGCGGGGGTGCTCTGCTCGGCGGCGGGCGTCTTCTTCTTCGACTTGCGGGCCGAAGTCGACGGGCTACGGCGGGGGGCGGCCTCGGTGACACCGGAGGCCGTGCCCAGCAGCAGCGCGAGCGAAAAGGCGAGGGAGGTCTTCATTCGCACGGGGCATGATGCTAGCCGAGCCAGGGGCCCGCGCACCATGCCCCGGCCGGGGCCCTCGGGTCCTACACGTCCAGGTCTTCGACCTCGTTGGCGCTCTCCATGATGAACTTGAAGCGCGCGCTGACATCCCGGCCCATCAGGTCGTTGATCACCTGATCGGTGAGCAGGGGGTTGTCGATGGTCACCCTCAGGCTCTGGCGGAGCTTGGGATCGAGCGTGGTCTCCTTCAGCTCGTCCGGCGTCATCTCACCCAGACCCTTGAAGCGCATGACGTTGGGCTTGGCGTTGCCCTTGACCTTCTCGCGGATGATCCGGTCGCGGTGGACCTCGTCGAGCGCCCAGTACGTCTCCTTGCCAATGTCCACCCGGAAGAGGGGCGGCTGGGCGAGGTAGATGTGCCCGTGCTCGATGAGCGGGCGCAGGTGCCGGTAGAAGAAGGTGAGCAGCAGCGTGGCGATGTGGTTGCCGTCGCTGTCGGCGTCCATCATCAGGAAGATGCGGCCGTAGCGCAGCTTGGTGATGTCGAAGTCGCTGCCGATGCCGCAGCCCAGGGCGCTGACGATGTCCGTGAGCTCCTTGTTGCCCACCACCTTGTCGGTGGAGGCCTGCTCGGCGTTGAGCACCTTGCCACGCAGCGGGAGGACGGCCTGCGTACGCCGGTCGCGGCCCTGCTTGGCGCTGCCACCTGCGGAGTCACCTTCCACGAGGAACAGCTCGCTCTGTGCGGGGTCGGTCGAGGAGCAGTCCGCCAGCTTGCCCGGCAGGTTGAGCCGGTGGCTGACGGCCGTCTTGCGGCTGATGGCCTGGGAGGCGGCGCGGCTGGCCTCGCGGGCGCGGGCGGCCAGGGTGATGCGGGCCACCACCGACTCGGCGATGGACTTGTTGTCGTTGAGCCACTTCTCCAGCGCGGGGCGGATGACGCCGTCCACCTGGGCCGAGGTCTCCGGGTTGTTGAGGCGCCCCTTCGTCTGGCCCTGGAACTGCGGCTCCACCACGTACGTGGAGAGGATGGACGTCATGCCCTCGCGGATGTCTTCCGCGGTGAGCGTGACCCCCTTGGGCGCGATGTCGTGCGTCTCGATGTAGTTGCGCACCGCCTTCACCACCGCGCTGCGCAGACCCGCCTCGTGCGTACCACCCAGCGGCGTGGGGATGCCGTTGACGTACGAGCGGATGTGCTCGTCCGTGGCCTCCGTCCACACCAGCGCGGCCTCCAGGCGCACCCCGTTGTCGCGCGAGTGGTAGAAGATGGCCGTGCTGCCCGAGGGCACCACCGCCTTGCCCCGCTCGGCCACCACCTTGTTGAGGTACTCGGCGATGCCGCCGTCGTGCTTGAACTCCTCCTTCACGGCGGGCGTGGCCGTCTCATCCTTCCAGATGACGGTCATGCCCTTGTGCAGGTAGCTCTTCGCCTCGAGCCGCTCGCGGATGAGCTTCGCGTCGAACTTCAGCTTCTCGCCGAAGATCTCCGGATCCGGCTCGAAGGTGACGGAGGTGCCGGTGCCCCGCGCCGGGCCCTCGGCCTTGAGCGGAGTCTGGGGCTTGCCGCGCCCGTACGTCTGGACGTGTCGCTTCCCGTCGCGCTTGATCTCCACCACCATCTTGCGCGCGAGGGCGTTCACCACCGAGCTGCCCACGCCGTGCAGACCGCCCGAGTGGATGTAGTTGCCCTGCTCGAACTTACCGCCCGCGTGAAGCGTGGTGAGGATGATCTCCACCGCCGGCTTCTTGTACTTGGGCATGATGTCGATGGGGATGCCTCGCCCATCGTCGGTGATCGTCACCGTGCGGCAGTCCTTGTGGAGCGTGACTTCCACGGTGGACGCATAGCCGTTGATGACCTCGTCCACCGAGTTGTCGAGGATCTCCCACAGCAGGTGGTGGTAGCCCGTGCTGTCGGTGCCACCGATGTACATCGCCGGGCGCTTGCGGACCGGCTCCAGGCCCTCGAGGACCTGGATGTCCGCGCCCGTATAGGTCGTTTTCTTGGTCGTCGCCATGACTGTCTCCGGCTAGTCCTTCTTCTGCTCCGGCAGCGGAATGTAGAGGGGCAGGCGCGCCACCTCCTTCACCGCGTCCTTGCGCGACATTTCGTGGCCCTTGCCACCGCGGCCCGTGATTTCGAATTTGCCTGCGTGCAGGGTGAGCTTGCGGCCCTTCTGCGTCTCGAAGGTGATCCCCGCCTCCTTGTTGCCTTGGGGGGCGACGATGAAGTCCAGCACCCGGTCTCCCTCGTCCACCTTGATGACGGTGACGCCCTTGCCCGGTCCGGCCAGCTCGTTGATCTCCGCCACCTTGCACACCAGGGCGGCGGTCCGCTCGGTGAGTACGCCCACCAGATCCTTGTCCTCCACCGGCTGCACGCCGACGATCTCATCGCCCTCGCCCGTCTTGGCGTAGCGGCGCCCAGCGCGGGTGGAAAGCTCCAGGTGCGGAGCCAGCGGGAAGCGCATGCCCATGCCGTGCCGGGTGACACCCAGCAGCTTCTCCGGGCGCCACAGGCGGGTGTCGAGCGACAGCGCGGCGACAATCCGCTCGCCGTCGTCGAACTTGAACAGCTTCTGCACCGGGTCGCCGTACCCCGTGGAGGCCGGCACGTCATTGAAGCGCGTGACGTAGGCGGTGCCGAAGTTGCTGAAGAGGACGAGGTTCGCCCTCAGACTGCCGGCGAGCACCGTCATGACGGCATCGCCCTCGCGCAGACGGGTGGAGGACGGATCCTTCACCTCGCGCACGCGCTTGATCCACCCGTCGCGGGTGATGACGACGTGGGCGTCCTCGTCGGCGATGAGCGCCTCGGCGTCGAAGGTCATCTCCTCGGTGCCGCCGCGGCTCACCTTGGTGCGGCGCTTCTGCATGCCGTAGGCGGCCTTCACCTCGGCCAGCTCGTCCTTCACCGTGGCCCACAGCCGCGGGTTGCTCTTGAGCAGCGCCTCCAGCTCCTTGATCTGCTTGCGCTTCTCCTTGAGCTCGTTCTGGACCACCAGGATTTCCAGGCGGGCCAGCTTGTAGAGCTTCATCTCCAGGATGGCGTCCACCTGGATCTCATCCAGCTTGAAGCGCGCAATCAGCTTCTTGGCCGCATCCTGCTTGCCCTCGGAGGCGCGGATGATGCGGATCATCTCGTCCAGGGCGTCGTAGACCTTCTCGAAGCCCTCGAGGATGTGGACGCGCTTGTTCAGCTCGTCGAGCTGGTACTGGATGCGCCGCTTGATGACCTGCAGGCGGAAGTCCAGGAAGTACTGGAGGATCTCCTTGAGCCCCAGCCGCTTGGGGGTGCCGACCTCGGGGTTCTCCGGGTTGGGCACGAGGCAGGTGAGGTTGACGTTGAAGTTCGTCTGCAGCGGCGTGTTCTTGTAGAGGTACGCCATGGCCAGCTCGTGGCTGGCGTCCTTCTTGAGCTCCAGCACGATGCGCACGTCCTTGGTGGACTCGTCGCGCACGTCCACGATGAGCGGCAGCTTGCGCTCGCGGACGATCTCCCCGAACTTGGCCACCAGCGTGGACTTGTTGACCGTGTAGGGGATGGAGGTGATGACGATCTGCTGGCCGCCCTTCTTGATCTCCTCCAGCTCGTACTCGCCGCGCAGCCGCACGCTGCCCTGGCCCGTCTCGTAGATCTCCTGCAGCTCCTTCTGGGAGTTGAGGATTTCGCCGCCGGTGGGGAAGTCCGGGCCCTTGACCCACTTGAGGAGCTGCTTGACGGTGAGGTTGTTGTCGTCCACGAGCGCGATGAGCGCGTCGCACAGCTCCGCCAGGTGGTGGGGCGGGATGTTGGTGGCCATGCCCACGGCGATGCCCGTGGTGCCGTTCATCAGCAGGTGGGGAACGCGCGAGGGCAGGACGATGGGCTCGGTGCGCGTGCCGTCGTAGTTGGGCCGGAAGTCGACCGTCTTCTGGCTCAGCTCGTTGAGCAACTCATCGGAGAGCTTCTCCAGACGGCACTCGGTGTAACGGTAGGCGGCGGCGGCGTCGCCATCGAGCGAGCCGAAGTTGCCGTGGCCGTCCACGAGGGGGTAGCGCAGGGAGAAGTCCTGCGCCATGCGCACCAGGGCGTCGTAGATGGCGGTGTCGCCGTGCGGGTGGTAGGGGCCCATGATGGCGCCGACGACCTGCGCGCACTTCTTGTACTTGGCGTCGTGCGTGAGGTTCAGGTCGTTCCACATGCCATAGAGGATGCGGCGCTGAACGGGCTTGAGGCCGTCACGCACGTCGGGCAGGGCGCGCGAGGTGATGACGGAGAGGGCGTAGTTGAGGTAGCGGCGGCGGGCCTCATCGGCGAGCGCGGCGGGCGTGGCACCACCGCCACCGCCTCCCGCGGCCGCGGCGACACCATCGCCACCGCCACCCGAGGCTCCCTGCTTCTTCCGCGTCTTGTTTTCCGCTTGTGCGAGCATGCTCATGTGTTCAGGTCAGGACCGTCCGTATCCCATTGGAACGCGGGGCGCGGCTCGCGCACTCCGGGCCCGGTACGGAAAGAGATGAGCCGGCGGGAGTACCACGGCCGACTGTGAAAGGGAACAAATTCGAGGGGTTGCAACGCCTCGGGGGTAGAATGCCTATACGCATGTTCAGTATTTCGGGCCACGAAATCGCATGATGGAGGGCCTCGAAGGTGGGGTCGTCCCGCTTGCCTGCCTGGGTTGGGACCGGGACGAGGGGTAGGAGCGGGGACGTACTGAGGGTGGGAAGAAAAACCTACCTGGGGGGTAGGCGA
>DASQMW010000142.1:0-37330 GCA_035645295.1 Archangium sp.
CTGGCCTCCGCCGTAATCGATGGGAACCGAGCCCGTCTGAAGGGAGCCGGAGGGCACCAGCCGGGAAACACAGCCACTCGCGTCCGGCTCGCCGTCGTCCGGGTAGTAGCCGGGATCCACCTCGATGCCGGGGTCGAGCACCCAACATCCCGCCGTCATCACTCCCATCAGAACGGAAACAGGCAGCAACCTTCCAGGACCCGAGCTCACATCTCCTCCCGAACTACGTTCACGGCGTCTCGTTACATTGAACGAACAACCCCGGAGTGGATCCCCATGAGCCTGACACACCTGCTGCACCGCGCGGGGAGCGCGATCCTGTTGCTGAGCCTCTCTGCCTGCCAGACACCGGGAGCGTCGGGACCGTCACCGGGAGAGGAGACGCGGGGGGCCGCGCCGCGGGTGCTGGTGGGAGCGGGGGACATCGCGAGCTGCGAGTCGGAGCAGGACGAGGCCACGGCGGCGATGCTGGAGGGAATCGAGGGGACGGTGTTCACGCTGGGAGACAACGCGTACCCGGACGGGACGGCGGAGGACTTCCAGCGGTGCTACGGCCCGTCGTGGGGGAGGCACAAGCAGCGGACGAGGCCGGTGCCGGGCAACCACGAATACCACGCGGCGAAGGCGGGCCCGTACTTCGAGTACTTCGGCGAGGCGGCGGGCGAGCCGGGCAAGGGCTACTACAGCTACGAGCTGGGAGACTGGCACGTGGTGGCGCTCAACACCGAGCTGCCGGAGCAGGCGAGGGCGGAGCAGGAGCGGTGGCTGCGGGAGGACCTGAAGGCGCACCCGGCGAGGTGCACGCTGGCCTACATGCACCGGCCGCTCTTCAGCTCGGGGCTGGGCCGGGACAACGCATGGGTGAAGCCTCTCTGGGCGGCGCTGTACGAAGCGGGGGCGGACGTGGTGGTGGCGGGGCACGACCACTTCTACGAGCGCTTCGCCCCCCAGACGCCCGAGGGTGCGGCGGACGCCGAGCGGGGCATCCGGCAATTCGTGGTGGGGACGGGAGGCATGAATGCCTACGTCTTCGGTCCGACGCTGCCCCACAGCGAGGTGCGCGAGGCGGGCACGTATGGATTGATGAAGCTGACGCTGGAGGACGGCGCGTACACCTGGGAATTCCTCGCGGTGGGAGGCGGCGTGAGGGACCAGGGCCGGGGCAGTTGCCACTGAGGTGCCGGACTGCTGGGACGTGCGTGCCAGACACGGAGGCATGGCCCGAACGCGGCTTGAGAGGCATTGCCCAGGTGGAGGTGGACGCCCCATGGGCGGCGGCGCGCTTCCGGCCCTCGGCGGGTTGAGCGCGGGCACTGGCAGTGAAGGGTTGGCCGCTGGACGTCCAGACGGACGCTTCCGGTGGGGTGGTTTGGAGCGTCGAGCCCGATGAGTACCCTGGGCGCCCTTCATCCTGAATCCACACCGGGAGCCTCCTCATGATTGAAGCGTCCTCTCGCACTCCAGCAGCGCGCGCCGCGGAGGGCGCCACCCCGCTGGAGGACAACCGCCGCATCACCGAGGGCTACATCCAGCTCGCCCAGGCCTTCCAGGCGCTGCTGGATCCGGACTTCCAGCCCGGGGGGACGAGTGACGTCCGTCCCAACTGGTTCGCCTTCGCGCCGCACGCCTCGCAAGCGGCCGGCAAGGGGATGCTCAGCGCGGGGCTCGCGCGGCGCATCCTCCACGTGGCCCGGGGAGGGCCCGTGCTGTCCGTGCTGGAGGCGCTCGAGCGGGTGGGCCTCACGGGCATGGTGCGCCCGGTGGTGGAGCAGCTCTCGCGGGAGCTGGTGGCGCGGGGCCTGCCCACGGGCGCGGCGGCGGCACTCGGCGCGCTCACCACGGGCATGAATGGCGAGGCGCTGGCGGATCCGCGCACGTTCACCACCACCGCGTCGCGCTTCGCGGCGCTGTACTGGAGCGCACCGGGGCTGCTGCCGCTCGACAAGGCGGAGACGGTGGTGCGCACGCTGGAGCGCACGCTGCATGGGGGCAACGTGGCCATCTTCGCGGATATTGGAGGCGCGGCGAACGCGTACCTGGAGTGGCGCCAGGTGGCCGGAGAGGTGAGGCCCGAGCGGGTGCTGGCGGAGTTCGCGCTGGCGGGCGCGAGGCTCGAGGAGGCGCGGCTGGCCTATGAGCATGCGCGGGCCCACCTGTACGACACCCCGAGGCCGCACGCTTTCGATGCGCTGTTGCCTGGGATGGAGGGGCGGAGCCTGGTGGTGGCGGCCTTCGCGCTGTACGAGCTGGCGCGGCGCACGGAGGGGCGCACGGAGCGCGAGGCGCTCATCGCGGTGGCCAACAACTATCTGGCCTGGCGTGAGCAGCACGACTCGGTGCAGGGGGCCTTCACGCCGGCCGAGGCGTACGCGGACGAGGTGTCACGCCCGGAGGTGATGAGGACGATGACGCCGATGCTGGTGGTGCACTTCGGGACGCTGAAGTGGACGCTGGCGGATTACGCGTATGCCCATGGGGACCGGGACGGCCATCCACTGACTTCGCAGCCGGCGGAATACGGCTGGGCGACGTTCTGGGACCGCTGGCCACCGATTCTCGATTCCTTCGAGAAGGGATATAGGGAGCCCTCGGCACTGTGGGTGATGCCGAAGCCACTGGAGGATCCAACGGTGGGGTGAACCCACTCTGAGAACAGAGACATATGCCCTCGACACCTCCCCTCGACACCTCCCCTCTCCCTCCGGGAGAGGGACGGGGTGAGGGTGCCCGGGCCCGTGTTCCCGCCCGTGAGCGCGCGGCCGTTCAGACCTCGATGAACTTGATGCCGGTAATGCCCTCGGCCTCCATCGCCTGTTTCACATGCTCGGAGACGATGAGGACCACCAGCCATCCCCAGGGGCGGAAGATGTGGGCGTCTCCTATCTTCGCCGGGTCCACCTTCAGCCCTCGAACGTTCTTGTATTGGCCCGCCCTGTCTGGATCGCCGTGCTCAGGTAACCGGTAAAACACCTCATCACACCGCGCGTCATCAATGCAGCGGATGACTTGCAGGGCATTGAGGATGAACCAGGGCTCCCTCTGTCCCTCCACCTCCACCGGGATGAACTGCACCTCCTTCTGGAGTCCCAGACTCTCGAAGAGCGAGACGACCCGCTGGTGGACGACGGGACCGCCCAAGGTCTCACTGAATTCGAGTGCGATACCGGCCGGCTTCATGGTCAAGCGGATCGGCTCCTCGATTTCCAGAACTCTGCCTTCCTTGAACCGCCAGACATCGAACAACTCGCGCTGGTCATCGTCCTCACGCGCGCCCGCTTCCCCTCCATCCTTGAAGAGAGGAAACCTCAAATGCCAGCGCCCTGGGATGTATACGTCGTCGTATAGCTCGTAATACTTCATCGGTGCGGTCATGGACTCCTCGTCGCGAGCTTGTTGAGTGTGGAGCCCGGTGTACATACCTCCCCTGCAATCCTGTCGAGCTCATCCATGAGTTTCGCTCGGCATTCAGCGCGGGTCCTACAGGTTACAAGCTCGTCATTCAATCGCTTGAAGACCTCACGGTGGTACGCCTCGGGGTGAGGCCCCTTGTGGTCTCTCAGGTAGATGATGTTCACCGGGTCCTCCAGGCTCATCCCCGCCTTTTCGAAGAGTGTCTCGAACCGGGGCGTCCAGGGGCCACCGCTGCTCTCTGAGATGTCATTCTTGTTGGTGCACAGGTGGTGGCGATGGTGGCCGTCCTGTCCCGACTCCGCACATGCCCCCGTTGTCCGGGCCGCGCTCGCCGCAGCGGACACCGCGCCGGCCGCCGTGCTCCCCGTTACCCCCATCAGCACCACCGTCCCGTCCGCCACGCTCACCTGCGCCCTCGTCCCCGCCGCCACCCTCAAGCCTCCCTTCACGCCTCCTCCCGCCAGGGCGAAGCGCGGCGGTGACACGCTCGCCCACAGCCCTCCCTTCGGCACCTCCGGCAGTCCTCGCACCAGCTTCGCCCCCGCCACCGTCACCAGCACCCTCAGCCCCACTCCTCCCAGTGCCTTGCCGAAGCGCTCCGCCGCCGCCAGCTCCTCCCTCGTGCTCGCTGCCTCGGCCTCCCGGTACAGCCCCAGGCACGCCTGCCCCACGTTGTAGAGCTCCGCCGCGCTGTACGTCAGCAGCAGCCCCATCGTCACCGCCGCCGCGAAGGCCTTGGAGAAGAGCGGCTCCGGCGCCGCCCACGCCACCATGTACAGCACCAGGGACGTGCCCACCGACAGCAGCACCGCCGGCGAGCTGAACAGCTCCAGCGCCGCCTCTCGCACTCCCGCTCCCATGTAGCGCGGCGAGAGCTTCAACGCCTGAAACCACCTGGCGCTCTCCAGCGAGCCCGGTAGCCCCACCAGCGCAGCGCCCAGCAGCGCCTCGTACTCCTCCCGCACCCGCCTCTCCAACACCGAGGGCCGCGCGTCCGCCGCTGGCACCAGGCCCGCCATCGTCCGCGCGTGCGCCTCCGGCAGCAGCCTCAGCCCGGGCCTCGGCCTGGCCTCCTCGAATTCGCCTTCCAGCGCCTCCACCACCTCCCGCGCCTCTTCCACCGTCCACAACCCCAGCGCCGCTTCCGGCTCCAACCTCTCGAAGGTCAGCCTCAGCCCTTGCCCCTCCTCCCCCTGGTACCCGCTCACCCCCACCGGCTCCAACACCGGCAGCCCCGCTTCGGCTCCCGCCGCTCCCGCCTGGAGCACCAGCGCCATCAGCAGCAACACCTTGAGCGCGTGCGTGAGTCTCGGCTTCATGTCCAGTTCCTCCGGCCTTTGGGCTTCCAGGGACGGCGGCGGCCAGTGTCCCGCACCTCAACGGCGGGCGGCCACACCGGCCCGGTCCCAGGGCCCGTGTTCTCACCGCCGCGACGGCCCGGGTTGTACTCACCGTGAAGCCCCGGCTTGGGAGCCGTCCCTCGAGGAGCGCGGCGGCGTCATCTGGCACACCCAGGGCAGCGGCAAGAGCCTCACCATGCTGTGGCTCGCCCTCAAGCTCCGGCGCGACCCCGCCTTCCAGAACCCCACCCTCGTCGTCGTCACCGACCGCACCGACCTCGACCGGCAGATCAGCGACACCTTCGTCCGCTGCGGCTACCCCAACCCCGAGCGCGCTCCAAGTGTGAAGGGCCTGCGCGAGCTGCTCGAGAACCCCACCGGCAAGACGGTCACCACCACCATCCAGAAGTTCCAGGACCTCACGAGCGCCAAGGGCGGCTCGAAGCGGGCCCAGCGCGACGAGCACCCCACGCTCTCCGAGGCCGACAACATCTTCGTCCTCGTGGATGAGGCGCACCGCACCCAGTACAGCAGCCTCGCCGCCAACATGCGCAAGGCGCTCCCCAACGCCTGCTTCCTCGGCTTCACCGGCACGCCCATCGACAAGCAGGACCGCAGCACGCTGCACACCTTCGGCCCCTACCTCGACCAGTACACCATCGAGCAGGCCGTCCAGGACGGCGCCACCGTCCCCATCTTCTACGAGAGCCGCCTCTCCGAGCTGCGCATCCTCGGCAACAGCCTCGACAAGGTGTTCGACCACGTCTTCGCCGACCGCTCGCCCAAGGAGCGCGAGGCCATCAAGCAGAAGTACGCCCACGAGGAGACCCTCGCCGGCGCTCCCAAGCGCATCGAGACCATCAGCCTGGATCTGCTCGAGCACTACACCCGGTTCATCCAGCCCAACGGCTTCAAGGCCCAGGTGGTGGCCGTCAACCGGGACACCGCCGTCACCTACAAGGAGACGCTCGACAAGCTCAACGCCCCCGAGTCCGCGCTCATCTTCACCGTGGGCCACAACGAGGACGCGCGCTTCCAGAAGTACGCGACCACCCGGCAGCAACAGGCGCGCTCCATCGAGCGGTTCCTCGATCCCAAGGATCCGCTCTCGCTGCTGGTGGTCTGCGACATGTTGCTCACGGGCTTCGATGCCCCCATCGAGCAGGTCATGTACCTGGACAAGCCCCTGCGCGAGCACAACCTCCTGCAGGCCATCGCCCGCGTCAATCGCAAGGCGGACGGGAAGAAGTACGGGCTCGTCGTGGACTACTGGGGCGTGTCCGGGGCGCTCCACGAGGCGCTCGCCATCTTCTCGCCCTCGGACGTGAAGGGCGCCCTGCAACCGAAGCTGGACGAGCTGCCCCGCCTCCAGACCCGCCATCAGGCCGCGATGCGCCTCTTCCAGAAGGTGAAGGACCCGGACGACCTCGAGGCGTGTGTCTCCCTCCTGGAGCCCGAGGACGTCCGCGCCACGTTCGACCAGGCCTTCCGGGCGTTCTCCGAGTCGCTCGACATGCTCCTGCCGGATCCGCGGGCGCTGCCCTACGTGGACGACCTGCGCTGGCTGGGGAAGATTCGCGCCGCCGCCAGGGCCCGCTTCCGCGACAGGAGCCTGGACCTCGGCGACTGCGGCGCGAAGGTGCGCCAGCTCATCGAGGAGGCCGTCGTCGCCGAGGGCATTCAAATCCTCGTGAAGGAAGTCTCCCTCTTCGGCAAGGAGTTCGAGGAGAAGCTCGAGGCCCTGAAGACGCCGGAGGCGAGGGCCAGCGAGATGGAGCACGCCCTCCGGCATGAAATCCACATCAAGCTGGAGGAGAACCCGGCCTTCTACACGTCGCTGCGCGAGCGGCTGGAGCAGATCATCGAGGACCGGAAGCTCCAGCGGATCGACGATGCCCGGCAGTTGGAGCTCCTCCAGGGCCTGCGCACCGAGGCTCGTGATGAGGAAGGTGCCGCCCAGAAGGCGGGCCTGAGCGATTTCGCGTTCGCCATCTACGGAGTGCTGGAAGAGGGCCCGCTCCCCCAGGCCGGAGAACCGGACATCGTCTACGACGAGTCCCGGAAGGAGCTGGCGTCCATCATCCAGGAGGCCATCGATCCGAGCACCGACATCATCGACTGGGCCACCAAGGAGGACGTGCAGCGGGAGATGCGCCAGAGCATCAAGAAGCGGCTGCGGGCGGCTCGGTTCGGGGATGCCGCGAAGGTGGAGGCGGCGACCGCGAGAATCATGGACCTCGCGCGGGCCAGGAGGAAACGGTGAGAGGAGGGGAGGAGCGCTCGGAGGTGCGGTGGGGGACCACCCGGATTGCCTACGGCATCCGCAGGAGCACCCGGCGCAAGACGGTAGCGCTGAGCGTCGCGCCACCGGGGCAGGTCATCCTCACCGCGCCCCGGGACACTCCGGTCGAGCGGTTGGATGCGGTGGTCCAGGCCAAGGCGAAGTGGATTGCCTCGCGCCTGCGGCTCGTGCGGCCCGCCGATCCGAGACCGAGCCCCCGGGAGTTCGTGGGAGGTGAGTCCTTCCTCTACCTGGGGAGACAGTACCGGCTGGAGGTCCGCCGTGGAGGAGGGGCCCCGGAGGTGCGGCTCGAGCGCGGCCGGCTGCGGGTGGGGCTGCCCGGCGCGCTCACGGGAGAAGCGCGGGCCGGAGCGGTCCGGGAGGCCCTGGCCGGGTGGTACCGGGAGCACGCCCGGGAGCGGCTGGCCGAGCGGGCCACGTGGTGGGCACAGCGGGCCGGGGTGCCCGAGCCCCGGGTGCTCGTGCGTGAGCAGGAGAAGCGCTGGGGGAGCTGCGGTGCCGGGGTGGTGCGCTTCAACTGGCGCATCATCCAGGCGCCGATGCGGCTGGTGGATTACGTGGTGGCCCACGAGGTCGTCCATCTCGTCCATGACGACCATGGGCGGGAGTTCTGGGCGGCGCTGGGGCGGTTGCTGCCGGATTACGAAGCGAGACGGGAGCGGCTGCGCACGGAGGGGCCGCGACTCATCTGGTAGCCCCAGGCGGGGAGGGTGCTTCAGACCTCGATGAATCTGGGACCGATCAGACCCTCTTTCTCGATGGCCAGTTTGACGCGTTCGGAGACGATGAGGGGAACCGTCCAGCCCCACGGTCGGAAGATGCTGACGTCCCCTATTTTCTCGGGGTCCACCTTCAGCCCCGAGACGTGCCGGTAATGGCCCACCCTTTCGGGCTCTCCGTCCTCGGGTCCCCAGAATGAGAACTCTTCGCATCGGGCCTCATCGATGCACCTGAGGATGCGCAGGGTATTGAGGACAAAGTAGGGCTCGGGATGTCCTTCCACCCGTGCCGGGACGAACTGTACTTCGTTTTGGATACCCAGCCGCTCACAGATGGAGACGAAACGGCCGTTGATGACGACGAAGTTCAGGCCGGTCTGGCTGAAATCGAGTGCACGTCCCGGCCGGTACAAGGGGAGGACGAGGGGCTTTTCCCATTTGAGAATCTTCGCCTGCAAGAATTGCCAGGGGAAGATCTCCATTCCCTGTTCATCCATGGGGCTTTCCAAATACCAGCGCCCTGCGATGTGTACGTCATCCGTCAGGCGAAAATATCTGGCTTGAGGGCTCATGGTCTTTTCGTGAGGAGTTTGTGGAGTTTTGAGTCAGGCTTGCAGATGTCGCCTGCGATCCTATCGAGCGCCTCGATGAGCTTACGCTTGCAATCGGCCCTGGTCTGGCAGGTTGAAACCGCATCGCTCAGCCGATCATAGACCTCCTGGTGATAGGCCTCAGGATGCGGACCCTGATGATCGACGAGATAGACGATGTTCACGGGCTCATCAAGGCTCATGCCTGCCCTCTTGAAAAACGTCTCGAACAGCGGAGTCCATGGGCCGCCTCTGACTTCAGCTGTGTCGTTCTTGTTCGTGGCGATGTGGTGGCCCTTGGCCTCCCCCTTGTTCGATTCTTCCCGGCAGGCCCCCGTCGTCCGAGCCGCGTTCACCGCCGCAGACACCGCGCCGGCCGCCGTGCTCGCCGTCACGCCCATCAGCACCACCGTCCCGTCCACCACGCTCACCTGTGCCCTCGTCCCCGCCACCACCCTCAAGCCGCCCTTCACGCCTCCTCCCGCCATCGCGAAGCGCGGCGGTGACACGCTCGCCCACAGCCCTCCCTTCGGCACCTCCGGCAGCCCCCTGGCCAGCTTCGCTCCCGCCACCGTCACCAGCACCCTCAGCCCCACTCCTCCCAGTGCCTTGCCGAAGCGCTCGGCCGCCGCTTCCAATTCCTCCCTCGTCCTCGCCGCCTCCGCCTCCCGGTACAGCCCCAGGCACGCCTGCCCCACGTTGTAGAGCTCCGCCGCGCTGTACGTCAGCAGCAGTCCCAGCGTCACCGCTGCCGCGAAGGCTTTGGAGAACAGTGGCTCCGGCGCCGCCCACGCCACCATGTACAGCACCAGAGACGTGCCCACCGCCAGCAGCACCGCGGGCGCGCTGAACAGCTCCAGTGCCGCCTCTCGCACTCCCGGCCCCATGTAGCGCGGCGAGAGCTTCAGCGCCTGAAACCACCTGGCACTCTCCAGCGAACCCGGTAGCCCCACCAACGCTGGTCCCAGCAACGCCTCGTACTCCTCGCGCACCCGCCTCTCCAGCGCCGAGGGCCTCGTGTCCGCAGGGGGCACCAGTCCCGACATCGTCCGCGTATGCGCCTCCGGTAACAGCCTCAGTCCGGGCCTCGGCTTCGCCTCCTGGAATTCTCCTTCCAGCGCCTCCACCACCTGCCGTGCCTCTTGCACCGTCCACAACCCCAGCGCCGGGTCCGGCTCCAACCTCTCGAAGGTCAGCCTCAGCCCCTGCCCCTCCTCCCCCTGGTACCCACTCACGCCCACTGGCTCCAACACCGGCAGCCCCGCTTCGGCTCCCGCCGGTGTGGCTTGGAGCACCAGCGCCACCAGCAGCGACACGCAGAGGGCGTGCGTGACTCTCGGCTTCATGTCCGGTTCCTCCAGCCCTTGCACATCCAGGGACGGCGGCGGCCAGTGTCCCGCACCGCGAAGACGGGCTGCCAGACCGGCCCGGCCCCAGACCCGGCTGGCCACCTGCCACCTGTTCTGGTAGGTAGTGCCGCGCGATGTGGAAACTCCTACTTCTGCGGTCTACCCTCCTTCTTCTCCTCGTGACCTCCGTGGCCGTTGCCAGGGACCGCGCGCCCCGCGTGCGCAACGTCTACCTTCGGGACGATCCGAAGGACGAAGCGCCGCGGGTGTACGTCACCGGGCAGGTGGCCACCATGCTCCGCTTCCAGCAGCCCTGTGACCCCGCACGAACGAGGATGATGGGCTGGGAAGGCCGCTTCGAGCCCGTGGCGTGTGCCGGAAAACGGGTGCTCGTCGAGCCGCTCCAGAACCTCGAGTCCGAGGATCGCTTCCTCTTGCTGGTGACGCTCGCGGACGGCAAGGAGCTGCCCTTCACCCTCACGGCCATCGGCAAGGAGTGGCAGTGGCCCGACCAACAGGTGAACGTGTTTCTCGACCCCGAAACCCCCGACGCACTCCGGGCGCGATTGGATGACACGCGCACCCGGGAGCGGCGTCTGGAAGAGGCCACCCTCCGGTATGGGCGGGAGGACACGGAAGATCACGCGCTCGCCAGACTCGTGAGCAGAGGTTCCGTAAAGCTCACCCGGCTCAAGCTCCGTCAGCGATGGTTTTTCAAGAAAGAGGGCATGCACATCGAGGCGAGCATCCTCACCGGCGGGGACAAGGCGGCGGTCTTGTTCCGGGTGACGAACCGCGACCCGTCCCAACCCTGGAGCCTGGCGGAGGCTCGGGTGTTGACCACACGGCCAAGGGAGAAGGCCCCCATCTTGTTCGGCGAAGCCAGACCTTTTGCTCTCCACAAGGACTGGGACGAGCTTGCCCCAGGCTCAGCGGGTTCTCTTGCCGTCGTCGTGGACAAGAGCGCCTTCACTTCACAGGAGGGTCCTTGCGACCTGACCGTGGAACTCTACCGGCATGACGGTCTGCTGGTAGGCCATGTACTGATGGATCGCCGCCTCATCCGCTAGTAGGAGTGCCACCCATGCCTTCGATCAAAGCACTGCGCCCACTCGTGTTCGTGGCACTGCTTCTCGCGGCCTCGGGCTGTCCATTGGGAAGCGTGCCCCTGCGGCCCGACGGCACCCCCGGGCCGGAGAAGTGCCCGGAGGAAGCCCTCAAGGCGATGCGGATTCTGCGTCTGCGGGTGGGGGACTCGGCCTGGATCGAACTCGACGTGAACCAGCTCGATACCAGTCCCATCACGTTGTACGACGGACCGATCGAGAGCATGGTGAGCGAGGATCTCGGACCGCTCGAATCCCCCACCCGGCTCTACGGACGGGTCTGGACGGGTGGCCCACAGGTCGTCATCCGGTATTACGAAGCAAGACCCCCGGACGGCGACATCATCCCCATCTGCGCGGTGGCGAGGCTCTCCAAGGGCCAGCTCAAGAAGCTGCCCGGCTCGAAGCCTGGAATGGCGATTCTTGACTACCCGAGGGCCGGGGTCGACGTCGTGGATTCGTTCCGCTGAGGCCTACCTGCCGCGCTTCTTCACGGGCTTCTTGGGCCCGCGGCAGAGCGGGTGGGGCTTCTTGTCCACGGAGGCGAGCTGGAACGAGCGGCGGCCGTTGCAGGCCACGCGGAACTCGGGGTTCTCCTCCTTGGGAATCCGGAACGTCCTGGCCTTGGCGCCGCGCAGCAGCTGGTGCTGCCACCACACCTTGGACTTGTCCTTCCCATACATGCCCGCGCCGCACTCCAGGTAGGGCAGCCGGCCCAGCACCGGGGTGAAGGACGCGGGATGCACGCCCTCGACGAGCCGCGCGCCGAAGAAGACGCGGCCCTCGTAGCGCACGAAGCCGCAGCCGAGCTCCTCATACCCCTGCCCATCTCCGCGCGGCACGGCGACGAAGGCCGGCAGCTCGGGGCGCTCGGTGTGGTTGAGATAGAAGAAGCGCGCATCGCGCGGCCGGCAATCCGCGTCCACCTCGAAGGTCTCCGCGTCGGCGAGGTCCATGCGCGTGAGCACGTCGGCGCGCTGGCCGCCAGGCTCGTTCACATGGTCGTCGTCGCTCAGGGGCCGACCCCAATAGACACTGGTGGCGTAGCGGAAGAAGCCGCAACCGATGGGACGGAAGGAGTCCGGCGCGAAGGGCACCGGCGGGCGGTTCTTCACGGGGCGCTGCAGCAGCAGCGTGCAGCCGCGGCGCACCCGGTTGCCCTCGGCGTAGAAGCCCTGCCCGAGCGGCCGGAGCATGCCCTCGCCGGTGCCCACCTGCGTGTCGCCACAGTGGGTGATCTCCGGCTCGACGGGCGAGACAGGCGGAGGAGTCGGCGTGGGCGCGGGGGCCGCGGCCTGGCTGGCGCTGTCCGGAGCGCTGGGCGGCGGGGTGCTCGCGTCCTGGGCGCGCGCGGCGGAGCCGGTGACCAGCGCCCCGAGCAGGAACGCCAGGGAGGTCCCAAGCCGCTTCGATCGATGCCTCGTGCTTCCCATGGGGGCGCATCATGGCGCGTCTGGGGCCCGGGTGCGAAGAAACCCACCGTCCGGGCCCTGGCGCCCGGGAGCCCGGAGGGGAGGCGGGCGGGGGCTCAGGAGGCGTCGGCCTCGGTGACGACGCGGCCGGGGGCGAAGAGGGCGAGCGACAGGGCGGCGGCCCCGGCGATGGCGGCGATGAGGGCGAAGCGGATGGGGAAGCCCCCGGGGACGAGCTCCAGGGCGGCGAGGGTGAAGGAGCCGCCGATCATCCGGGTGGCGTAGATGGAGCTGGTGACCATGCCGCGGTGGTGCCAGGGGGCGCGCGTCTGGGGGCCGAGCAGGGAGGTGGAGGCGGCGGGCCCGAGCCCCAGTCCCATGAGTCCGAGGCTGAGGAAGGCGGCGGGGGTGCCCCAGTCCCGGGAGACGCCCAGGGCGAGCAGGCAGGCACCGCTCAGACAGAGGGCGAAGCCACCCCCGGCGCTGGCTCGGAGGCCGCCGCGCAGGAAGACGCGGACGCCGAAGGTGGAGCCGCAGGCCCACCCGCCGAGCAGTGGCACCAGGGCGAGCCCGGCCAGGAGGGGACTGTGGCCCCCGTGCTCGGTCATCCACAGGGGGACGAGGGCGGTGGTGGTGTAGAGGAGGCCGCCGCAGAGCACCCCGCCGAGCACGCCACAGAGGATGGTGCGATCTCTCAGGAGGTCCAGGGGGACGAGGGGGGAGGGGGAGGAGCGCTGCTGGCGCACGACGGCGGTGAGCCCCGCGAAGGCGGTGAGGGCGAAGGCCAGCCGGAGGCCGGAGGCCCCGCCGCGCTCGAGGGCGAAGAGGAGCAGTCCCAGGGAGACGCCGGTGAGGGCGGGCCCCCAGACATCGACGCGGGAGGAGGAGCGGGCGGGGTCCCGGTAGGAGGCATGGAGCAGGGCGAGGGAGAGGAGCCCGACGGGGACATTGACGAGGAAGGCCCAGCGCCAGGAGGCGTGCATGACGAGCCAGCCGCCGATGAGGGGGCCGACGACGGTGGCAGCGCCCCAGGCTCCGGTGAAGAGCCCCTGGACGGCGGCGCGCTCGCGCAGGGTGTAGAGGTCGGCGCTGATGGTCATGGTGGTGGGCTGGAGCGCGCCGGCGCCGAGCCCCTGCACGAGGCGGAAGGCGATGAGGGCGGGGACGGACGGGGCGAAGCCGCAGAGGACGGAGCCGAGGAGGAAGAGGCCCATGCCGGCGGAGAAGACGGGCTTGCGTCCGAGGTGATCGGCGAGCTTGCCGAAGAGGAGGATGCCGAGGGTGGAGGCGAAGAGGTAGGAGGAGAAGACCCAGGAGTAGAGGTGCTGGCCGCCGAGCTCGCGGGTGAGGGTGGGCATGGCGCTGGTGACGACGGTGGCCTCGAAGGCGGAGACGACGAGGCCGAGCAGCACGGCGGTGGTGGCCAGGCGGCGGGCGGAGGAGACACGGGCGTCCATGGGGAAGGAGTACCCGGCCGGGAGGCATGCGGAAACCGCATCCCACGCATAGAGTGGATGCACAAAGCGCATGAACACGGAACAGCTCAAGGCCTTCGTGCAGGTGGCACGGGAAGGCCGCCTCACGGTGGCGGCGAAGCAACTGGGGGTATCGCAGCCGGGGCTGTCGAGGCAGCTGCAGGCTCTGGAGACGGAGCTGGGGGTGCGGCTGCTGGTGCGGACACCGGGAGGGGCGGTGCTGACGGACGCGGGGGAGCGCTTCCTGCCGCACGCGAGACGCGCCTTGGAGGCGCTGGCGGCGGGGACGGCGGAGCTGGGAGAGCTCACGACGACGCCGAGGGGCACGGTGTCACTGGGGACATTACAAACAGTGGGGACGTACCTGCTGCCGGAGCTGGTGCGGGCCTTCAAGGGCCGCTACCCGGAGGTGCTGCCGAGGCTGAGTGAGGGGACGCACGAGGAGTTGGAGGCGCGGGTGGCGGGGGGCGAGTTGGATCTGTGCATCGTGAACCTGCCGATGAGGCGGGTGGACCTGGTGGCACAGAAGCTGTGGGAGGAGGAGCTGGTGTTGGCGGTGCCTCGGGGGCACCGGCTGACGAAGCTGAAGAGGCCTGTGGCGCTGGCGGAGGTGGTGGAGGAGGCGCTGGTGGTGATTCCGGGCATGTCGGGCACGTACGCGCTGGAGGCGGCGTGCGAGGCGAGGGGGCTGAAGCCGAGGGTGGCGGTGGAGATGGACAACGCCGAGGGGTTGAGGCGGATGGTGGAGCGGGGGCTGGGGGTGGCGCTGCTGCCGGGGCTGATGGCGAGGGACCACGCGTCACGAGGCTTCGACGTGGTGGAGGTGGAGAAGGGAGGGCCGAGGCGGCAGGTGGCGCTGGTGCACCGGGGCGAGGAGTACCTGACGGCGGCGGCGCGGGCGCTGAAGACCTTCATCGTGGACTCGCTGCGCCAGTCCAGACCTTGATTCCAGACGAGGGCCCGAACATGGATACTTCCCGGCTCTCCAAGCGCTGCGGGACTACGAGGGCCCTCGTTGCTTCGAGGGAATGACCCATGTCAGTGGGTCTCGCCTTCTTTCTCTATCTCCCTCTCGACTCGCCCGGCGAACCACCTCACGAAGTCGGAGGCCACGTGCGAGGGTTCTTGCTGCTCACCCGCCGTGTGGTCCCAGAAGACGACGGGGGGCTCACCTGCTCCCCTCGAATCAAGGCAGTAGAGGTTGCCTCCCCCGTCGTTCATCAGCGGGATGAGGTGTACGGGAAGCCCTGGGCTCATCTCCTCCCGCTCACTCCTCGTCATCGAGATGAGGCTCAGGTACGGCGGCACATCCGCACCGAGCCCGAAGAGCTCGAGAGACCCAACGCCTCCCCATCCGAAGCGCTGCAAGAAGAGCCGGTAGCCACCGGCCAGCTTCGTGCCGAGTCGAGCGCTAGCGATATTGATCTCCGCATCGCTCACTCCCCGGCCGAAACTCTTCGAAGAGTGTCGCTCCATCAGCTCCGCGAGTTCATCAAAGGTCATGGAAGATGGGGGTGGTTCAGCTTGTAGTTGCTCCCGAGACGGTGCTCGGTGCGTGTCAGGGGTTCGAGGTTCTCGAAAGCATTGGTTCCGCCCTCCGCGAGCGGCACCTTGTGATGCAGTTCCATGGGGAAACCATCACTTCCAATGGGAGGTTTGCCTTGCTTCATCCTAGCGATGTTCCCGGGTGAGTAGGGGCCGGGACGTACCTCTGCCTCATGTTTCCAGAACTTCGACTTTACAGCTTCGAACTCCTTCCGAAGCTTCTCGAGTTCCTCCCCCGATACACGCTTGCCGCCACCGCTGCCTCCTCCCGTGCCAGTCTGGTAGAGGATGATGGCCGCTCCCGGCGCGCCGCTCAGTACCGTGGTCACCCCTCCCACGGGCAACACGACGCGCTCCATCACCAGCAAGCCCTCGGCCGAGAGGGATAACACCGGCACGGAAGCCTCAATCCCCTCCAGCATGCGCGTGGCACCTCCAGCAGCGCCCCAGGTCACGAGCAGGGTCGTGGTCAGCTTGGAGAGGGCCTTCACCTGCTCGCCGCGTGTCATGTACCGCAAGCGCTCGAGGTACCCAGGAGAGGAGGCGATGAGAGCGGCCACTCCCGCTGGCAGGTGTTGCAATGCCGCGAGACCATCCAGCGGGCGCGTGAGCAACTGGCCCATCGCGTGGTACAGCTCCACGAAGGACTCTTCCGCTCCATCCAGCGGGCGGCCGATGTAATCCGCGTCGTCATATACCTCGGCCAACGGAGGGCCCTGCATCATGGCCCGCAGTTGCGCGTCCGCGGGCCGGAAGACCCACCCGTTGCTGATATAAAAACGGCCCAGCTCGAAGGGACCCGCCCTGAAGGCTCCGTCCTTCCACTGCACCAGGCCCACCTTCTGCTGTGTGCGTCCGTTGCGCGTCCAGGCGAGGTATCCATCCGGCCGCAACACGGCCACGGTGTTGAAGCGCTCCAGCCGGCGCAGCAGTTCCTCGCGGGAGACTTCCCCACCCTCCAACACCTCGCGCAGCAGATGGCCCACCGCCATGCGCGAAGGAAACGAGGCCAGCGTCACGGGTTTCCGGAGCAGCACGGCCAACATCCGGGCCGCCTCATGAGGCGTGAGGCGAGCGCCTCGCGGGAGTTCGTCGTTGTGGTTCTCCAGGCCCGCGAGCGCCAGCAACTCCTCGAAGGCGTCCACCTGCACGGCGCCGCTGGTCACCGCGCGCACGGCCACTTCAGCGGGGCTCACCATGGCCACCCGCGTGCCCTGCATGTGCTCGCTCCAGCTGTAGCCCAGCAAAGCGCCATGGCCCGGCGGTGTCACCGTGCCACAGCCGGTGGCCAGCACGGCCGTACTCAGCAGTAGGGCCACCCACTTCCGCACTGTCTCAACGGACATGGTCCACCCACACGCACGGAGGTAGGGTTGATTTGCCCCTGATAGTCATCTGTTTCCCATGCCCAAGCCAACCCCACCTCCCGCGTTGACGCTGCCCACCGATGAGGCACGGGCGTGGCTCGTCAGCCACCTCGGGCTCGCCACTTCCGCGTACCCCCAGGGCGCCGAGGGCGTGCGCGCGCTGCTGCGCCACCTGCGCCACATCCAGTTGGATCCACTCGACGTCATCGGCACCAACGCGGACCTGGTGGCGCTCGCGCGCGTGGATGGCATCTCCAAGGGCGACGTGTACCGCCACCTCTACCCAGGCCATGCCTTCGAGCACTGGGCCAAGGAGCGCTGCCTCCTCCCCGCCAGCGCCTTCCCCCACTACCGCGAGCGCTCGCTGGAGACTCCCTGGTGGCGACTCGCCACGCGGCTGGAGCGGCTGCCCGAGAAGGTGCTGGGCGCCGTGCTCGAGGAGCTCGAGGCCCGCGGCCCCCTCACCGCCGCGGAGCTGACCGACCACGGCGCGGTGACGCCGCTCGACTGGAGCGGGTGGAAGGGCACGGGGAAGGCCACCTCCATGGCGCTCGAGGTGCTGTGGACGCGCTGTGAGATCGTCGTGTGCGGCCGTGGCCCCGGCGGCAAGCGCTACGACGTGCCGCACCGGGCCCTCCCGGACGTCGCGCGCGCCCACGCCGGCCACACCAGCGACGAGAGCTTCGCGCGCTGGGCCCTCACCGAGCGCGTGGAGGCCGCGGGCCTGCTCTCCCGCGCGAGCGGTCCGCACTGGTCCACCCTCTCCCCGGTGCGCACCTCGCCGCTGCCGGACACCCTGGTGCGCGAGGGCCTGCTGGAGGAGGTGTCCCTTCCCGGCGCGCCCCGGCGCTACCTGGTGCCCGCGGGCTTCCGCTCGCGGCCCGTCACGGCGCCGGACGAGCGGATGCGGATTCTGGGTCCCCTGGATCCGCTCCTCTGGGACCGCGCGTTGGTGAATCAGCTCTTCGGCTTCGAGTACGTGTGGGAGGTGTACAAGCCCGAGGAGCAGCGCCGCTGGGGCTGGTACGTGTGCCCGCTGCTGCACCGGGGCCAACTGGTGGGACGGCTGCAGGCGCGCGTGCAGGAGGGCGTCCTGCGTGTGGAGAAGTTGTGGAGGGAAAAGGGCGTGAAGCTGGACGACGCGGCGCTCGACGCGGCCCTGGCGCGCCATGCGCGTGCGTGCGGTGCGGTGAAGGTGCGAAGGCCCCGGGCCCGGGTGGGCTGAGGCCCCTCTCACCTGCCCGGATGGAAAATCCATTGCATGCATTGCATGGAATTGGACGACTCCATCCATGTCAGGCCATTCCTTTACGGTGAGCGCTCCCTCAGTCAAGGAGCGGCCCGTGAGAATTGAAAAGGAATTGGAAGCGGTAGCGCAGGCGAAGCCGGAGTCCGGGGAAGCCGTTCCCGCGCCGGGAGTTGCCCGGGCCGATGCCGCCCAGAAGGTCCGCGTGGACGCGGCGGCCTTCCAGCGTGGCATTCCCCTGCCGCCCCACCCCGACAACGGAGACGAGGCGCGCTATCCCAGCCGCTTCGCCAGCTATTCGAAGGGGCTTCCCCACGACGGCCTGGGAGAGGTCAACCCCACCGAGTACACCAAGCTCCTCACGGCGGTGAACAGCGGCAACCCCGCGGACTTCGAGGCCCTCACCCTGGGCGGTGGCGCGGGCTCACGCCCACTCGTCAATCCCCAGGCGGCCTATGCCTATCAGCTCGAGGGCGCGGACTCGCACGCGCTCGCCATGGCACCCGCTCCCGCCTTCGCCAGCCCCGAGGCCGCCGGAGAGATGGAAGAGCTGTACGCGATGTCGCTGGTGCGCGACATCCACTTCCAGGACTACACCGCCGCGACGCCCCCCGCCCCCATCACCGAGACCCTCCTGCGGCTCAACCAGCTCCCGGACTTCCGAGGCCCCAGGCAGGCCGGGCAGGTGACGGCGGCCACGCTCTTCCGAGACACCCTGCCCGGCAGCACGGTGGGGCCCTATCTCTCGCAGTTCCTGCTCCAGGACGTTCCCTACGGCACCCAGCTCCTCCCGCAGCGCCAGCGCACGCGCGTGGCCGGGGATGACGGCGTCTTCACCTTCGCCGAGTGGTTGAACATCCAGAACGGCAGGCGGCCCACCAAGGCGGAGGCCTTCGACTCCACCCGGCGCTACATCCGCAATGGGAGGGATCTGGCCGAGTTCGTCCACCACGACTTCCCCCTGCAGACCAGTCTCAACGCCGCGCTCATCATCCTGGGACAGAACGACACGGACCTGGACGGCAAGTCCTCTCCGCCCACGCACGACCCGAACAATCCCTACCGCGGCTACACGAAGCAGGACTCCTTCGCCACCTTCGGCAACGCGGACGCGCAGGATCTCATCTGCCGGGTGCAGAAGCTGGCGCTGCTGGGCCAGTGGTTCCAGAAGTGGCAGGTGCACCGCCGGCTGCGCCCGGAGACCTTCGCGGGCCGGGTGCACAACACGAAGACAGGGGCGCGCTCCTACCCCGTCTGGGCCGAGCTGCTCTCCTCGCCCGTGCTGCAACGGGTGTTCGAGCGCAACAAGGCGCTCAATGGAGGCACCACGGGCTCGTACCTGCTCAACCAGGCTTTTCCCGAGGGCTCTCCGGTGCACCCGTCCTACGGCTCGGGCCACTCCACGTACATCGGCGCGGGCGTGACGATGCTCAAGGCCTTCATCAAGGAAGACCTGACGGTGAAGAATCCGGTGGTGCCGAGCGCGGACGGGCTGTCGCTGGTGCCCTACACGGGGCCGGCGCTGACCGTCCTCAACGAGCTGGACAAGCTCGCCTCCAACGTGGGCGTGGGGCGTCTGTTCGCGGGCGTCCACTACCGCGGCGACCACGAGCACGCGGTGCGGTTGGGCGAGCTCATCGCGCTCCGGGCGCTGCAGGACCTGACGCGCACCTACCACGAGCCCTTCAACGGCTTCCAGGTGAGGACCTTTGGAGGCAATACCCTCACCATTACCGCCACCGGGCCGAGCCTTCCCAACCACGTCAGCGCCCTCCAGGGCTTCACCCTGGTGAATGCCCAGACAGGCGCCCCCGTCCCCGGCTACGAATCCCTGCGCGACCAGGCCGTGCTGTACCGGGAAGAACTCCCCCCGAGCGTGGACATCCGCGCGAGCACCTTCCCCGCCACGGTGGGCAGCGTGCGTTTCGAGTATGACGGCACCACCTGCCACGCCAACACCGCGCCCTATGGGCTGGCCCAGGCGCTCGGGACTCCGCTCACGCCGGGCCTCGGCTCCCATGTGCTGAAGGCCACTCCGTTCAGCGGCAGCAGCTGCAGTGGCCTGGGTGGCGTGCCGGCCTGCGTGCGCTTCCGGGTCGCGACCCGGCGGCTGCTGGACTTGCCGCTGGATGAGGGCAGTGGGGAACCCGTCGACCGCAGCCCGGCTCGCCAGTTCATCTGGTGCAACTCCATCACGTGGACGAGCGACGGCTACAGGGGGCCGGCCCTGGAGTTCGGGCCCACCTCCACTCACCAGGGCATCAATGTGGAGGGCACCCTCAAGGGCGGCCTCCAGCAGGAGTTCTCGATCGAGTTCTGGGTGAAGCTGCTCTCCAATCCCGCTGGCGTCTGGGGCTCTCTCATGAGCCAGGAGGAGTACCTCAAGAGCGGATTCAGGCTCGGCGTCATTGGTAACGGGCGCGTGTCCTTCTGGACGTCCCAGTCCGGAGGAAACATCGAGCTCCAGGCGAGCAAGCTCTTGCGGATGAGTGTCTGGGAGCACCTCCGGGTGGAGTTCTCCTCGGGGCAGGCGCGGCTCTATCTGAATGGCGAGCTCGTGGGCACGAAGTCCGGGACGTATGTCCCCAGTTCCATGCCTCTGGCCATCGGCAACATCGGAGGCGTAGAGCCCATCACGGGCTTCATGGACTCCATCCTCATCACCGTGCCCTGACGCACCCCGCCAGGGCTCGCGGAGCGGGGGAGTCATACCGCCCGCGAACCCCGGTGGGCCGGGCCCCTCCCTCCTGCTAGGGTTGCCCCCCGCATGTGGCGCACGACAGCTCCGAAGGGAGAGGCCCTGTTCGAGGTCGGAGGGTACCGGGTGCGGCGGGTCTCCGAGGAGGACGCGCCGCTCATCCGCGAGCTGGGCGAGCGCTGCCTGGATCACCTGGAGCTCCACTACGGCTCGCCACCGGACCCCGGGCAGATGATTCGCGATCTACTGACGGACCTGCCTCCGGGCAAGACGCTCGGGGACAAGTTCGGCATGGGCGTCTTCGACAGGGCGGAGCGGCTGGTGGGCGCCATCGACGTCATCCGCGACTACCCGGAGCCGCGCGAGTGGTACCTCGGCCTGCTGGTGCTCGAGCCGGGCCAGCGCAACCAGGGACTGGGCGCACGGCTGCTGGAGGCCCTGACGCACTGGCTGCTGCGGCACGACGCCGCGTACCTGCGCCTCGCGGTGTCCGAGCACAACGCCCCGGGCCTGCGCTTCTGGAAGCGCTCGGGCTTCCAGCCCGTGAAGCAGGTGGTCGCCGAGTTCGGCAACAAGACGAGTCTCTTCCACGTCATGCGCCGCGAATTGGAGTTCCTCTCCTGATTTCCCTCACCCGCCGTACCCCCGACATGACGCACCCCCAATCCACCCGGCTCCCGCTTCTCCTCCTGCTCACCCTGACGGCCCTGACCGGCTGCGATCCCAAACCCCCGCCGGCCCCGGGGCAGAACTACTCCGAGGTCCAGTTCGACGTGACGGTGCCGCTCGAGACGCCGGTGAACGCCACGCTGCTGCTCACGGGCGAGGATCCGGCGTTCAAGGGCCCCTCCGGGCAGGGCCTGGAGCTCACCTACCAGGGAGGCACCACCTTCACGGTCAAGGCGCGGATGCCCAAGAACCAGGCGCTCACCTACACCCTGCGGATGACGGCGCCGTCCACGCACGTGGCGCTCGACGCGGCGGGGACCGCGGTGCCCGCGCGGACGCTCGAGGCGCACGAGAACGAGCAGAACGTGAGCTTCAGCGTGGAGCGCTGGGGCCCGGCGAGCGGCGTCACCCAGCCGCAGACGGCCTTCGTGGTCGCGGTCCCCGGGACGACTCCGCCAGAGGACGGCATCTGGCTGGCCGGCAACCATGAGAAGTTGGGCGGCTGGAACCCGGCGGGCGTGAAGCTCTACAAGGCGGTGAACAGCGGCTACGCCACGGTGCTCTCCTTCGATCCGGGCACGTCGCTCGCGTTCAAGACGACGCGCGGCTCGTGGGAGACGGTGGAGAAGAGCGCCAAGGGCGCGGAGATCAGCGACCGCACGCACAAGACGGGGATGGGTTTCGAGCGTGTCTCCATCTCGGTGGGGGCGTGGGCGGACATCCTCAGCACGCCGGTCGAACCGACGATCACCGGGACGGTCGAGTACCTGCGCGACGTGACGCCGAAGGACACCACCCTCAAGAAGCGCGACGTCATCATCTGGCTGCCGGCGGGCTATGACAAGGCGGACACCTCGCGCCGCTACCCGGTGCTGTACATGCATGACGGGCAGAACCTGATGAACGCCGCCACCGCGGCCTTCAGCGTGGAGTGGAACGTGGACGAGACGGCCACGGCTCTCATCGCTACCAAGGCGGTGGAGCCCCTCATCATCGTGGGCATCTACAACACCGCGGAGCGCATCCCCGAATACACCCACGTCCCGTACTCCACGTACGGCGGCGGCCGGGCCGATGACTACGGCAGGTTCCTCGTCGAGGAGCTCAAGCCGCTCATCGACAGCACGTACAACACGAAGCCGGAGGCGGAGTACACGGGCCTGGCGGGCTCGTCGCTGGGTGGCCTGGTGTCCATGTACCTGGGCATGAAGTACCCGGAGACGTTCAGCCGGCTGGGTGTCGTGTCGCCCTCCGTGTGGTGGGCGGACAAGGACATCGTCGCGAAGGTGAACGCGCTGCCCGCGAAGCAGCCGCTGCGCATCTGGTTGGACATCGGCACCGAAGAGGCAGGCAGCAGCACGGACGATGTGGAGACGGTGGCCGATACCGTGGCGCTGCGCGACGCGTTGGTGAACAAGGGCTGGGTGCTCGACAACGACCTGAAGTACCTCGAGGACGAGGGCGGCAAGCACAACGAGGCTTCCTGGTCCGCGCGCTTCGGGAGCATTCTCCAGTACCTGTTCCCCCGCACCTCTCCGTGAAGTGACGCCGCCCCCTCCTCTCCCTCGCCCTCCGGGAGAGAATGGGAAAGAGGGTTCCCGTTTCTCCCTCGCCCTCCGGGAGAGGGGCGGGGTGAGGGTGCCCGTCACCGTCCTCCCCACCGTGGCTCAGCCCGGGGGAGGGCGCTCGGCCCGGGGTGGCTCCATGAGCGAGGCCACCTCGGGCGAGTAGCCACCGGGGCCCTCGCCGTGGGCGATGAGCGGTGGGCGCACGGCGAGCCCGCGCTGCCTGTCGCGCACCGCGTGCACGAGGAAGCGCGTGGCGGGAGCGTCCACGCGGGCGTGCACGAAGCGCAGGGCCACGGGGTAGAGCTTCGCCGCCCCGAGCAGGCCGAGCACCTCGGCCACCCGTGCCGCCGGATACACGAGGCTCACCCGTCCTCCCGGGGGCAGCGCATGCCGGGCCGCGGCCACCACCGAGGGGGCGTCACACGCCAGCTCCTGCTTGGACAGGGCGCGCTCCTCATCCGGACTGCGCACACCGGCATTCACCGGGCGGAAGGGCGGGTTGGACACCACGTGCGCATAGGCGCCCGGGGCGAACAGCGAGCGCGCCTCGCGCAGGTCTCCCAGGAGGGGCCGCACCCGTCCCTCGCAGGCGTTGAGCGCCACGGCGCGTACCAGGCGCACATGCACCTCGGGCTGCAGCTCCAGCGCGTCCACCGGCCCGAGACCGAACTGGCACGCGAGCAGGAAGGACACCACGCCGCTGCCCGCGCCGAGCTCCAACAAGGGGCCTCCGGCGTCCTGGCCCTCGGTGGCGGCGAAGGCGGCGAGCAGCACGGCATCCAGCGTGAAGCGGTAGCCGCTCCGGCGCTGCAACAGCTTCACGCCCGAGGTGCCAATGGAGTCGAGCGTCTCGTCGGGGGCGGATGTCACCGGCGCACCAGCACCTCGGCCAGGGGCTTCTTCTGGATGTCCGGGACGCGGGCGCCCTCGGCGGGGTAGCCCACGGGGAGCACCGCGAAGGCCTTCTCGTTCTCCGGCCGGCCGAGCACCTCGCGCAAAAAGCCCATGGGCGAGGGGGTGTGCGTGAGCGTGGCCACCCCGGCCTGCGTCAGGGCGGCGATGAGGAAGCCCACGGCGATGCCCACCGACTCCTGCACGTAGTAGTGCTTCACCTTCTTGCGCGTCCCGTCCGGCAGCTCCTTCACCCCGTAGAGCTGCTCGAAGACGACGATGAGGGCGGGCGCGTCGGTGAAGTGGGGCTTCTGCCAGTCGGTGCCCAGGGGGGCGAGCGCCTCCAGCCACTCCTCGCTCATGCGCCGCGCATAGGACTCGCGCTCCTCGGCCTCGGCGGCCTCGCGCAACTCGGCCTTGAGGACAGGATCGGTAATGACGACGAAGGTCCACGGCTGCTGATTGGCCCCGCTGGGGGCGTGGGCCGCGCAGGCGATGGCGTCCTCCAGCACTCCGGGGGGAATGGGCTCGGAGGAGAAGTCGCGCACCGAGCGGCGGCGGTCCATGGACTCGCGGAAGGCGCGGGAGCGCCGCTGGGACTCCTCGGGGGCGAGGCGCGGCCAGTCGAGGGGAAGGGAGGCGTGGCGCTTCTCGCTCACGGGGGGCTCCGGAGAGTGTCGGACAGAGGAACCTCAGTCTAGCTGGCTGTCCATGACCTGGGGGGAATGAGCGTTTTTCCGCCAAGCCGGGGTTGGCATCACGGGACGAATGCACAGCGTGCATGCCCCATGAGGCACGTCTCCCTTCCTGTCGTACTCCTGGCCCTGGCGTCCAGCGGCTGCGGCGCCGACCCGGAGCCGTGTATCAACGGCTGCCCCGACATCTCCGGGCTGTACTCCGTGAAGAACGCCACCCCGGTGGGGCAGTGTCCCTTCAGCCCCTACGTGCCCGCGCCCACCGTGCAGCTGCGGCAGGTGGATGACGGGCGGAGGGCCGTGTTCCACGTCATCGACCCGGCCACGCGGTTGGAGGTGCCACTGACGGGCGACGTCTATGCCCCCGGGCCGAAGGATGGGCCGGAGGTGCTCGGCTCGTTCCGGATCGACTCCGTCGTGGTGCGCTCCACCCAGTCGCCGGACGAGCGGACGCGGACGCTCAACCTGAACGTCTCGGGCTCGGTGTCCCTGCACGAGGGCCGCCGGGTGCTGACGGCGACATTGAGCACCACGGACATCACGAATGAGTCCGTCCCGGACAGGGGCTGTGGCATCACGCTCTCCATCACCGGGGAAGGAGATTGAGTGGCCGCGGAAGTTCCCACACCTGAATCCACCAGCGGCCCCAGGCGTCGGGGGCCCTCGGTCTTCGGCTGGCTCAGCCTGGGGGTGTGCGCCCTCATCGGAGTGGCGATCGGCATCGGGAGCTTCACCTTCGCCTACGCGAAGGGGGCCTCGTACATGACGGACGATCCCACCGCGTGCGCCAACTGCCACGTGATGAGGGATCAATACTCCGAGTGGACCAACTCCAGCCACCACACCGTGGCGGTGTGCAATGACTGCCACACGCCGCCGGGCTTCGTGGGCAAGTACCTCTCGAAGGCGCGCAATGGCTGGCACCACTCGGTGGCCTTCACGGCGGGGGGCTTCCACGAGCCCATTCAAATCACCCCGCACAACCGCGCCATCACCGAGCAGCGCTGCCGCTCGTGCCACCAGTCCATCGTCCAGGCCATCGACGCGCACGCGGCCCACACGCGGGACGAGCGTGACGACGGCTCCATCTCCTGCATCCGCTGTCACAACGACGTCGGACACGCACCGTAACCCCTTCGACTCCCCACGGACCCACCCTGTATGGAAGCTTCCCGTACCCGCCGCCGATTGATGCTCCTGCTCGCCGCGATGGTGCTCGCCGCGGCCGCCGCGGCCGCCGCCGCCGCGCTCGCGGTGAACATCATGGAGCGCAAGCAGGAGGCCCGGAATCCCTTCTATCGGGTCGTCGAGCTCAACGACATGACGGAGGACCCGGCCATCTGGGGCAAGAACTTCCCGCTCCAGTACGACGACTACAAGCGCACGGTGGACATGACGCGCACGAAGTACGGCGGCAGTGAGGCGGTGCCTCGCACGCCCACGGCCAACGATCCCCGCACGGTGACGGCGCAGTCGCGGCTGGAGGAGGATCCGCGGCTGAAGACGTTCTGGGCGGGCTACGCTTTCGCGTCGGACTTCCGCGAGGAGCGCGGCCACGCATACGTCCTGGAGGATCAGCTCTTCACCGAGCGCCAGCACGTCACGAAGCAGCCGGGCGCGTGCGTCCACTGCCACGCCTCGGTGTACGTGCCCTACATGAAGCTGGGCGAGGGAAACCTCATCAAGGGCTTCGAGAAGATGAACCCGATGCCCTACCCCGAGGCGCGCAAGCACGTGGAGCACCCGGTGGCGTGCATCGACTGTCATGACTCGCAGACGATGCAGCTGAGGGTGACGCGGCCGGGCTTCCTGGAGGGCATCCGCGCGCTCAAGGCGAGCCAGGGCGTGCAGAACTACGACGTGAACAAGCAGGCCACGCGCCAGGAGATGCGCACGTACGTGTGCGGGCAGTGCCACGTCGAGTATTACTTCAAGGGCAAGGAGAAGCGGCTGACGTACCCGTGGGCCAACGGCATCAAGATCGAGAACATCCTCACGTACTACACGGAGAACCCGCACACGGACTGGGTCCACGCGGAGTCGGGGGCGCCAGTGCTCAAGGCGCAGCACCCCGAATTCGAGATGTACAACCAGGGCATCCACGCCCGCTCGGGAGTGGCGTGCGCGGACTGCCACATGCCCTACAAGCGGGAGGGGGCGCTGAAGATCAGCGACCACCACGTGCGCAGCCCGCTGCTGATGGTGAACCGGGCCTGCCAGACGTGCCACAACTGGTCGGAGGCGGAGCTGACGCAGCGGGTGACGAACATCCAGGACCGCACCTTCGAGCTGCGCAACCGGGCAATGGACGCGGTGGTGGCGCTGATTGGGGACATGAAGGCGGCCAGGGGCGCGGGCAAGACGGACGCGGACCTGAAGACGGCGATGGATCTGCAGCGCCGCGCGCAGTTCATGGTGGACTTCGTGGAGGCGGAGAACTCGATGGGGTTCCACGCGCCGGAGGAGGCCGCGCGCATCCTGGGCATCGCGATGGACCTGGCGAGGCAGGGGCAGCTGGCGGTGAGACAGCCGGACTTCACGCCCAACCTCTTCCCGAGCACGACGCCGTCGGTGAAGCCGACGGAGCGTGAGGTGACGCCGGCGCCGGGGAGCGCGGCAGGCGGAGGCACGGGAAGCGGGAGCCAGGGAGGCGGCGGCACCGGCCACTGAAGGCCCCCCAAGCCACACCTCGCCAGGCCCCACCCGGAGCCACTCCCCCAGCCCCACTTGGAGCCACTTCCCCTCTCCCCCCGGGAGAGGGACGGGGTGAGGGTATCTGACGCCCCGGGTTGACCCCCCGTGCACCACCCGAGGGCCATGGCTCCCGAGCGTGTAGCCAGGCAAACCATCGTCCGCCTCGTCTGCTCATTGAATGGTCGCCCCTGGACGACCCGGATACACTGCTCCTGAGGACACCCCCATGGCGAACAGCAGCACCCAGCCGGCTCCACTCCCGTGGCAAACGCCGCACACTCTCTGGATGGCTGGCTCCCTCGATGGGGCTCAGGGCCCGGGTGTACGGTCCGCGCAGGGTGGGCTCCGGACGGAGACGCAGGGCCCGAAGCGCATCCTGATCGTCGACGACGACCCGGCCATCCTCAACGTCTGGCGCCGCGTGCTGGGGCAGAAGGCGCGCTCCTCCTCGCTGGACAACCTCGAGAAGAAGATCTTCGGGGCCAACCCCCCCGCCGCGTCCGCTGATGGGGGCTTCGCCATCGACACCGCCGCACAGGGGCAGGAGGGGTACCAGAAGGTCATCAGCGCCCTGGAGGAGGGACGTCCCTACACGTTCGCCCTCGTGGACATGCGGATGCCGCCGGGCTGGGACGGGCTGGAGACGATCGTCCACATGCTGGAGAAGGACCCCCGGCTGGAGGTGGCCATCTGCAGCGCCTTCTCGGACATCACCCGGGAGGAAGTGGCCAAGCGCGTCGGCCGGGCGGACCTGCAGTGGCTCCGCAAGCCGTTCGATCTCGAGGTTGCACGCGAGCTGGCCCGCAAGCTGAGCGAGCAGGGCGTCCAGCGCCGCCATTCCCGCTGAACGGGCGCGAAACCGGGGCGCGAGAAACCCTCACCCCGTCCCTCTCCCGAGGGGAGAGGGGAAATAGGGTCATGATGAAGCAATGAGCCCCACGTGAGGCTCGGCTCCGGGCGATCCCTCAGTGTGGTGCGAGACGGCCCGTTGCACTCCGTGGAGGAGTGAGATCCATCACTCCTTCGATGTGACGACGCGGTTCTGAACCCGTCGCTCAGCGCCGCTGGCCCACGAGCCGCTCGGCGACGTCGATCACCTTGGCCTCGACGTTGGTGTTGTCGAGCTTGTCGATCTCCGCGATGCCGGTGGGGCTGGTGACGTTGACCTCGGTGAGCCAGTCGCCGATAACGTCGATGCCCACGAGGTAGAGGCCGCGCTCCTGGAGCGAGGGCCTGAGGCGGGCGCAGATCTCCAGCTCGCGCGGGGTGAGCTGGGTCTTCACGGGAGTACCACCGGCGGCCATGTTGCCGCGGTGGTCATCCTGTGCGGGGACGCGAAGCACGGCGCCACAGGGCTCGCCATCGACGAGGATGATGCGCTTGTCACCCTGGCGGCTCTCGGGGAGGTAGGCCTGGGCGACGATGGCCTTCTTGCCGCCGAGGGTGATGATCTCCAGGAGGGAGCGGGTGTTGCGATCCCCGGGCTGGAGGAAGACGATGCCCTGACCGCCGAAACCCTCGACGGGCTTGACGATGGTGCCCTGGGGGTGGCGGGCGACGAACTGGGCGAGGGCGGCGAGATCGCGGGTGATGAGCGTCTCGGGCATGAGCTCGGGGAAGCGCAGGCCGAAGAGCTTCTCGTTGGCGTCGCGGATGCCGGTGGGGTTGTTGATGAAGACGGGCTCGCGGCCGTTGCACAGCTCGACGAGCTGGGTGGCCTGGAGGAAGTCGGCGTCGACGGGCGGATCCTTGCGCAGGAAGAGGACGTCGAGGCTGGAGAGGGGGCGGACCTGCTCGTCGAGGAGATCGAAGTGTCGGCCGGGCTCGCGGCGCACGGTGACGGTGCGCATGCGGGACTCGGCGCAGGAGCCGCCGAAGCGGAGCCAGGGCTGCTCGAAGTAGCGCACCTGGTGACCGCGGCGCTGGGCCTCGAGCATGAGGGTGAAGGTGGAGTCATGGTCCACCCGGACCGTCTCGAGGGGATCCATGAGGAAGCCGAAGGTGAGCGCGGCCATGGGGACGGAAGCCTCCTGGGGGGTTCGAGGGATGATACCCGGTGAGTAGACGCACGGAGGCGCGCGCGCGACAGAAAAAGCACGGGGAGTGGGGGAGAGGGGACTACGGGTGACGCGGTGGACACACGGTGGGTCCAGCGTCCGGCATGCCTGGGTCACAGGGGTGGCGGCAGAGTCCCTGGACACAGGAGGTGCCTGGAGGGCACCCCGGCCCACCGTCCGAGCAGGAGATCTGGGAGCAGGCCATCTTCAGCTCAAGCCGGGAGTCCTTGTAGCGCGGAGGCCAGACGGAGCAGAGGCCGCCGCCGGAGCAAGGCACCTTCTGGCAGTTCTCCCCGCGCACCACCGCGCAGACCGAGATGCCCTCGCGCAGGGTGACGCACTCCTGGCCCTCGGCGCAGCCGGACACCTCACACGTGGGAAGGCAGGAGGGACCGTCCAACCCTTCCCGGCAGAAGAAGCCCTGTGGACAACTCTGGGGATCCTTCAGCTCACAGCGACGGCCGCACCAGGCTCTGTTGCAATGAAGTCCCTGCTCGCAGGTGTTCTCCCCGGGCCCTCTGGCCGGAATGCAGGCCTCGCCCTCCTTCCGCTCTCCCGAATCGACACACACGCGCACCAGGGGCCCATCATCCAGCGTGGGCAGCGTCCGGCAGGTTTCTCCTTCCCCGCACTGCAGGTCCGTGGTGCACCAGCTATCGCTGCAGAGCCCCTCGCGCCGGGTTCCCGAGACACCCAGGCATCCAAGTGGCGGCTCGCAATCCTGCCCTCTCCAACATGCCTGCGAATAGGTCTGGAGCTTCCACGTCTCCTCCAGTTCCAAAATGGGAGTTGCCGCCGCCGCTCTCAGCCCCTCCTCGGACCAGGGGTTCCAAAATGCCGTTCCCACGATGAGCAGGAGCGGCACGGGAAGCAGCAACCCAAGCAGGAGGGTGAGCAAAGAACTCGGCTTCACTCGCATGTCACCGTGCAAGGCAGGGTCCGGCAGTCCCGGTATTCCACCTTGTCATCAGGGCAGATGCTCTCCTCATCATCCTCCTCGAGTTCCAGACTCCTGAACTCCTCGTCACGCTGTTTGAATTTTTCTTTCGTGTCCTTCTGCATCGCCCGGTCGAGCTTTCCGCCCTTCCGATAGGTATGCGGACAGCCCGTTCCGAGCATCAACAACCCCATCACGGCCGCGAGCATCGCGCGTTGAGACATGAGGCCCCCCAGCGGGATAGTGCCTCAGGAGTAGGGGGAACCCCCGGATGGAGCGGTGCGCCATCCGTGAGAGGTGACGACTCCCGGACACAGCAGTGGGGGTGGGCCCCTTGATACCGCGCCTCGACTTCAAGGACGCTCGTGTCCGTGCCCCTCGCCAGGCCAGACACCCGGAGCGATGCCTTCGTCCTCCATGAGCTGGAGCGCCATCAGCGCCGGCGTGAGCAGGGCATCCCCACGCTCACCGTGCTCGCCGGTCCTCCCGGCACCGCGGCGTCCCTCTGGCGCCAATGGCTCGGCTCGCTGCACAGGAGTGGCTGTACGGTGCTCGCCTCGAACGAGGCCGACGCGGTCCGGAGCTGGATGGAGACACTCGCCCGCCTCAGGGCTCTCGACGCCGATGCCGCGGACTTCCTCGGTGCAGCCGGAGGCCTCGCTCCGGGCGAGCTGCCTGGCCGCTTGAGCGGAAAAACAGCCCATGAGCGCGACGTCCTCCTCCAGGAGCTGTTCTCCGCCGCTCCCGATGGCGACACCTCCACCGCGTGCAGGTGTCTGCTCCAACCACAAGTTGTCCACAATTCAGGGTCTCCCCTCGACGCGATGCTCGAGGCCCTCGGCCCTCTCCGGGCCCTCACCGCACTGCATGCCCTCGTCCCGCCAGGTGCGGCTCCCGCGCTGTTGCTCACCGGCTCCGGCGCCGAGGGTCTCGCACGCGCGGCACGGGTGGCCTCGAAGCTGTGTGCCTCCCTCCCGTCCCTCGTCATCGCACTGACCGCGGACCGGGCCACCCTCGACACGTACCTGCACGGCAGCGGCTCCCAGTCACTCGCCATGGTGAGGGAAGGGCTCATCGAGCTCGCCGCCCCTTCACCCGAGACACTCGGTGTGAAGTTGGAGGCACTCGGAGTCCAGCGCTCGGAGGAGCTCTCCCGCCCGCTGGCCCGGCTTGCCGCCGAGGGCGTCTCGGACGAGGTGCTCGCGCTCTTCGGCGAGGTGGTCCGCGAGCACCAGCGTACCCCCCAGCCCGAGGCCCCCGAGGACCGGGCTCGCAGCACGGAGGAGCGCTTCCTCTCCGCCTTCCTCGACTCGCACCCCTCTACCCACGGGCTCTTCGAGCTCAACGCCTCGCCCGGGTTCCGCCTCGCGGGCCGCGAGGTGGAGGTGGATCTCCTGTCACGGCGTTTCTCGCTCGCCGTGGAGATCGACGGCTACCGCCACTTCCAGGACGCGGAGGCCTACCGAAGAGACAGGCGCAAGGACGCCGCGCTGCAACGCCACGGTTACCTCGTGCTGCGCTTCCTCGCCCAGGACGTGGTGGCGCGGCTCGAGGAAATCCTCGACACTATCTCCGAAGTCATCTCGCATCGGCGCGAGCCCGGAGGTTGAACATGGCGGGGCACGAGGTTTCCCGGTTGGGTGAGCTGGCGCTCACGTGGCTGCTGACACGCGAGGAGGGGAAGGGCGCCCGGAGCGATCTCTCCCGCGCGCTGAAGCCATTCGCCGAGCACCGCTGGAGCGCCAGTGATTGGAATCTCCGGCTCGACGAGACCCTCGCGGCGCTCGAGACGGCCGGGCTCGCCCGGCGCAAGGCGCGCAATGGCCTCGAGCTCACCTCCCAGGGGCGTGCACATGCCCTCGCCTGGCTCGGGGTGAAGCGCCTGCCCGACGGCACCTCCTGGAAGAAGCTCAAGAACACGCACCTCTTGGCGCGGGTGCTGGAGCTGCCTCCGTCCAACGGCAACCTGGCCCGGCTGGGCACGGCCGATGGCATGCGCGCGGTGCTCGTGCAGAAGCAGCTCGGCGGCGAGACTCCCGGCTCCAAGAGCCTCACCCAGGTGCGTGATGCGCTGTGCTGGAAGCAGCTCGGCGTCGACACGGACAGGCCCTTCACCCTGGCCGCCGTGCAGGCGGTACTGCTCGCCCGGGCCCTGCGGGCCTCGCGCGAGGCCGAGCCCACGCAGGCCATGCGGCAGCTCGCGGCGAAGAGCGTGGGCGCGAAGCGCTCGGACGCGGACAGCCTGCGGCTGGCGGCCCTGCGCTCCTGGCTCGTCCCCAGCTCGGAGCCCGTCACCGTGCCGCCCGCGCCATCCACCTCGCCGTCCTCGCGCAACGTGCTGGCCACTCCCCCCGACCCGGCGTACTTCGACACGGTGCCTCCAGCTCCAGCCCGGGAGGAGCTCCGGACCTTCGCCGAGCGGGTGCAGCAGGCTGCCAGGTCCTCGGCGAGCGGGCATTTCGGTGAGGACAAGATCTTCATCTCCCATGTCTGGCGCATCCTGCGTGGCCAGGTGCAGGGGCTGGACGAGCAGACCTTCAAGAGCAGACTCGTCGAGGCCAACCGGGCCCGATTCCTGTCGCTGAGCCGTGCCGACCTGGTGGAGGCGATGAACCCCGCGGACGTCGCCGACTCGGAGACGCGCTACCTCGGCGCCACCTTCCATTTCATCGCCCTATAGGTTCCTGATGAACGCGTCCGATCTCCGCCTCGCCGCCTTCCTCTCGGACCGCACCGAGGTCTTCCACTCCATCCAGCACCGCCATGAAATCTGGCGGCCGGATCCCTTCGACGTGGAGCGCGTGCACCAAGAGGCGCGCGCTTCCTTCGAGCGCCTGCTCACCCGTGCCACCACACCGCCGGGCCTGGATTCGGGACGCATCCTGTTGCTGCGCGGTGAATCCGGCTGCGGCAAGACGCACCTGGTGCGTGCCTTCCGCTCCCGGGTCCACGAGCAGTCCCTGGGCTTCGTGGGCTACCTGCAGATGACGACGTCCACGGACAACTATGGGCGGTACGTCCTCAACAACCTCATCGAATCGCTCGATCAGCCCTATTGCGAGCCCTCGCAGCCCGGCTCCGGGTTGATGAAGCTCTCCAGCGCGCTCTTCTCGCGGTGTGGCAAGTGGGCCGCCAGCCTCACGCAGCCCGAGACGGACGCGGACGACGTCCATCAGATCGTCAGTGACGCGGCCGACGAGCTCATCGATCAGCCCGCCTTCAAGGACGTGGATCTCCCGCTGCTGCGCGCGCTGCTCTACCTGCAGCGCAACGAGTCACGCATCAAGAAACGCGTGCTCGGCTACCTGCGCTGCGAGGACCTGTCGGATCCGGACCGCAAGGTGCTCGGTGGGATGGTGCCTCGCGTCCACGATGACGATCCGAAGAAGATGGTGGAGCACCTGGGCCAGCTGATGCGGGCGCTGGGGCACTCGCTGGTCATCTGCGTGGACCAGCTCGAGGACATCTACGATGCCAACGACGCCGGCAATCCCTTCCGGCGGGCCATGCAGACGCTGTGCCATCTGGCCGATCGCGTGCCCTCGTCCCTCATCATCATCAGCTGTCTGAAGGACTTCTGGGAGACGCTGAAGCCGTTGCTCACGCGGCCGATGCTGGACCGCATCACGTTGGATCCGGTGCCCATCGACCTGCACAGCCTGCGCACGGCGGAGGAGGCCCGGCTCATCGCCGAGAAGCGCCTGGAGTACCTCTACGATCAGGAGAACGCTCCCTTCGAGGCCGCGGAACCGACGTACCCCTTCCCGCATGAGGGCTTCGAGGCCCTGGCGGGGATGCGTGCGCGTGACGTGCTCAACGAGTGCCGCCGCTACCGCGAGCGCGCCATCCGCGAGGGCCATCTTCCCGAGCACTTCCCGCTCGTGGAGGGTCTGACGAAGCCGGGCTCCCCGGAGGTCATCCCCGATCCCACGTCCGTGTCGGATCTGGATCCGCTCTGGAATGACTTCCGGACCGGGTACAAGGGCTCGCCGCCCGATGACGACTCCGAGCTGGCGGTGCTCCTCACCTGGGCCCTGGGCGCCAGCACGGACGAGCTGGACGGAGGCCACCGCTTCGAGGCGAGGACCCTGGGCGAGTCCATCCAGGTGGACGTCTCTCCCGGCAACGGGAAGCTCCAGGTAGTGCTGTGCAACAGCAAGCCCAATGGAGGAGCACTCGCGCGGCAGCTCGAGCAGGCCCGGAAGGATGCCCGGGGCCGCACGCCCGTCGTGGTGCGCACCACCGTTTTTCCCAGCAACCCCAAGACGCAGGCCGCCGAGGAGCTGGGCAAGCTCATCGCCAAGGGAGGGCGGCGCGCGGTGCTCGAGGACAGCGATTGCCGCACCCTGCTCGCGCTGAGGGACTTCCGCGCACGGCACGAGTCCCGTGCCGGCTTCGCCGCCTGGTTGCGATCGGCCCGGCCCCTCACGCAGACCAAGGCCCTGCGCGACATCCTCGACCTGGAGCACCTGCGTCCCATGGCCCGCCCGGATCCGGCCGCGGCGCCCGAGAAGCCCGCCGTTTCACAACCTCCGCTCGTGCTCCGGACCGATCCGAAGCCCGTGGAGCCGCCGCAGCCATCGCGTCAAGCCGAAGCTCCCCGGGAGCCTCCCCGGAAGCAGGAGCCCGTGCGCATCGGTGAGCTGGAGAGCTTCTCGCGCGATGCGGTCAGCCTCACGCCGAAGGAACTCATCCAGCACGCCGCGTTCCTGGGTGGCTCGGGCAGTGGCAAGACGACGCTCGCACTCAACGTGGTGGAGCAGCTCCTGCTGCAGGGCATCCCCGCCATCCTGGTGGACCGGAAGGGAGACCTCGCCGGGTACGCGAATGACGCCGTCTGGACGCGTCCGCTCGATGATCCGCGCCGCTCCGAGCGCCGGGCCCTGTTGCGCGAGCGGCTCGACGTGGCGCTCTTCACGCCCGGGCATCCCCACGGCCGCCCACTGGCCATTCCCATCGTCCCGGACGGGCTCGGCTCCCTGCCCGAGTTCGATCGCAAGCAGGCCACCCAGCTCGCGGGCGACGCGCTCGGCGGCATGCTGGATTACAAGCACACCGGGCGCGACAAGGCGTGCCGTACCGTCCTCACGCAAGCGATTGATCAGCTCGTGCAGCTCTCGCCCGCTGGCGTCACCCTGGAGAAGCTCGTCTACTTCATCGACGAGAAGGATCCGCGGCTGGTGAATGCGGTAGGCCGGCTGGACACGAAGCTGTTCGAGAAGCTGGTGCAAGATTTGGAGACGCTGCGGCTCGGCTCCTCGGCGCTGCTGGACAGTGGAGGCGAGAAGCTCGACATGGAGCTGCTGCTCGGCCGGGGTGCGCACGCGCGGCCCGGGAAGACGCGCCTGAGCGTCATCAGCACCAAGTTCCTCGGTGATACCGACAAGGTGCTCTTCTGGGTGTCACAGCTGCTCATCGAGGTATCACGCTGGCTGGGCCACAATCCGTCTACCGCGCTGCAAGCGGTGCTCATGTTCGATGAGGCGGACATGTACTTGCCGGCCACACGGCAGCCGGCCACCAAGCAGCCGATGGAGAATCTGCTGCGGCGGGCGCGCTCGGCGGGCCTGGGGGTGATGCTCGCCACGCAGAGCCCTGGGGACTTCGACTACAAGTGCCGCGACACCATCCGCTCGTGGTTCGTGGGCCGGGTGACGCAGGAGAGGAGCCTGGAGAAGATGAGGCCCATGCTCAGCGAGGCCCGGGTGGACTTCACCGCGAAGATTCCCAACCAGACCACGGGCCAGTTCCACGTGCTGCGCGAGGGCAACGTCCAGCCCATCAAGGCGGAGCCGTCGGTCCTTGCCACCGAGCAACTCCCGGACGACGAGCTGCTGCGGCTCGCGGCGCGCACACTGCCCGAGGCGGACACGAGGCGCACGGGTTCCTGACGCCTCCTCAAGGCTGGCTGCTCGAAGGCACGGCAATCGAGCAACCTGGCTGTTGCTTGATTATTTGTCGGAAGGGACATGCTTCGTACCCAACCCTGAATCAGAGGGAACCCGTTACCCTATGTTGAGCCCGAGGAACGCGCGATTGAAGTTCGGAGTCGTTCAGGGTCGGCAGTATTCTGCCTCCCACCGGATTTTGAAGCCTTCGCGTCAGGAGCATCCGTAATGGTTCGCCCCTCGAATAATGGGACTGATCGGCCGCAACAGCGGGTTGAAAGGAACTCGCGGGCGGTCGACGTACCTGAGCAGTTCGTGGAGCGCATTATCGAGGTTCTCCACCCCGAGGAGATCTGGCTGTTCGGTAGCCGCGCCCGCGGGACTCATCACCCGGGGAGTGACTGGGATCTCATGGCGGTGCTACCGGATGACGCGCCAGACAGCCATCTCGACATCGTCCAGGTATGGCGCAGGTTGAAGGACCTGCGCCTCCAACGCGTGGAGATATTCCCGGTGCGGCGACGCGATTTCGAGGAGGGCCGGCATCTGCTGGGAACACTCTCGCAGATCGTCACGACTGAAGGTCGAGCGATCTATGGTTGATAAGCCACGATCTGATCAGAGAGTCATCGCTTCGTACCTCGACGAGGTGGGGGCAGAGCTGGATGCCGTCCGGCGCCTGGTACAACCACCACCGAACCGGCTCGCGGCTTTTCACCTCCAACAAGCGGCAGAGAAGCTGATCAAGGCCGTCCGGCTTCATAGAGGTCTCCAGGCCACCAAGGATCACAATCTAGAGATCCTCGTCGAGGAACTCTCCAAGGAAGATCCCTGGCGGAAACGCTTGGAGAAGTTCGAAGAATTGAGCGCCTACGCCACGACCTATCGCTACCCGCTCCCCACCAAGGGGTCTCGCAACCGGGGCCCTACTCCCAAAGAGCTGATCAAAATCGCGGATGCCATCGACGCTCTTCTTCTGGTCGCGCAAAAGGAGCTGCTCGGGTCGTAGACCTTTGAACGGTTCTTGTCACTGGTAACACGAGGTCTTCCCTCCGCATCCGAGCGCCCCACCCACCCCTCCGGGCGCTATGCTCCCCAGCGAAAGGGAAACGAATGCCTGCCTACGTGGTCGTCGAAGTCACGGTGAAGGACGCGGAGACGTACGAGCGCTACAAGCAGCTCGCGCCACCGACGATTGGCCTCTACGGAGGCCGCTACCTGGCGCGCGGGGGCAGGTTGCAGGTACTCGAGGGCACGTGGGACACGCCGCGGTTCGTCATCCTCGAGTTCCCCAGCTACGAGCGGGCCCAGGAGTGGTGGAACTCTCCCGAGTACGCACCCGCCAAGGCGCTGCGTCAGACGTGTACCCAG
>DASQMW010000143.1:0-24286 GCA_035645295.1 Archangium sp.
TGGTGACCACGCTTTCGAGCATGGAGACGACCTTCTTCGCGGTGGCGGCCGAGACGACCTGGCGCACCTCGGTGGGCCGGTTCTCCAGCAGCACCACCCCGTCCGGGTCCACCACCTTGGAAACGAGGTAGGGGCGCATCAGCACGCCGTTATTGGCCAGTGCGCCCCAGGCGGCGGCCATCTGCACGGCGGTGGCGCTCATGCCCTGCCCGAAGGACTGCGTGGCCAGCGACACCTCCGCCTTGGGGAAGGGAATGGAGCCCCGGCCCTCGCCGGGCAGCGCCAGGCCGGTGCGCTCGCCGAAGCCGAAGTCGCGGTAGGCCTTCACCAGCTGCTCGCGCCCCATCTGCTGGGCAATCTTGGCGGCGCAGATGTTGGAGGACACCTGCAGCACGCGCTGCGGGGAGAGCCAGGCGTATTCGTGGGTGTCGTGGATGGTGTGCCGGCCGATGTTCCACGAGCCGTTCTCGCAGAAGAAGACGTCGTCGGGCTTGATGGCCTTCTGCTCCAGAGCGCTGGCGATGACGAAGGCCTTCATCGTCGAGCCGGGCTCGAAGATGTCGAGCGCGGCGCGGTTGCGCATGCTGGCCCGCGCCTCCTTCTCGGGAGCGTTGGGGTTGAAGCGCGGGTGGTTGGCGATGGCGAGGATTTCCCCCGTCTTCGGCTCCAACAGGATGGCCATGCCCGCCACGGCCTTGGCCTCTTCCACCGCGCGGCTCAGGGCGCGCTCGGCGACGAACTGGAGGTGGCGGTCGATGGTGAGGGTGACGGCGGCGCCCTGGCGCTCGATGGCGTCCGGAGCGCCAGAGACGAGCAGCTTGCGGCCCTTGGCGTCACGGAAGCCGGACAGGCGCGAGTTCTGACCGGACAGCTCGTCCTCGAAGGCCAGCTCCAGGCCCTCCAGTCCGTGACCATCCAGACCCACCATGCCCACCACGTGCGCGCCCAGCTCCTTCTGCGGGTAGAAGCGCTTGGGCTCCTTGGTGAAGCCGAAGCCCGGCAGCCCCAGGGCCTTCACCGCCTCCACGTCGCGAGGCGTCACCTGGCGCTTCACCCAGGCGAAGCGCTTGGCGCGGCCGAGCCGGGCCTGCAGGTCCTCCACGTCCAGCTTCAGCACCTTGGCGAGCGAGCGCGCGGCCTGCTTCACGTCGGGCAGCATGGAGGGGTCTACCCAGATGGAGTCCACCTCCACGCTCTGGGCGAACGGCGTGCCGCGGCGGTCGAAGATGTCACCGCGGCGGGCGGGAATCTCGATCTGGCGGACGTACTGGTCCTGGGCGAGCCCGCGCAGCTTGTCGCGCTCGAACACCTGGAGTTGCACGGCGCGGCCAAAGGCGGCCACCAGCAGGGCGACGAAGAAGCCGGCCAGCAGCTTCACGCGAAGCCGCAGCCACTTCTGGTTGGGCTCGGGGGCCCGCGCCGATTTGAAGTCCCTCACGGCCAGTTCCCCCTCAGTGTGGTGCGGCCGGTGCGCCGCGCTCGGCCACGCGCACGCCGCGCGCGTCGCGGGCCTCCACGCGGGCGGTGCGCTTCTTGCCGGGCAGCTCCGCCGGCAGGGCGATGACGAGCGGACCCGAGGGCATGGACATGCCGAGCTTCTCGCGCGCCAGCTTCTCCAGCCGCGTCGGGTTCTTCAGCGTGGCCAGCTCCAGCTTCAGCCGATCATTCTCCCGGATGAGCGCGCGCTCCTCGGCCTCGGCCTTGGAGAGGCGGTAGCCCATGTCCACCACCAGCACGCGGCTCGTCACGTGGAGCAAGCCCACGGCGGCGAAGAGGGCGAAGAGGAACACCGCGGGCAGCAGGTGCAGCAGCACCTGGCCCACCGACACTCCACTCCCACTGCCACGAGAGACAGGCTTGCTGCGGCTCATCGGATCTTCTCCACCACGCGCAGGTGCGCGCTACGGGCACGGGGGTTGGCGGCAATCTCCTCGTCCGAGGGCGCGATGGCCTTGCGCGACACCAGGGTGAAGTCTCCCTGGCCGCCACAGACGCACACCGGAAACCCGGGCGGGCACTTGCAGGTGCCCACCATGTCCCGGAAGGTCTCCTTCACCTTCCGGTCCTCGAGCGAATGGAACGAAATGACGGCGGCGCGGCCCCCCACCTTCAGCAGCCGGGGCAGCGCGGCGAGCAGCGACTCCAGGGACTCCAGCTCCTGGTTCACCGCCATGCGCAGCGCCTGGAAGGTACGGGTGGCCACGTGAATCTTGTTGGGCCAGGCCTTGCGCGGCACGGCGCGCTTGACGGCCTCGGCGGCCTCCAGGGTGCGCGCGGGCAGCGAGCGCTTGAGCTCGCGGGCGATGGGCCGGGCGAAGGGCTCCTCGCCGTACTCCTCGAGGATGCGGCGCAGTTCCGCCTCGTCCTCCTCGGCGATCAGCTCGGCGGCGGTGCGGCCCGTGTCGCCCATGCGCATGTCCAGCGGGCCGTCCTTCTGGAAGGAGAAGCCGCGCTCGGCCACGTCGAGCTGGGGCGAGGACACACCCAGATCCACCAGCACTCCGTCCACCGGCAGCACGTCCGCGGCCACGTCGAGCAGGTCCCCGAAGTTGCCCTGCCGGGTGCTGAAGGACGGGTAGGCGGCGAGCCGGGCGCGGGCGGCCTGGAGCGCCACCGGATCCCGGTCCACGCCCAGCACGGCCGCACCCCGGGCGAGAAGCGCCTCGGTGTGGCCACCACCACCCAGTGTGCCGTCGATGATCACCTTCCCCGCTCCCGGTCGAAGGACGTCCACCGTTTCCTTCAGGAGGACGGTCTGATGGCTGAAGTCAGCCAAGGGGCGCCTAGACGAACGGGGCCCGCGCGAGCGCGAAGGCGGCTCGTGCGTCGTTCATATGCGGGTAGAGCTCGAAGACATCGTGAGCGCCCGCGGCCCGGAGGATGGCGGCCAGGTAGGGGGACAGGCCGGACAGCTTGATGTCCCCGCCGGCCTTGCGGAAGGCCTCGGCGCGCGCCACCAGGGGCTTCACGCCGCGGTAGTCCAGGTGGCGCACCTCGGCGAGGTCCAGCACCACGTTGCGCAGGCCCCGCTGCATGCGCAGCCCGAGCTCCTCGCAGAGCTGGGTGAGGTCCTTCTCCAGAAGCTCCCCCTCGAGCATGAGGGTCTCCACGCGCCCACTGGAGACCGCGCGGATGCCCTGTGCTTCGGCTGCCTGGTTCATGACACCACCTTCCCGGGTTTCCCGCTTCCCGTCGAAAATTCGGCCCACTACTGGCGCAGCTCGGTGAGCACGCGCATGACGTCCGCACTGGAGGCTTCCTTGCGTGCCTCCTCCTGGGCCCTGGCCCAGCCCTCGCGGCTCCACAGTTCGATCACCTTCACCATCCCCGCCCACACCAGGTCCTTCTCCAGCCCCGCGTGGGTGCGCAGCGACGGCGGAATGAGCACGCGCCCGAGCTTGTCGAGCGGGCACTCCTGCGCGCTGGCCACGTAGAGCCGCATGAGCGTCTTCACCCCCGGCTCCATCGGGTTGCGCCTGGCGAGCGCGGCTTCGAGTTGCTCCCACTCGCGCACCGGGTAGGCATGGAGACAGGGGTCCAACGCCGTCGTGATGATGAGGCGCTCGTCGTACGAGCCCACGAGCGTCTCGCGCAGCCGTGCCGGGAGGCTGGTGCGCCCCTTCGCGTCGATCTGGTGCTCATAGACGCCTCGGAACACGCGAAGAAGTCCACCCTGTCAGCCCGGCCGATCCACATGACGCCACCCGTTCCCACTCCGATCCACTTGGGCGGCGGAAAATACGCGTGGCCCCCTACCCGGTCAAGAAATGCAACAGGCCCGTACAAGCCCGTGTCGCGCGGGGGAAACATGGACGGCAGGGGCCCGGATCTGCATAACTGCCGCCGCTGAGCGCCTGTACAGGGCCGCTCACGCCCCGCATCCCGGCCAGGGGCGGGGACCTCACAAGAAAATGAAGGTGCACGCATGAGCCGCTTGACTCGTCTGACGATTCTCTCCGCGATGACCCTGGGCCTGGTGGCCTGTGGTGGTGCGAAGCTCGGTGGAGGCAAGGAGGGCGCGGCCCAGGCCGCGTTCCAGGCGTCCCAGCCGGCGGGCCGTGGCGGCCAGACCGCGCAGTCCCTGGTGAAGCAGGCGCTGGCCAGCGGGGCGGCGACCCTCACCCTCAAGGCCAACTGTGCCAAGAGCGGCACGGTAAGCCTGGTCTTCAACACGACCGGCACCGGCACTGAGACCGGCACGATCGACTACACCCTCACCTACAACGACTGTAACGAGGATGGGAAGAACGAGTACAACGGCACGATGAACACCGCGATGACGGTCGACGTCGACCTGAGCAACGGCAACGTCAACGCCTCGATCATCTTTGCGATGAAGGGCAAGCTGACCATCGAGGGTGAGGTCTCCGACTTCATCGACGCCAACGCGAAGATCACGACGAGCGTCAACGCCACCTCGACGCACTCCGGCACCGTGAAGGTGGTGCTCGACGGCACCATCAAGACCTCGGAGGGCACCTACACCTACGCCAACGAGACCCTCTCCGTCAGCGCGGGCGAGCTGCCCAAGGCCTAGTCGCCCGCCTGCTCTCGCGTTTCCGAGGCCGGTCTTCCACTCTGGAGGCCCGGCCTTGTTTTTGCCCTATGATCCACCCGCCCAGTCACTCCAGGGGAGCACCGCTGCCATGAGCCAGACCGCGACGAACCGAGCCCACGGCGAGGTACGCCTCAAGGTGGCCTACAAGAAACCCGAGGCCCTGCTGAGCGAGTACACGCGCAGCATCGGCCGGGGCGGCGTGACGCTGCAGACGCAGAAGAGCCTGCCGGTGGGAACGCGCTTCGTCTTCGAGATGCACAACCCCGGGGTGTCCACGCCGGTGGAGGTGCTGGGCGAGGTGGTGCGGGTGACGCCGCAGCCCAACGGGCGCTACATGATCACCGTGAAGTACGACCCGGGCCAGGACCGGGGCGGGCTGGACGCGGTGCTGCAGCGCATCTTCGATCTGCAGGAGTTCGAGAAGCTGCGCCGCTACCCGCGCGTGCCGCTGCACCTGCCGGCGATGGAGGAGGAGACGCCCTTCGCGCCGCCCTTCTTCGTGCGCGACCTGTCGCGAGGGGGCGTGGGCCTGGAGGTGGAGGCGCCCGTGCTGCCGGCCTCGGTGAAGGTGGGCATGCCCTTCATGCTGGAGATGGATTTGACGCTGGGCACGCTCATGCTGCACGGCGAGATCGCGTGGACGTCCGCTGGAGGGCCCGAGGTGCTGCCCACCTTCGGCGTCACCTTCGGAACCCTGCGCCCGGACACGGCGGAGCGGCTGGAGAAGCTGCTCTCGCTGGAGTCCATGCCGCCCCCGCCCTGGCGCGCCCGCGTCTGCTTCGGCATGGACGCGGTGATGCGCATGCCGTGAGGGCCCCAAGGCTTTTGGTACGAGCCAGGCGATGAGCCATCGAGCCACCTGGAGTTGGCTCCTCCCCTGGGTGGCACTCTCGATGGCCTGCTCGACGAGAGCACACTCCGTCTCGGGCGGACAGCCCATCTACCTGGCCCAGAGCGCCGGGGTGGAGTGTGAATCCACGGTGAGTTGCTGCCTGAAGCAGCACCCTGGCGAGTGCGAGCGATGTGGTGCCGTCGCGCCATCCCAGCAACGGATGAGGCCAACGAAGAGAACGACGATGGCTGGCGAGACCAGTGCATCGACCTCTATGTCGCCTGCAAACAACGCCGGTGGACTGGCAACTGCCACGACTGTCTGAGGTGGTGCCAGGGCCAGAAGGAATGGCCCTTCCACATGTGTACGAAACCATTGAGGTGAAGCAGTGACGGAACAGCCTCACGACTGGAACCGGCTTGTGGAGCTCCACGACAGGCTCCAGCGAGGCGAGCATGTCTCCCTCGATTCCGAGGAGGTGCTCAGCCTTGTGCGTCGGGTCGCTCAGGACGTGGCCATGCGCACAGAAGTCACGGAGCAGGAACTGCGCGATCCCACCCGTGCAGCCAGCCTCATCCGGGAAATCCGCCAGAGAATCCGGGAAGGCTCGAGGCGGCTGGGCAGTGCGCTCCTGGAGGCCTATCGCCTCCAGGAGACAGGAGATCTGAAGGGAGCCCGGAAGGTCCTCGAGGACCTGCTCGCCGTGGAAGTGGTGCCACTCTTCCGGCATACCGCCCAGAGCGAGCTGGACGACCTGTAACCTACACCGCGGACAGCGGGTAGCCGGTGGCCTTCTCCACCGCCGCGAGGATCGTCTCGCGCAGCTCCACCGGATCGTACGGCGTGAAGAGTTCCAGCCCCGCCACCTTGGACAGGTGCTCCTGGAGCGCGTCGCCCTTCACGGTGGCGCACAACGCGCGCCGGGCCCGGTTGTAGGAGTGGGCGTTGGCGTCGGTGGAGTACTGCCGCGTCATCGCCACCCGCGCCGCATCCAGCTTCCCGTCCACCGCCGCCTGGCGCGTGCGCGTCACCATCGAGTCCAGCGCGTACGCATCCATCACGATGTCCGCCACCGTGGCCAGCACCTCCTGGCGTTGCTCCAGCTCCGGGCCGAACGTCTCCGCCGCCACCTTCAGCGTGTAGATCGCCAGGCGCTTGAGGTTCTCCGCCGCCTGCTCCTCCGCGGCCAGTTCGTCCTGCACCCGCGCCTTCGGCATCCGCCCCGCCGCCAGATCCTCGTCCACCGCCTGCGCCACCTCGAAGAGCGGCAGCGTGCCCTTCATCGTGCGCTTGAGCAGCATCCCCGCGATGAGCATCCGGTTGATCTCATTGGTGCCCTCGAAGATGCGGTTGATGCGCGCGTCGCGATAGGCGCACTCCACCGGGTACTCCTCGATGTAGCCCGCGCCACCGTGGATCTGCACCGCGTCGTCCACCACGTACCCGAGCGCCTCCGAACCGTACACCTTCATGATGGAGGACTCGATGGCGTACTCCTCGATGGCGGTGATGAGGCGCGCCGCGTAGTCGTCAGCCGTCTTGTCGGCTCCCGCCAGCACCGCGTCCACCAGGCCCGACGTGCGGTACGTCATGCTCTCCAACGCGTGGATGAGCGTGGTCATCCGCGCCAGCTTCTCGCGGATGAGCGGGAAGCTCGCGATGGCCGTCTGGAACTGCTTGCGCTCCTGCGCGAAGAGCAACGCGTTGCGCAGCTGCAGCTTCATGCCGCCGAGCACGCCCGCCCCCAGCTTGAGCCGGCCGTAGTTGAGGATGTTGAAGGCGATCTTGTGCCCCTTGCCCACCTCGCCGAGCAGGTTCTCGCGGGGGATGCGCGCGTCCTCGAAGTAGAGGGGGCACGTGGAGGAGCCACGGATGCCCATCTTGTGCTCCTCGGGCCCCACGGTGAAGCCGGGCGTGTCTTTCTCCACGATGAAGCCGGTGAACTTGTCGCCGTCCACCTTGGCGAACACCACGAACACGTCCGCGAAGGCCGCGTTGGTGATGTAGAGCTTGGAGCCGTTGAGGATCCACTCCTTGCCGTCCGGCGACAGCACGGCCTTCGTCTTGGCCCCGAGCGCATCCGAGCCACTGCCCTGCTCCGTGAGGGCGTAGGCCGCCACGAGCTCGCCGGTGGCCAGCTTCGGCAGGTACTTCTGCTTCTGGGCGTCGTTGCCGAACCAGACGATGGGTAGCGTGCCGATGCCCGTGTGCGCGCCAAAGGACACGGACCAGGAGCCCTGCATGCTCATGGCCTCGGCGATGAGCAGCGAGGTGGTCTTGTCCAGGCCCAGGCCCCCGTAGGCCTCGGGGATGTCGATCATCAGCAGGCCGAGCTCACCGGCGCGGCGCAGCAGGTCGCGCAACAGCGCGTTGTCCTTGGCCTCGATCTTGTCGGCCTGGGGGAGCACCTGCTCAGTGGAAAACTGGAGCGCCGTCTTCAGATAGAGACGCTGCTCCTCAGTGAACAGCTCGGGCGTGGTGATGCGCACCGAGCCCACGTCATTGAAGAGGAAGGCACCCCCAACGGGGACCGTACCGGGACGAGCCTGCTCGAGCACTGCTGCCATTCGGAATCCTCCAGGAGGTTGCCTCCTCGCTCGGGAGGCAGTTGTGCCACCGCGTCGGGCAAGATATGGCGCGGTGCAGCAGGGCGGTAGTAGCGACAGGCCCGCCCCTTCTCAACCGAGTTGAACTCGCGGAGAAAGTGACGCCATGAAGCTGCGCTGGAACGTGCTGGGAGCCGTGCTGTTGGGTCTGGGACTCGTGGGCTGTGGCGCGACGGTGGGCGACGCGTGCACCACGGATGCCGACTGTGGGGACAAGGGCTTCTGCATCAACAACCAGGAGTTCACGCCGGGGGGCTACTGCTCGCAGTCCTGCGTGCCCGGCAAGGACGACACCTGCCCCACGGGCAGCAGTTGTGTGAGCGAGGGCTACTCCGGGGATGTGTCCGCCTGCTTCCTGCGGTGCGGTTCGAACGATGACTGCCGCACGGGCTACCGCTGCCAGGGCGGCTTCAAGGGCAACCCCGCCTCCATCTGCGTCGCCGTGAACTGAGCCCGCACGCCTGCCTTCCGAGGCCCTACGGTCCCGCCGGCGCTCCGGCCACGGCGGGAGCGCGAGGCGTCGGGTAGATGAAGCACAGCGTCTCGAAGAGGGGCTCGCCGGGCGCCACGTACACCCCGCTGAGCGCCCGCGCGGCCTGCGCCAGCTCCGTGCCGAACGACGGCACGAGGCAGATGTCCTCGGAGGTGGTAAAGCGCCCCTTGAGCTTCCCGAGCCCCTTGCGCAGCGTGGCGATGTCCTGTTTCCCGCCGCGCACGGGGACGGACGGGCCATTGGCGTCGGGGCCTGGGAGCTTCCCCACGCTGGTGGTGAGCTCGAAGCCGTCCTGCCGCTGGATGATGCGCAGCTTGCCGGGAGCGGCCTCGGCGAGCCACGCCTGGAAGCCCTGCTCGTCACGCAGCACCAGCGGGTAGGCGGCCGGTGCATCCGGGTGGAGCAGCCATACCTCACGCGCGGAGTCGCGCAGGACGGCGAGCAGCTCGGAGGTCTGCGCGAGGAACGTGTCCGCGTCGGGCACGAGCAACACCCCCTGCTCCTTCACCCGCTCGCGCAGCCGGGCCTGGTCCTCGGGCCGGGAGGGCACGAACCGCTCTCCGCCGAGCCGCACGGCCTCTCCCGCCAGCTCCACCCGCAGGACCTTCTCGGGCACGGGCTCGCCGTACACCTCGGCCGGAGCCACCTGGAAGCGCGTGTCCTCCGCGGCGAGCACCGGGAGCGGGGGCGGCTTGAGCGACGACAGCGGCTCGGCCGGCTTCTCCTCCTTGCACCCCGCGGCCAGCACCACGGCCACCCACAGCACCCGCTTCAGGCTCATGGCGTCCCCTCCCCCGCTCGCGGCGCCACCTGGGGAAACGCGGCGGTGACACACGCACGCCGGGCGAGCCCCGCCTGCACGGCGTGCAGGGCGGCCGTGCTCGCCTCCTTGAAGAGGACCATGTCCTTGAAGCGGGCGGCGTTCCCGGCGTTCCCGGCATCGCGGATGTAGATGGCGCGCACACGCCCGGGGAACTCCTCGCGGATTTGAGCGTAGACCTCCGGGTCCTTCTCGCCCGAGTCGCCCACGAGCACCACCGGCTGGGGGAAGCGCTGCAGCAGGGTCCGGATGATGGGCTGCTTGTAGTCGGAGAGCGAGCCCGGCCCGAGGTCACGCAGGAAGAGACCGAAGCCCGCCGGGAAGCGGTGGCGGTCGAGGAAGGCCCCTACCCGGGGCAGGAACTGGACGGGTGAGCCGCTCACCAGCGCGAAGCCCGGCGGCACCTCCGCGCTCGCACCGAGGCACCCGTAGAAGCCCGGCATGCCGGGGACGGCCTTCTGGCTCTCCTCGTCGCGCAGCAACGCGTTGGCGACCAGCTTTTCCGGCTGCGTCACCTCGGAAATGGCCAGCGTGTCGTCGAAGTCGGAGATGACGAGGAAGGGGGTCGGGTCCGCCAGAATCTCCACGGAGGCCGTGGTCTTCGCGCCCTTCACGCTCGCCTGGGCGGAATGACGGCCCGGGGGAAACGAGCGGCCCTCGGCGGGCTGGAGGGTGACCTGGAAGTTGCCATCCTCGCCGCTGGTGACGGTGGCCACGGAGCCCTGGAAGGAGACCTCCACCTTCGCGCCCGTCCAGTTGCGGGCCGTCAGGCTCCGCAGGTTGCGGGTCAGGGCGGTGCTTCCATGCGGAGTCTCGGCGAGGACGCGCCCCTCGAGCGTGACACCCCCAGGGCGGCCGAGCGCCGGGGAGAGCAGCACCGCCGGGGCCGCGAGTACGGGGGCGGAGGCCAGGGCGAGGACGAGCGCGGCGAGGCGGGCGGAGGCATTCACCAGGAGTTCCCTCGGGCAAGTGTTGAGCGGCGCATGATATGCGGGCCTGTTGCAGCCTGTAGCGCGAAAGGACCCGCCTCCCCCTCCAACCCCTGGGCGCACGCCTGGCTGGCGGCCTGGATCTCCAGGGACCGGACATCCGCCTCCTGTAAGTCGTGGCATCCGTTGAGGGTTGATGCTACGACCTCTCACTGATCTCGCGTCTCACGAGGGGGACATGCAAGACGGATCCGCATCACTCCAGCTCGCGGTCGGCGACCGGGTGGTCTACCCCAACCAGGGGGTCTGCCGTGTCTCGGCCATCGAAGTGAAGGAGGTGGCGGGTCAAAAGCTCACCTTCGTCACCATGCGCCGCGAAGAGGATGGGGCCGTGGTGATGGTGCCCCAGACCAAGGTGCTCTCCATCGGTGTCCGCAAGGTGGCGGGCCCCGAGGACGTCACCCAGGTCTTCGAGTTCCTGCGCTCCGACAGCGACAAGGCGGACCTGGACTGGAAGATGCGGGCACGCACCAACCAGGACCGCATGGCCCAGGGTGGCCTCATCGGCATGGCCGAGGTGGTCAAGGGGCTCCAGGTGCTCAGCGAGCTGCGCCCGCTGCCCACCAAGGAGCGTGAGCTGTACGACAACGCTCGGCACCTGCTGGTGTCCGAGATCGCCGCCGCGCTCAACACCTCCGACTGCAACGCCGAGGACGCCATCGACCTGGTGCTCTTCCCGCTTGGCCGCGAGCGCCCCAAGCGCACCGCCGCCGAGTTCGCGCCCCGCCCCGGGGAGGGCGACGAGGATCTCGGCCTGGACGCCGACCTGCTCGGGCTCGACACCGAGCTGGACCTGCCTCCGGACGAGGAGGAGGCCCCCGCCGAGGAGGAGGAGGAGGAGTCCTCCGAGGAAGCCGGCGAGGAGGACGAGGAGGGCGAGGCCAAGCCCCGCAAGAAGGCCGCGGCCATGCCCGCCGAGGGCGGTGCCGACGCCGCGCCCAAGAAGCGGGGCCGTCCGCCCAAGCCCAAGCCGGAGGGTGCCGAGGCCGCCGCGCCCAAGAAGCGGGGCCGTCCGCCCAAGCCCAAGCCCGAGGGCGCCGAGGCTCCCGCGCCGAAGAAGCGCGGCCGTCCGCCCAAGGCCAAGCCGGCGGAGGGCGCCGAGGCCGCCGCGCCCGCGCCCAAGAAGCGTGGCCGCCCGCCCAAGGCCAAGGCTCCCGAGACCGAGGAGGCCGAGGAGCAAGATGCCGACTTCGATGATGACGACATCGAGGCCGATGAGTGACACCCGTCTTCCGAGGTGACGCCCCGTGATTCGCGTCGTGACGCTGGACTCCTTCGACGAAAAGCAGATCGCGAAGCTCTGCCAGACGCTCTATACGGCGTTCGGCGTGGGCAGCGAGCACTCCGGCCAGAAGGAGGTGCCCGCGGGCATGTCCGAGCCGCTGGATGCCGAGAAGCTGCTCACGGAGATGAAGGGCATCCGGGCCTATGAGGACGACAAGGTCCTCTTCATCACCTCGCGCAAGCTGAAGGAGCGCGAGCTGGCCGGCGGCAAGGTGCCCACTCCGGGCTTCGCCCAGTACAACAAGAGCCGGGCCATCATCAGCACCCACGGGTACAAGGACCTCGAGACGTCCTTCAAGGCCGTGGCCCGCAACGCGCTGCAGCAGATTGGCCACCTGTGGGGCCTGCACCACTGCCTGGATCCGCGCTGCTCCATGTATCCGCCCTGGACGCCTTCGTTCTCCGCGGGCGAGGCCACCTTCTGCACCTTCTGCCGCGACAAGAGCGAGCAGAAGCTCCGCCTTGCGAAGTCCTAGGTCCTTCCCGCGCGCCCTTCCCCTGTTGGAGCTGGGGGGGTTGCTGCTCGTCGCGCTCGCCTGTCTCGTCTTCCAGCTCCGCCTGCCAGGCCGTCTTGCCTCCGAAGCGGACTACCGCACGGTGGCCGGCTGGCTCCGCGCCGAGGTTCGCCCCGGCGACGCGGTGCTCCTCTTCCCATGGTGGAGCGAAAGGGCGCGGCTCTACCTGCCGCCGGAGCTGCCGGTGTACGGCTACCTCGGCTCGGACAAGGATGACCTGAGCGCGCACCCGCGGGTGTGGGTGCTGGGCCAGCCGGAGCTGCCGCGAGCCGGTGAAGCGGACTTCCGGGCCGCCTTCCTCCCCAGGCGCAATGCCGTGGGTGCCTCGCGCCGCGCGGGCAACCTGGAGCTGACGCTGTACGAGAACGGCCGCTACCGGCCCCGGCGCTTCGTGGCGTCGGAGGCGTACGCGAAGGCCCGCGTCTACCTGGAGTCGCCGGACGGCACGCGGCGCGACTGCCCCTTCGACGGGCGCGTGCACCGCTGTCCCGGGCCGCCGCACCTGTACGTGGCGCCCGAGTGGCATGAGCTCAACTCCGAGCCGCGTCACTGCCTGTGGATGCACGCGCCGGGCGGGACGCAGCGGCTGGTGGCCGAGTTCGACGGAGTGCCCGCGGGCACGGAGCTGCGGCTCGAGGGTGGCCTCATCTTCGAGTACGCCTCGCACCACGACGCGCGCCTGAGCACCACCTATTACGGCGTGGAGGACGTGGCCCGCCGCGAGCCGTTGCTGGAGATCGCCCAGCCACCGGGCCTGGAGGGTGTGCAGAAGGCCTCGCGCGCGCTGCCGCCGGGCGAGCCCCGCACGGTGAAGGTGTGGGTGCGGGCGGAGAATCCGGACAGGCGGCAGGTGTGCCTGGATGTCTTCGCGCTCGGAGACGGGGCGGTGGTTTCGAGGGAGGGCACATGACGGCGGGCCGGGCTCCGACACGGGACGAGCGCTGGCTGGCGCTGGGGCTGTGGGTGCTGGGCTTCGTGGCGCTGTGGGCCACCGAGGCCGCGGTGGGCTTCACGCGCGACGAGAGCGTCTACTTCTACGCGGGCGAGGGCTATGCCCGCTGGTTCCAACAGCTCTTCCGCGAGCCCGCGCGGGCCCTGACGGACGCGGCCATCGTGCGCGCCTGGGACTACAACCACGAGCACCCGGCGCTGATGAAGGAGCTGTTCGGACTCTCGCACCTGCTCTTCCACGACACGCTCGGGTGGCTGCGTCCGGCGGCGGCCTTCCGGCTTCCAGCCTTCGCCCTGTCGGCGCTGGTGCCCGCCCTCACCTTCCTGCTGGGCAGCGCGGTGTATGGCCGCACGGTGGGACTGTTCGCGGCGCTCTCCTTCCTGCTCATCCCGCGCCAGTACTTCAACGCGGAGCTGGCCTGCTTCGACATGCCCATCGCGGCCATGTGGCTGCTGGTGGTGTACGCCTTCTGGCGAGCGCTGGAGGACAGGAACTGGGGCGTGCTGTGTGGCGTCTTCTTCGGCCTGGCGCTGTGCACCAAGCACAACGCGCTCTTCCTGCCCTTCATCCTCGCGCCCTTCGCCCTGTGGCGCGCGTGGACCTCCACGGTGGACCGGCCGGACGCGCGCGTCTGGCTGTGGCGGGTGCTGGGGCTCTTCGCGGCCGTGGCGGTGCTGTACGGGCTGCTGGTGGTGAGCCTCGGGCCCGAGGGGTTCCAGCGGAAGTTCTTCCTGCTCAGTCCGCACACGCTGCTCTTCGGGGTGCTGGCGGTGGGCGCCCTGGGAATGCTGCACCTGCTGAACGAGGTGCACCCACCCTCGGCGCTCGCCCTGCTGCCGATGGCCACCATGGCGGTATTCGGGCCCGTCATCTTCTACCTGCACTGGCCCTACCTGTGGCACGCGCCGGTGGAGCGGACGGCCTGGTACCTGAACTTCCACGCCACCCACAACCACTACACCTGGTTCTACCTGGGCAAGCTGCTGCGCGAACCGCCCTTCCCGCTCGAGTACGTGGTGGTGAAGACGGCACTCACCGTGCCCACCAGCCTCTTCGTGCCGATGGTGACGGGCTGGCTGGTGCTCGCCGGACGCGCGGTGTTGAGCCTCTTCGAGCGCACGAGAACGCGGGTGCGCGCGCCCTCGCTGGCCGAGAGCCTGGTGGGCCTCAACGCGGTGGCGGCCATCCTCATCATCAGCCATCCGCAGGTGCCGCACTTCGGTGGGGTGAAGCACTGGCTGCCGTCGATGCCCTTCCTGGGGATTCTCGCGGGCGTAGCGGTGACGCGGGGCTGCGAGGCGTTGGTGGAGTGGCTGCGCGTGCGCTGGCCGCGGCTGCCCCTGGCGGCGGTGGCGGCACCTGTCTTCGCGCTGCTGATGCTGCCGGCGCTCATCGGGCTGGTGCGCGTGTTCCCGTACGGTACGAGCTACTACTCGGAGCTGGCGGGGGGCGTGCCGGGCGCGGCGTCGCTGGGGATGCAGCGCCAGTTCTGGTCGAGCAACGTGACGGCGGTGCTGCCGTGGATCAACGAGCACGCGCCGCGCAACGCGCGTGTCTTCCTGCACGAGGTGAACGGCCTCTCGTTCCGCGACTACCAGCGCAACGGGATGCTGCGGGGCGACTTGCAGCCAGGCGGGCCGTCCGACTCGGACATCGCGGCGTACCAGTACCACCAGGAATTCCGAGAGCACGAGCTCAACGTCTGGCAGGCCTACGGGACACGGACGCCCGTCACGGGGCTGTACCTGGACGAGACGCCGCAGGTGATCGTCTACCAGCGCCGCCGAGACATGACGCGGCGCGTAGGTGGAGGTCCCTGACTGTTCAAGGTGAGACGGCGAGCAAGCCTCCGGGGCAGGACTCCGGATTCCGGGCTAGGCTCGGGTCACGACCATGGTGGATGTCATCAGGAGGGGTACATGACTCGGTGGATGAAGGCCGTAGCGGTGGTGGCGCTGGGCGCGATGGGCTGCACGCAGCAGCAGAAGCCGGCGGCCACCGCGCGCGCGGAGCTGAAGACGGTGAGCGGCTCCACGATGGAGATCATCCCGAAGGAGGGGCAGTACCCCTACTGCATGCTCTTCACGGTGTCGGAGAAGGGCATCATCCGGCAGCTGACGATGACGCGCGAGAACCGGTCGATCAAATGCGATGCCGGCAAGCGCATCTACAATTCGAGCTTCCGGGTGCCGGTGGAGGAGGGAAAGGTCCGGGCGTACATCTTCTTCTCGGACCAGCGCATCCAGGCGGGCTCGGTGGCGCAGCAGTTGTATGACCTGAGGGACAAGCCGCGGTTGACGGCGATGGACTTCCGGCTGCCGGGCTCGGTGTCGGTGGAGATGCTGGAGTTCACGCCGCAGCCGGGAGGCGAGCCGGTAACGGGAGCGGTGGTGGGCACCACGGACATCGCCGAGGGAGGCCAGGCCGAAGGGAGCCAGACGGAGGAGGCCGAGGTGGAGGAGCCGGGGCAGGACCTGGCGCCGCCGAAGATGACGCCGCCGCCGAATGGAGGCGGAAGCGACCCGGCGACGGCCACCGTGAAGTAACTTCCCCTCTCCCACCGGGAGAGGGACGGGGTGAGGGTGCCTGGGCCCCGGCCTCCCCACTGCGACTAAGGAGAGAGGCCCGGCGGTCCGCTAGAACGACTCGCGGATCATCGCGAGCAGGTCCTCCTGGGTGCACGGGCGCGGGTTGCCGCGGTGCGAGGCATCCACGAAGGCCTTCTCGGCGATGCGGACCAGGTCCTTCTCCTGCACCCCCGCATCACGCAGGCGCAAGGGAATGCCGACGGTGGCGTTCAGCTTGCGCACCCGCTCGATGGCATTGCCCGCGAGCACCTCCTCGCGCGAGTTCGAGGTATCGCCCATGGCCACGGCCACGCGAGCCAGGCGCGCGGTGCTGACCGGGCGATTGAACTCCATCACGACGGGCAGGACGATGGCGTTGGCCAGACCGTGGTGCACGCCGGAGATGGGCGTGAGGGCGTGCGCCAGCGAATGGCAGGCCCCGAGCCCCTTCTGGAAGGCCATGGCCCCCTGCATGGCGGCCACCATCATGTCGGTGCGGGCCACCAGGTCGCGGCCCTGCTCCATGGCCTTGGGCAGCGAGCGGGCCACGCGGGCGATGCCATCGATGGCCACCGCGTCCGCCAGCGGGTGGAAGCCGTTGGACAGGTAGGCCTCCAGACAGTGCGTGAAGGCGTCCATGCCCGTGGCCGCAGTGGGCCCGGGAGGCAGGCCGAACGTCAGCTCGGGATCGCAGATGGCGGCCTTGGGCATGAGGAACGGGCTGAAGATGACCGTCTTGCGCCCGGTGTCCGAGAGCGTCGCCACGCCCGAGCGGCTCACCTCCGAGCCCGTGCCCGCCGTCGTCGGAATGGCGATCAGCGGAGGCATGTTGTCGCGCACGTACTGGTCCCCGCCCGTCGCGTCGTCGTAGCGCGACAGCGGAGGCTCGTGCGTGGTGAGCACCTGCACCAGCTTCGCCGCATCCAGCGGGCTGCCGCCGCCAATCGCGATGATGCCGTCGCACTTGTTGGCCTTGTAGGCCTCCAGGCCCGCGAAGGCATCGCGCTCGGTGGGGTCCGGCTTCACCTCCTCGAAGGTGGCGAAGCCCACACCCGCCCCCTTGAGCACGTCATACAGACGCTGGGCCAGTCCGGCCTTCACCACGCCCGCGTCCGTCACCACCAGGGGGCGCTTCATATTGAGCCGCGCCACCTGCGCGGGGAGCCGCTGCAGGGCACCGGCCCCGAGGACGATCTTCGTGGGCCAGGACAGCTCGGTGATGCGCGGCTCGATCGGCATGTCGAACGGTTTCATCGGTATCTCCTAAATGAGTTCCATGTAGCGCTCGAGCTCCCAGTTCGTGACGGCGCGCTCGTAGCGCCGCGCCTCCCAGTCACGCGTGCGCACGTAGTGGTCCACGAACTCGTCGCCGAGAATCTGCCGGGCCCGCTTCGACTCCTTCAGGAGCGTCACGGCCTCGCGGAGCGAGCGCGGCAGCATCGGCGCCTCGGCCGAGTACCCGTTGCCCGCGCACGGCTCGGGGGGCTCCACCTCGTTCTCGATGCCCCACAGGCCGGCGGCGAGGCTCACCGCCATGCCGATGTACGCGTTCATGTCCGCGGCCGTCTGGCGGTACTCGAGGCGCATCGACTTGGGGCTGTCCCCGATGACCCGCACCGCCGTGGTGCGGTTCTCCTTGCCCCACGTGGCCGTCACGGGCGCCCACGTGTTCTCCACGCTGCGCTTGTACGTGTTCACCGTGGGCCAGTAGAGCGCGGTGAGCTCCGGCATCAGCTCCATCAAGCCGCCGATGTAGTGCCGCATCGTCGTGCTCATGCCGTCGCGGGACTCGGGATCGTGGAAGACGTTCTCGTGGCTCTTCAGCGACCACAGCGACTGGTGGATGTGGCCCGAGCACCCCGGCAGCTTCTCGTTCACCTTGGCCATGAAGCAGGCGGTGAGCCCGTGGCGCGAGCAGATCTCCTTCACCACCGTCTTGAAGAGCGCCGCCTTGTCCGCGGCCTTGTCCAGGTCGTCGTAGCGGATGGCCGCCTCGAAGACGCCCGGGCCCGTCTCGGTGTGGAAGCCCTCCAGCTCCAGCCCGAAGTCGCGGCACCCGTCCATGATGGCGTGCACCAGCGGCGCGTTGAGCGACGTGCGCAGCCACGAGTAGCCGAACATGCCCGGCGTGAGCGGCGTCAGGCGCTCGTACCCCTTCTCCTTCAGCGACTGCGGCGTCTCCTTGAAGATGAAGAACTCGTACTCGGCGCCGAACTTCGGCTGGTAGCCCATCTCCTTCGCCCGCGCGTTGATCTTCTGCAGGAGCTGGCGCGGGCTCGGCTCGAAGGGCGAGCCGTCCGGGTTGACGAAGTCCAGGAGGAAGGCGGCGGTGTCCGGCTCCCACGGGATGATGCGGCCGGTGGACATGTCCACCTTGGCGTGCCCGTCCGGGTAGCCCGTGTGCCAGCCCGTCACGCGCGTGTTGTCGAGCAGCTCGTCGGTGATGTCCCAGCCGAACACCACGTCACAGAAGCCGAGACCGCCCTTGCACGCGGAGAGGAACTTCTCCACGGACACGTACTTGCCGCGCCAGACACCATCGATGTCCACTCCGCCGATCTTCACCTGGCGGACGCCGTTCTCCTCGATCCACTTCTGCAGCACGTCCATGTCGGACGGCTCGCGCAGGGGCCTGACATTGCCGCGATCCTTGTCCTTGGAGCGCGCGCGCCTGCCCGCGGGCTGCGGCAGGGTGATGACCTTCGCCTTGGAACGGTTCGCCATTGACCTCTTCCCTCTCCTTCGCCCGACGCCCATGACCGCGCCCGGCCTTTCTTCAAATCTCCGAAGGCAGCGTCGTCCACACTGCCTTCGTCTGGAGGTAACCCTCCAGGGCGTGATGGGACAGATGCCTGCCCCGGCCGGACTCCTCCCGAAAGGTTCCGCCCTCCCCGGGGTCCACATGCTGGCCCTCGATGCGCAGCTTGAGCGCCGGAAGCTGGGGAGAGAGCGAGCAAGCGTCAGTCATGAAAATTCCTCGGGAGCCCGGGCGCGCACCAGCGGCACGTGCGGGCGTCAACAGGAAGCGGCAGCCGAAGCTAGGGACCGCCGTACAGGGCGGCAACCCGGCCCACCGAGAGGCGAGATGAAGAACGTTCTGCTTTTGAAAACTGGGGACGCGGCCCACGCCGTGAAGCTGAGCGTCGGTGATTACGAGCACTGGTTCGTCGAGTCGCTGGGGCGGGGAGGCTGCCAGTTCGACATCCTCCATGTGCACCGGGGCGCCCGGTTACCGGACGACGCTTCGGGCTACGACGCGGTGATGATGACCGGCTCGCCGGCGTCGGTGACACAGCTGGAGCCGTGGATGGAGCGCTCCGCTGAGTTCATGGTGGACGCGGCGGCCCACGGAATCCCGGTGCTCGGGGTGTGCTTCGGGCACCAGTTGCTCGCGTACGCCCACGGGGCGCGTGTGGTGCGCAACACCCACGGGCGGGAGATCGGCACCGTGGAGGTGGCCCTGAGCGACGCGGGCCGCGAGGATCCGCTCTTCCACGGACTGCCCGAGCGCATCACCGTCCAGGCCACCCACGAGGACATCGTCGAGCACCCGCCGGAGGGGGCGACGGTGCTCGCGGGCAATGCGAACACGGCGGTGCAGGCGCTCGCCTTCGGGCCCCTCATCCGGGGCGTACAGTTCCACCCGGAGGTCCACCCGGCGGCCATGCGGGCGCTGATTCTCGCCCGCGCGGAGAAGTTGGAGGTCGAAGCAACGAACCGGGGCCACCCGCCTGGTGAGCGGGTGAACCGGCTGCTGGCAGGGCTCGCCCCCACGCCCGCCGGGCAGCAAATCCTGCGCAACTTCGTGGAGCGGTTCACCTGAGGGCGGGGCTGGGGTAGGTAGACGGTATGGCCTCGCGCTGGGACTACCTCTTCGAGACGAAGCCCGTCCCCCTCATCGACCACATGCTGGAGGAGGTGGCGAAGCTGCTCGCCAAGGACCTCCAGCAATGGCCGCCGCCCGTCCAGGAGATAGACCTGGACGTGGGGGGACAGTTCGCGACGCTCTTCACCGAGCCCCCTCCGCGCCCCGCACGCGCCGTCTATGACGAGGCGCTCCGGCTCTCGCGCTGGGAGTTGGCCCGGGAGTTGGAGGCGTACGACGACTACATGCGCAACAAGCGCTACCTGGAGCGGGGTCTGGCCCCCACCGACCGGCTGGTGCTGCTGTTCCTGAACCGGTGGTTGGTGGACCACATGTTGGGCCTGGGTGAGGCCACGGAGGGGCGCGTCAATCGGCGGCTGATGTTGCAGTGTCTCGACCGCCTGGAAGCTCGCCTGAGGATGGTTCAGACGCCCTTCTCTTGAGACCCGCCCGCCCCTCTGCGATAAGCCGCCCATGCTGCAGCCACACGAGCTGAATCTCCCGGCGGAACAACGCCGCAAGCGCCTCTACATCCTGGCGGGGCTTTGGCTGACCGTCGTGGCGGTGCTGGTCCTCTTCCACTCGGTGCTGCTACCCTTCGCGAGCGCTGCGTTGATCGCCTACCTGGTACACCCGCTGGTGACGCGCCTCACGCGCATCCAGGTGCGTGGGCGGAACATCCCCCGCTGGGTGGCCATCCTGCTCATCTACGCCCTCTTCTTCCTGGTGGCGTACCTCTTCGTCGTCACCATGGTGCCGCAGCTCTACCGGGAGCTGGCCCGCATCAGCCGCGACGGGATTGCCTTCCTCAATTCGCTCACGCCCGAGCGCGTGCACGTGATGGCCGATCGCGCCGAGGACTGGCTGCGCGCCAATGGGATTCCGCTGGCCATCGCCACGCCCGAGGACATCCGCACCGGCGTGACCACCACGGGCCTGTCGGTGAACCTGGAGAAGACGATCCAGGACACGGCGTTGAGCCTGACGGCCTTCGGGCGCGAGCACATGGGTGACATCGTCACGGTGTCGCGCAACATCATCACCTCGGTGGTGGCCAGCGTGTTCATGATGTTCTTCATGCTGATGGTGGCGGCGTTCTTCTCCATCGATGCGCAGGCCATCGTGCGCTACTTCACGAGCCTGGTGCCGGCGGAGTACGCCACCGACGCGAACCTGCTGCTCGAGCGCATCGACCGCTCGCTGTCCGGCGTGGTGCGTGGGCAGGTGACCATCTGCGTGGTCAACGGCGTGCTGACGGGGATTGGGCTGGTGCTGTTCGGGGTGAAGTTCGCGTTCCTGCTGGCCACGATCGCCACGGTCTTCAGCCTCATCCCCATCTTCGGCACCATCCTGAGCTCGGTGCCCATCGTGCTGATCGCGCTGGCGGACGGCTTCCAGAAGGGGTTCGCCATCCTGCTGTGGATCATCGGCATCCACGCGCTGGAGGCGTACTTCCTGAACCCGAAGATCATGGGCTCGGCGGCGCGCATCCACCCGGTCATCGTGGCCTTCAGCCTGATTGCCGGGGAGAAGATGTTCGGGCTGGTGGGCGCGCTCTTCGCGGTGCCCGTGGCCTCCATCGTGGTGGCCTGCTTCGACTACGCCCGCATCAAGGCGCAGCCCAAGCTCGGCGACGTACACCTCGAGCCGCCGAAGTAGCCATCACCCACAACCCCGCGCCCAATATCCCCCCTGCGCGCATATCCCCTCTCCCCCCGGGAGAGGGACAGGGTGAGGGTATCGGGTGAACTCGGGTTGGGAGCCCGTGCCCCTCTCTGGCTCACGGGTTGAAGAACGGACCCATGAACCCTCACCCCGACCCTCTCCCGGAGGGAGAGGGAGGAGTGGGGAACCCAGGTTCCGCTGGTGGTTTGAAGCGCCGGGCTCAGCCCTGGCAGGCGGCCTCGCAGCGCGAGTCCCGGCAGAAGACGTAGCAGCGCCCACAGTCGAGCCCATCCGCCGGGCAGTTGTTGGTGCACCGCACGTTGCTGCAGTCGGGCCCATCCTGCACGTGGGTGGGGTTGGTCCCCAGCCCACAGCAGGCGTTCCCCGTGCAATCCGAGTCCTGGTAGCAGATGCGGTTGGACAACGGCGCCGGGTTGCCGCCGGAGTCCGGGTCGATCGGCTCGCACCCGGCCAGCAATCCGAGCACCGCCCCCAGGACGAGGGCGGACAGAGACACAGAGCGGGTGCGGCGCATAAGTCGACTCCCTACCGGTTCTACCGGTTCATCGAGCCGAGGAATTCGGCGTTCGACGCGGTCGGACGCATGTGCTTGAGCACAAATTCCATCGCATCGATCGGCGTGAACGGGTGCAGCACCTGACGGAGCGCCGTAATCCGGATGAGGTCCGACTGCGGCAGCAGCAGCTCCTCCTTGCGCGTACCGGACTTGTTGATGTCGAGCGTCGGGAAGATGCGCTTCTCCATCAGCTTGCGGTCCAGGACGATTTCCGAGTTACCGGTGCCCTTGAACTCCTCGAAGATGACCTCGTCCATGCGGCTGCCGGTGTCGATGAGCGCGGTGCCGATGATGGTGAGGCTGCCGCCCTCCTCGATGTTGCGCGCGGCGCCGAAGAAGCGCTTGGGCTTGTGCAGCGCGTTGGCGTCCACGCCGCCGGACAGAATCTTGCCCGAGGCCGGCACCACCGTGTTGTAGGCGCGGGCCAGACGGGTGATGGAGTCCAGGAGGATGCACACGTCGTACTTCTGCTCGACCAGGCGCTTGGCCTTGTCGATGACCATCTCCGCCACCTGCACGTGACGCGTGGCCGGCTCGTCGAAGGTGGAGCTCACCACCTCGCCGCGCACGTTGCGCTCCATGTCCGTGACTTCCTCGGGGCGCTCGTCCACCAGCAGCACGATCAGATAAACGTCCGGGTGGTTGCGCGAGATGGCGTGCGCGATGTTCTGCAGCAGCACCGTCTTACCGGCCTTCGGAGGCGCGACAATCAGGCAGCGCTGGCCCAGGCCGATGGGGCAGAACATGTCGATGATGCGCGTGGTCATCTCCGAGCCCTCGTGCTCCAGCTTGAGCTTGCGGGTCGGATAGAGCGGCGTGAGGTTGTCGAAGAGGATGCGCTCGCGGGCCGCCTCGGACTGGGGGTCCGTGAAATTGACCCGGTCCACCTTCTGCAGCGCGAAGAAGCGCTCGCCCTCGCGCGGCTGGCGGATGGGGCCCGTCACCGTGTCGCCCGGCCGCAGGTTGAAGCGGCGCACCTGCGACGGCGACACGTAGATGTCGTCCGGGCTCGGCTGGTAGTCGCTGTCCGCGCTGCGCAGGAAGCCGAAGCCGTCGCTGAGCAGCTCCATCACGCCCTCGGCGTGCACCTCGAACTTCTTGTCCGCGATGCCCGACAGCAGCGAGAAGATGAGGTCCTGCTTCTTCAGGCCCTGGTAGCCCTCGACACCGAAGTCGTGGGCCATCTTCGCCAGGTCGGTGATCTTCATCCGCTTCAGGTCATTGAGCTTGATGACCTGCATGGGGGCGCCGTCGCGCGTCACCTCGGTGACCACGGGCGTCTCGGCCTGCTCGGGAGCGGAGGGCTGAGCGGCGGGCTCCTCCTCCTCGTGCGCGGCGTGGGCGCGGACCTCCTGGTACTCCTCGTCCCGCAGGGGGTGGGAGGGCATCGGCGTCAGCACCGGACGCGGCGTCTCGGCGACCACGGGAGACTCGGACCCGGTCTCGACGTCGTCTTCCCGACGGCTCGCCGTCCGGCGGCGCGCTGGCTTCTCGGTGTCATCCCGGTCCGCCGTCTTCGCCCGCGTCGTGCGGCGCTTGGGCTTCTCCTCGACTTCGACGGGAACCAGGAGCTTCTCTTTGGGGGAACGGGCTTTGGCCATGATGGGGGGATTGCTGCTGGCTGGCGCCCTGGGGTACGCGGTAGGCGAAACACCCTCAGAGCGGCACTCGGGCTCCCTTCTTGCCGGGACCTCGCGAGTGGTGGAACCTTGTGCTGGGAAGAGATGGGGCTTGGAGGTGCGACAACAACCCTCATGAGCCGCTGCAAGAGGTTATTGACCACCTCCGGAGCTGTCAAGGCATCCTCGCTTCCTGCCCAATCAGGCAGCCGACGCCCCGAAATTTTTCAGTCCAGCCGCCGAGCCTTCATCCGTGAACTCCTCGAAGACCGCCGACGCCGCCCGAATCGAGCAACTCCGCCGCGAGCTCGCCCACCACAACCACCGCTACTACGTGCTCGACTCGCCGGAGATCAGCGACGCGGAATACGACCGGCTCATCCGGGAACTGCAGGAGCTGGAGGCGCGGCACCCGGACCTCATCACGGTGGACTCGCCGACCCAGCGGGTGGGCGGCCCCATCTCCGCGCTCTTCTCGCCGGTCACCCACGCCGTGCCGATGATGTCGCTCGAGAACGCGTTCTCCGAGGAGGAGCTGGTCGCATGGGGCGCCCGGCTCACCAGGCGGGTGGCCGAGGCCACCTCGTTCGTGTGCGAGCTGAAGATCGACGGCGTGTCCATGTCCCTCCGCTACGAGCAGGGCCGCTTCGTGCAGGCGGCGACGCGGGGGGACGGTCGGGTCGGGGAGGACGTGACCGCCAACGTCGCGACCATCGGCGCGGTGCCGGCGCAGCTCGCCGGTCCCGCCGCCGACGTCCCCGGGGTGCTCGAGGTGCGGGGCGAGGTGTACATGCCGGTCCCGGCGTTCGTCGCCCTCAACGCCCGCCAGGGCGAGGCCGGTGGCCGGCTCTTCGCCAACCCCCGCAACTCGGCCGCCGGCTCCCTGCGCCAGAAGGACCCGGCGGTGACCGCGAGCCGCGACCTCTCGCTGTTCGCCTACCAGC
>DASQMW010000144.1:0-27719 GCA_035645295.1 Archangium sp.
GCGCAGCTGCTCCACCCGCACCCACGAGGTGCCACCCAGCCCGGAGACATCCAGGTTGCGCACGCCCAGCTCCACCAACCGGCGCGCCACCTCGGGGCCGATGCCGCACCCCGTCTCCTTCACCAGCAGCCGCGAGCCGAAGGCGCGGACCAGCCCCTCGACCACCTTGTAGCCACCGCGGAAGTCGCGATCGCCCTCGGGCTGGGTGAGCTCCTGGCCGGCATTGAGGTGCAGCGCCATGCCGTCGGCGCCAATGGCGTCCGCCAGCTTCCGCACGCCGTCCACGCCCAGCCCCACGGCCTGGTACAGGCCGATGTTGCCCAGCAGCGGCACCGTGGGCGCCACCTGCCGCACCTGGAAGGACTCACCCGCCTGCGGGTTCTCCGCCATGGCGCGCTGACTGCCCACGCCAAAGGCCAGCCCGTGCCGCTCGGCCAGCAGCGCCATGTCCCGGTTCACCACCCCGGCCCGATCCGTGCCACCGGTCATGCCGGTGATCAGCAGCGGGTGGCGCAGCTTCTTGCCGAGGAACTCCGTGGAGAGATCCACCTCCTCCACGGCCATCTCCGGCATCGCGCAGTGCACCAGCCGCACACACTCCAGCAGCGTGGTGTTCTGCGCTGGCTCGACATCCCCGGTCGCGCACAGGTCGAGGTGGGCGTCCTTGCGCTTCGCCGTCGCCTCATCCATGACGTCCCGCCTGCCCTCTTTGAGAACCATGTGCTTGCAAAATTACAAAAGCGTCGAGAGTGTCCGTTATCCTCGATTCCCTAGCAAGTAGGGCAGGCAGGCGCAAGCCACGCCTGATCCACGGCCGGGACGGAGAGTGCGGGTAGACCGGTAGGAGAGCGGACGGCATGAGGGCGGCGTGAGCACTCCCGCGCCCAAGGTGGTCGTCTTCCCGCACAGCGGCGACTACGACCGCGTGCACCAGGGGCTGTCCATCGCGGCGGCGGTGCAGGGGGATACGGGCTCGCTGGGGGCACTGGGGGCCGAGCACCTGGCCGCCAAGGGGCCCATCGACGGGTGGGTGGGCTGGAGCGCCCTCCTCCAGCGGACCGCGACCGTGGTGGACCGCTTCTACCTCGAGCCAGTGCCAGCGCTTCCCGCGCGTTTGACGCGCCCCGCCGCCTGCTTACGTTGATCCCGTACCCGAGAGGGGAAAGGAAAGGCAAGGCAACGTCATGAGTGCTGGCGGGATGTATGGATCGTCGATGCCCCAGGGGGGCGCGCGCGGGAGCGGCTGGGGCCACCGGCTGGGCAACGCGCTGAAGACGACGGTGCTGCTGGCGGGACTCACGGCGCTCCTGTTGGTCGTCGGCGAGCGCCTGGGGGGCCCGCGGGGGCTCGTCTTCGCGGGCTTCTTCGTCGTGGTGATGAACTTCGGCTCGTACTGGTTCAGTGACCGGATCGCCCTGGCCATGCACGGGGCGCAGCCACTGGAGTACGCCGAGGCGCCCTGGCTGCACCAGATGGTGGAGCGGCTGGCGGCACGCGCGGGCATGCCCAAGCCGAAGCTGTACCTGCTGCCCACTCGGACGCCCAACGCGTTCGCCACGGGCCGCAACCCGGAGCACGCCGCGGTGGCGGTGACGGCGGGCCTCGTGGACATCCTGGATCAGCGGGAGCTCGAGGGTGTGCTGGCGCACGAGCTGGCGCACGTGAAGAACCGCGACACGCTGATTGGCACGGTGGCGGCCACGCTGGCGGGCGTCATCAGCTACGCGGCGCAGATGCTCTTCTGGTTCGGCAGCTCGATGCTCAGCCGGGATGACGACGAGGAGGGTGGATTGGGCCACGCGCTGGGCAACCTGGGTGTGCTGCTGGTGGCACCCATCGCCGCCACGCTGCTGCAGCTCGCGGTGAGCCGCTCGCGCGAGTACGGCGCGGATGCGACGGGGGCGGAGCTGTGTGGAGATCCGGATGCGCTGGCGGATGCGCTGCTGAAGCTGGAGCGGGGCGCGGAGCTGATGCCCTATGACCGGGCGCCGGCCACCTCGCACCTCTTCATCGTGAACCCGCTGTCCGGCGGCGCCATCATGGGCCTGTTCTCCACCCACCCGCCCATCCCCGAGCGGGTGCGCCGCCTGCGCGAGATGGCGGGGCCCAGGGGCGCGCGGAGCTGGCGCAGCGCCTGGGCGTAGCGGAAACCCGGGCACCTACCCCGCGGCCGACACCGGCGGCTTCTCGTCCGCCGGCACCACGGGGGCCACGTCGTCGAGCTTGTCGAAGTGCTCGAAGGGGTTCTCCAGCATCTCGCGGAACGTGTTGGCCAGGATGCTGGCGTGGAAGCCGTCGATGAAGCGGTGATCGAACGAGGCGTTCACGTTCATCAGCTTGCCGGGCACCACCTTGCCGTTCTCCACCACGGGGGCGTCCTTGATGGCGCCCGGGGCGATGAAGATGGGCACGCGCGTGTAGGGCACCAGCGGCACGTACGCCGTGTCCAGCCCCAGCGAGCCCACGTTGGTGATGATGGCCGAGCCGAACGCGTCCCGGGGCATGCCCGCCCACGTCATGTCCCAGTTGAGCGTGTACATGAAGAAGGAGATGAGCCAGGTGAAGAAGTTGAGGAAGGCGTAGGGCATCTTGTGGATGGTGCCCTTGCCCTTCTCCAGCATCTCGTCCTTGCGCTGGCGGACCTTCTGGACGGCGGCCTCCAACTCGGCGGCGATCTCCCGGAGGGATTTCTGCTCCGCGTCGTCGATCTTCGCCGAGGTGAGGTCCACCTTGCCGCCGTCCGTCTGCACCACGAGGGTGGAGATGGTGATGCGCTTGCGCAGGTAGATGCGGTTGAAGCGCAGGATGGCGTTGGCGTCGGGGCAGCGGCGCAGCGCCTCGGCCATGGCCTTGGCCAGCAGGTGCGTGACGGTGAGCCGGATGCCCGTCTTCTGACGAAAGGCCTCGATGTAGGCCAGGGCATTGTCCATGCGCAGCGTCATCGTCCCGTACACGGTCGGGTCGTACGCCGTCTTCCAGCTGCCGATAGCCAGCTTGCGGAAACTGGAAACGTTTTCCTTGGGAATGAGCTCCAGGTGAGCCATGACGCGGTGGTTCCTCTCAGGACGACGGTGCGCGAGCCCCCAGCTTTACGTTTTTCCCGGGCCCGGAGAAAGCCCCCTGCCCTGCTCACCACCCCCCAGGCTCTCCATGCACCCGCGCACCCTGCCTCCTGATTTGAGCAGCGGACCCGGCCCCGCGGGAGGGAAGGAGCAAGGCAGGGCCTGGTCCATTGGCCGGAGGGCGGGCGACGAGACCTATTGACGTCCCGCCGCCTGACGCTAGGCTGCGCCGCTTTTTGCATCATCCCTGGAGGTCACCCCCGTGTTGGAAGTTCTGCTCGTCGTCGTGTCGGTGCTCTTCCTCGCCACGCTCGCGTACGTGTTCTTCGGCCAGAAGTCGGCCGCGACGCTCCCCTCGTCGTCCTCGCCCACGGCGCGGGGCGAGCTGGAGTCGGACACCAAGGCGCGCGTGAAGCTGGAGGCGGAGCTGGATCGCAGGCGCAAGGAGGCCGATGAACAGCGTGCGCAGCTGCAGGAGGTGAAGGAGCAGCTCAAGCAGGCCAAGCGCAAGCTCTACGAGCAGAAGGAGTCGGACAAGGGGGAGAAGGACCTGGCCCGGGCCCGTGCCGAGGTGGAGCGCAACGCCTCCACGCAGCTCGAGGTGGTCCGGAGTGAGCTGGCGCAGGCCGAGGCGGAGATCGCCCGCTTGAAGTCCGAGATGGAGATGGGCAAGGGGGGTCGCCGTGGTGGCGCGCCCGCCGCCGCGCCCGCTCCGGCGGTGGTGACCACGCCGGCGCCGCAGCAGCAGCTGTCCGCCCCGGCACAGCCGGAGGAGCGGGTGGTGAGCACGGCCACGACGGTGGTGCCCGCAGCCGCTGCCACCGCCGCCGCCGAGGCCGCCGCGGAGAAGGCCCCGCGCCGCTACCGGGAGCTGAACGACGCCGACCGCGAGAAGATGGAGCGGCTGGAGCAGACGGCGAACAAGGAGCGCAGCCGGGCGGCCGAGCTGGAGCGCGAGCTGAAGCGCATCAAGGGTCGGTCGGACTCGCAGCAGCGCATCTTCTCCGCCAGCAAGAACGAGCTGGAGCTGGTGAAGGACAAGTACAAGGCGCTGGAGAAGCGGCTCAACCGCACGCTGCTGGAGCGGGATCTGCTGCGCCGGGCCATCAAGGACCTGGAGAAGAAGACGGGCATGCTGGCCGAGCGCACGGAGCTGACGCCGGACGAGATGGCGGCGAGCGACCGGAAGGTGGAGGAGGCCGCGCAGGCCCGTGCCACGGCGGAGGCCGCGCAGCAGCAGGCGGTGGCCGCGGCGAGCGAGCCGGCCAGCACGACGGGCGAGCAGCCCGCGAAGAGCGAGACCCCGCAGGACGACAAGCCCCCGGCGCCGAACGCCTGAGCCGGACCCGCGGCACCTGTCCCCCCTCTCCCCAACCTCCCCTCTCCCCCCGGGAGAGGGACGGGGTGAGGGTATCGGGGGTCCCGGGTTCTCCCCCGGGCCCCCACCGTAGGTCCGTCAGTCCAGCGGAACCGGCGTGTAGATGACCAGGTCGCTCAGGGTCGTCCGTTGGAACCCATCGTCATCCACACCGCCCGCGATGAGCACCGAGCCGTCCTGCAACACCGTGCACGAGTGCTGGTGACGCTGACGCTCCAGTGGCTTCAACCCGAGCAGGCCCGGCGCAGCGCCTTCCTCGCCCGGAACGAGCAGCTCCACGTGCGAGTCGCTCACGAGCCCGCTCCCGCCGTACCGCAACCCGCCGAGCGTCATCACACGGCCATCGGGCAGCGCCACCGCGCACAGCCCGCTCCGGGCGAACACCTGGGGCCCCGCGGTCACCTGCGAGGCCTCGCCCGGGGAGATGACCTCCGAGGAGGCCAGGATGCGCCCTTCCTCGACATGGCCGGGCGAGTCATTCCCCCCCACGTACAGCAGCCGCTCCGGCCCGCCGAACGGCACGAGCGCCGCGTCGCGCCGGGGCGACCGCAGCCGCGCGCCCTCGCCCACCGGGACGAACGAGCCGCCCTCGTACGAGAAGAACAGCACCTCGGGCCGCAGTGACGTCCCGTCCGAACCACCCACCACGGCGATGCGCCGGCCATCCGCCACCGGCATCGCCGCCATGCCCACGCGGGGCACCGGCGTGCTCACGGAGAACACCTGGCCCGTCGTGGGCTCATACCCCTCGGCCTCCGCCACCACCGCGCCGCCCGCCCCCACTCCGCCGACGAGCAGCACCCGTCCCCCGGAATCCACCGCCGCCGCGTGCTGGCTGCGCGCCGCCTTCAGCTCCACCGCCGTGGACGTCCCCTGGGCCACGTCCAGCACCTGGGCGCTGCGCACGGGCAGAGAGCCCTCCATCGACTCCACCTCGCCGCCCGCCAGCAGCACCTTGCCTCCCGGGAGCCGTGTCGCGGTGTGGAACGCCCGAGGCGTCCCCAGCGACGGCACCTGCGCCACCGCGCCCGTCACCGGATCGAAGATCTCCGCCGAGGACACCGTGGAGACGGCACCGTCCCCGCCGGACTGGAAGCCTCCGGCCAGCAGCACCCGGCCGTCCTCGAGCAGCGTCGCGGTGTGCGCCGCCCGAGGCTCGGAGAGCGATACACACGTGCCCTGAGCGGTACCCGGCCGCATGTACGCATCCACCGGGCGGATGGCGACGCGGACCGTCGGGCGCGCGTCCCCGGCCGACTCCGGCACCTCGAACGGCTGGGAGCGTCCCAGGGCCACCACGCGGCCCCCCGAGCGGGGCAGATCCGTATAGCCGCGCACCTCCAGCACGCGTCCCTTCCCGGGCGGAACGGCCGGCAGCGCCGCCGTGCCCTGCTCCACCGGGACATAGCGCTCCACGGGCTCCATCTCCGCGCCGGTGACGCGGAAGCGCAGGTAGCGGACCCCCTGCAGCGTGGGGGTGACACGACAGGCCTCGGAGAGGAGCTTCGCCTCGTAGCGGGCCTCCCCGGGGCCGCAGGCGCTCAGGAGCCCCAGCGCCGCCACCCAGGCCTTCCAACCTGACGGCCGTCCCCTGCCCTGATCCCTGCCCCAGCCGGCGGACGAGGTCCACCCGTAGATACTCCGCCTCATGGTGTTCCCCTTTTGCGGTCTCGGCTCCCAGTGCAGGCTAAAGATGGCTTGCGCTCGGGCCGTCGCGAGCGTAGCGATGGCCTCCGTCCGTGGTCAACGCGGCCCCTGTCCCTGAATGAAGCTCTCGCTCGCCACCCGCATCTTCCTCGGCTACGCGGTGGTGCTCGTCACCTTCGGCGCGGTGTCGCTCTTCAGCGTGGCCGAGCTGCACCGCAACCGGTTGGAGATCCGCCTGGTGAGCCAGGGCTACCTGCAGCTGTCGCAGGACGCGGCGGCGCTCGAGTCCTTCCACACCAACCAGGAGAAGGACACCGAGCGGTTGCTCGAGGAGGGCAGCGTGGAGACACGGCGGGCCCTCATCCGGCTGGCCCGGCTGTACTTCCCCTCGCTCATGGCGGAACGGCTGCAGGCGGCGAAGGCGCGGGCCCACGAGGTGCGCACCCTGGCGCCCACCGGCGAGGTGCACTTCGTGCAGGACCTGGAGTCGCGCCTGGGAGAGCTCGCCAAACGGTACCAGTCCTACGGGCGGGCAGCGGAGGCGGTCTTCACGGTGCTCGCCAACGAGCGGCCCGCGGCGGAGGAGATAGCGCGCGCCACCGCCGAGCTGCGCCAGCAGGAGGCCTCCATCGGCCGGGACATCCGCTTCCTGCGCGCCGCGCTGAGCAACCGCATCCGCGAGCGCGTGGACGGGGCCGAGGATCGCGAGCGGCGCACGGGCCTGGCCATCATCACCCTGTCCGTGCTGGCCATCGGCGTGGGCCTGGGCGCCACCGCCTGGTCGGCCCGCACGCTGCGCCCGGTGCGCACCCTCATCGAGGGCGTGTCGCGCATCGGCCGCGGCGACTACAGCGCGCAGCTGGGCGTGCGCGGCGACGACGAGGTGGCGGTGCTCGCCCGCGAGTTCGACGCCATGGCCCGCTCGCTCCAGGCACGCGAGGCCCAGCTCAAGGCCCAGGCCGAGGCCCTCATGCGCGCGGAGCAGCTGGCCGCCGTGGGCCGCATCTCCGCCCAGGTGGCCCACGAGGTGCGCAACCCCCTGTCCTCCATCGGCCTCAACGTGGAACTGATGCAGGACGCCTTCGAGCGCGCCACCTTCGAGTCCCCGGTGGACGCCCGCGAGGCGCGCGAGCTGCTCGCCGCCGTCACCCGCGAGGTGGACCGGCTCACCGAGGTGACGGAGCAGTACCTGCGCATGGCGCGCCCGCCCCAACCCAGCCTCGAGCCCACCGACGTCACCGAGGTGCTGGCCAGCGTGCTGGACTTCTCCCGTGAGGAGCTGGAGCGCGCCCACGTGGAGGTGGTGCGCGAACTCGCCGAGGAACCGCCCCAGGCCCTGGCCGACGAGGGCCAGCTCCGGCAGGTGTTCCTCAACCTGCTGCGCAACGCTCGCGAGGCCATGCCCGACGGCGGCCGGCTCACCATCGCCACACGCGTGCACGAGCGCGACGTGGAGGTCGCCATCCAGGACACCGGGCGTGGCATGAGTGAGTCCGTGCGCTCGCGCATCTTCGAACCCTTCTTCACCACCAAGGAAGACGGCACGGGGCTGGGCCTCGCCGTCTGCCAGCAGATCCTCAAGGCCCACGGCGGCTCGCTCGGGTGCAACAGCGAGCCCGGCCAGGGCACCACCTTCTCCGTCAGGCTTCCCCGCGCATGAGCTTCACCTATCACCGCGATGTCCTGCCCAACGGGCTGCGCGTCGTCACCATCGAGACCCCGCACCTGCACACCGCCCTGCTCGCGGTGTACGTGCGCACCGGCAGCCGCCACGAGACGGCCGCCAACAACGGCGTCAGCCACTTCCTCGAGCACCTCTTCTTCCGCGGCAGCGAGGGCTGGCCGGACACGGTGAAGATGAACTCGGCCGTGGAGGAGGTGGGCGGTAACCTCAACGGCGTCACCACGCGCGACCACGGCTACTACTACACCCCCCTGCACCCGGCGCACCTGGGCGTGGGCCTCGAGGTGCTGGGCGACATGCTCACCCGCCCCAAGCTCACCGACATGGAGGTGGAGCGGAACATCATCCTCGAGGAGATGCTCGACGAGGTGGACGAGAAGGGCCGGGACATCGACATCGACAACCTGTCCAAGCGGGTGCTCTTTCCCCAGCATCCGCTGTCCTTCAAGATCGCCGGCACGAAGGAGTCCGTCTCGCTCCTCTCCCACGAGCAGATCCGCGAGCACTTCGCGCGCCACTACGTCACCGGCAACATGGTGGTGACGGCCGCGGGCCGGGTGAAGCACGACGAGGTGCTCTCGCTGGTGGAGCGCCACTTCGCGCGGTTGCCCCGGGGAGGCGAGAGCATCGACCTGCCGCCGCCGCCCACGCCCGCCGGGCCGCACCTGCACGTCGTCAACCACGACGAGTCCCAGACGGAGTTCCGCATCAGCTTCCGCACCGTCCCCGAGCACCACGAGGACTGGCCCGCCCTGCAGTTGCTGCGGCGCTTCCTGGATGACGGGCTGTCTTCGCGGTTGCCGTTCGAAATCGTGGAGAAGCGCGGGCTGGCGTACTCGGTGCACGCCTCGCTGGAGGCCTTCCACGACGCGGGCATCTTCGAAATCGAGGCCGCGTGTGCGCCGGACCGGGCGTCGGTGGTGGTGGGGGAGGTGTTCCGGGTGCTGGGCGATCTGAGCACCACGCCAGTGGGCGACGAGGAGCTGGCGCGCGCCAAGCGGCGGCACCGGATGCTGCTGGAGTTCTCGCAGGACTCGCCGGGCGAGCTGGCCGGATGGTTCGGCGGGACGGAGCTGTTCCGCCGGCCCGAGTCCTTCGGCCGCAGGGCGGACCTGGTGGACGCCGCCAGCGCGGCGCACGTGCGCGATATCGCCCGGCGCTACTTCGCCCGGGAGAACCTCACCGTCGTGGCCGTGGGCCAGCGCAAGGGCATCAAGGCCCTGGAGAAGGTCGTGGACACCGCCGAGGGGCTGCCCTCGTCCAAGTGAGGAGGCGGAGAACTACCCGGCGAGCGCGTAGTTCTCCAGGAGCTCCAGGTTGCTGCGCACGGCGGGCTCGACATTCCGCACATAAATGGGCGTGCGCAGTGCCCACGCGAGCCGCAAGGGCTCGAAGAGCAGGGAGTGCAAGTAGCTCTGCGTGAGGATCCGCAGGCCACTGAAATCGAGCACGATTGGCTCACGCCGGAGGATTCGCGGCGTGATTTCAGTCTGAGCGAGCTGGATCGCAGCGGGAGTGTTCTCCGCCTGCTTCTGGATCTCGAAAACAGTGGCCTCGGGCGGTGCGGAGTCGAAGCGGATCCACCGATGGATGGCGCGTTGAGGAGTGCGCTGCTTCGCCCGCTCCTTGATGGTCTCGATGAGGGCGGGGTAGTCGACCACGCCCCCAACAGGCAGTTCGAACACGACGAGCGTTCCAGGGAAGCCGACACCACGGGGCTCAATGAAGCGCAAGCTGTGGTTTCCCTCCTCGTCCACCCATCCGGCCAACAGGAGCGAGGCCCCCCGGGTCGCGATGAGGAGAGTCCCGCCCGTTAGCTTGGCCATCTCCGCGATGAAGAAGAGACCCATGCCGGCGTTCTGTTGGGTTCCCGTGAGCCCCTCCTCGAACGTCCCCGAAATGTGAGGCCAGAGCGATTTCTCAAGTGCCGCTTCGGGATCCGACAGATTGGGGTGCAGGGTACGCAAACTGGCCGGAATGCCGATACCCGCATCAGCTACGGCGAGTTGCAGCATCGGCCGACCACTCTCCTCATTCCATAGGTCGGCGGAAACCCAGCCGCCCTCCTGCGCATGGCTGTGTTGAACCGCGTTCCGGAGAAGTTCCACGATGACGTACCGGAGCGTCAGCCGTGTGTCTTCCAGTTCTTTCTCAGCGATGAGGGCTTTCGCGATGTCATCCGCGAAGGGCTCGATTGTTTCGAAGTTATTGACCCACTGTCCCCGCAGACGATTGGGGTTGCCTCGACGCTCAATAGGCAAAATTCGTGCATGGGCCTCCGGATTGCGCCCAGCCAATATCTGTCCAAGCAGTTTGAGCGCACGATCAACAGTCTTATCGGCCCTCTGATCAACTGTACTCGCCGCGAAAATGGCCGCGCGAACCCACGTGCGAGCCAACATCAGCAGTTCAAGCTGCGCAGGCTCGGGTCCTGTTCCACTCAGCCACTGCAGGAGTGGAGCAGGGTCCTCCAGGGACAGGGGAAGTGGACTCTCCGGCGACATGGCACAACCATGTCGACCCGGCGGAGCCAAGTCAACGCAAGTGACGCCGCTCGGGTATCCGGCGCGACACGAGCCAGAACGCCCTCCGGGTGAGCACCCCTGGGGTCCACCGAAGAGACCGGTATCTTCGGCGGCCATGAGAACCCACGCCCGACTCGCGCTCCTCGCCGTCCTCTGCCTGTGCACCGCCTGCGGACTTCGTTCCACCCACCGGGCAGACTCCTCGAACATGACCGACCAGGCCCAGTTGCTCCAGCTCGAGAAGGACATGTTCACCGCCATCCGCACCCGGGACCGCCAGCTGCTCGAGCGCATCCTGGACGAGACCTTCGAGCTTCGCGTCCCGGGCAATCCCCCCGTAGACCGCGCCGGGTTCATCGCCGCCATCCTGGCCATCCCCGGCACCATCCTGTCCGTCGAGTCCGATGACCTGGAAGTCCGCACCTACGGCGACGTCGGGGTCCTCCTCGGCCGACAGCGTGCCCGGGTCCAGATGGCGGACGGCACCACCGTGACCGACGTGGGCGCCTTCACCGACATCGCCATCCAGCGCGGAGGGCAGTGGCGGATGGTGCTCGCCCACAGCGTTCCCCTCCCCCAGTAACCCAACCACTTCGGACTGGTCCGCAATACCGCCACCCGCCAGGCGGACCTGATCCAGTAACTCCCCGCCAAAAGCGGGGGACTCCTACCCTGGAACACAACTCCGGGAAACAAATCTCCGGAGATGGTGGTAGATGCCACCGCCATGGGGCGACTACCCTGCCCCAGGTCTGGTCACGGATGAGGACCAGACCCTGAGCAGGGTACCCATTCGTCCCAGGGATGCTCGATGAGGACCGCTGCCGTGACCCGGAAGGAACCCGTCATCTTCAGTCAGGTGGTGGAGGCTCTCTTCAAGCACGCCTTCAAGGAGCGGCTCGACACCCACACCCGCGCACGGCTCAAGAAGATCGGCATCGACCTGGATCATCCGTTCCTCGTCGCCTACTCCGTGCCGACCTGGTTCGCCGCTGTCGGGGTGTGCTCGGAGGTCCTCTTCCCGGATGTCTCCAATGAGCAGGCCCGCTACCGGATCGGCCGCAAGCTGGTGGACGGCTACGGCCAGACCACCATGGGCCGGGCCGTGTTCGCGATGCTCCGGATGCTCGGCTGGGAGCGCTCGCTGGGCCGCATCTCGCGCGGCCTCCAGTCGGGGACCAACTTCCTGTCCGCCCGGACCCGCTTCCTCCCGGACGGTGCGCTCGAGGTCACCTTCGAGGTCATGCCCGAGTTCCATGCCGCCCTCGGCAGCACGCCCGGCATCGACCCGCACTTCATGCACGGCAACATGGACGCGATGATGGAACTGGTCGGCGCGCCCTTCACCCGCAGTGAGTTGCAACCCATCGAGCCCGGCTCCCAGCGCGTCGTCTACGTGCTGCGCCGCCCGGCCCCTTAGTCCTCCAGCGGCTCGAAGTCGGCCTTGGTCGCGCCGCACTCGGGGCAGTACCAGGTGTCGGGAATCTGCTCGAAGGGCGTGCCCGGCGCGATGCCGGAGTGTGGATCGCCCTGGGCTGGGTCATAGATGTACTGGCACACGGTGCAGCGGTAGCGCTTGTTCATTCCGTCCCTCTACCCTCGGCCGAACCACCGGCTCAACCACCCCCCCACCTGTTTCACCGTCTGCTCCTCCTCGACGGGATGCGGCTGGGCGAAGGGGGCGCATTCCGTGCAGTGCAGCCCGCCCTTTCCATTCCTCGCCTCATTGAGCGGGAAGCGCTCGCCGCAGCTCACACAGTAGAAGAAGAAGAACCGCTTCTCGGGGCTCACGTTCGCGGCGAGCGGAGCCGAGTCCTCCGTCCCGAAGGTGAGGTGCTCCAGCTCGCCCTCGTCCAAGTAGACGCCCCGGCAGCGCTCGCAGGTCTCCACCGCGACGCCTCCGGGAAGCTGGGCGGTGCGCATCGGGCGCGAGCAGAAGGCGCACGGGCGCTCGCTCTGGCCCGCCACCAGCCGCGGCGACACATCCTTCAGCAGCACCTCGGAGAGCTCCCCCGCGTCCAGCCACACGCCCCGGCACGACCGGCATCGATCCAGCTCGACCCCGACCGCGAAGAAACGCTGCATCCGCATCCCGCACGAAGGGCACCGCTTGTCCGCACTCATCGAAAGCTCCTCTCCGGTCCATTCTGGAGGCAGAAGGCCCCCGCTGGCCATGGGCGCCCCACCGCTCAGTGCTCGCTCGCGTTCATGTACCCGGCGATGCGCAGCCTCAGCCCCAGCGGCGCCAGCGGCATGAACCAGGCCGAGAGGCGGTTGGAGAGCCCGGGCACCACCACCGCCTTGCCGCGCATCAGGCCCCGGTAGCCCGCCTCGGCCACCTGCCGCGCGTTGCTCGTCCCCATGGGCCCGCTGAAGAGCCGGGCCTTCTGGTGCTCCGCCGCCCGCGCGGCGAACTCCGTCTCGGTGTACCCCGGACACAGCGCCGTCACCGTCACCCCCTGGCCCCGCAGCTCCGAGTGCAGCGCAGTGGAGAAGGACAGCACGTACGCCTTGCTCGCGTAGTACACGGCCATGAACGGGCCCGGCGTGAAGGCCGCCATCGAGGCCACGTTGAGCACGTACCCGCGCCGCCGCGCCACCATCCCCGGGACGAGCTCGCGGGTGAGCGCGGTGAGCGCCCGGACGTTGAGATCCAACATTCCCACCTGCTGCTCCGCCGGCAGCACCTCGAAGCGCCCCGCCAGGCCGAAGCCCGCGTTGTTCACCAGCACCTCGACGTCCAGCTGGCGCGTCTTCAGCTCGTCCACCACCGTCCGCACGCCCTCGGGCGCGGACAGGTCCGCCCCCACCACCACCGAGGGCACCCCATGCGCCTGCTGGAGTTGATCCGCCAGCTCCTGCATGGGCCTCGTGCGCCGGGCCACCAACACCAGCGCATACCCCTCGCGCGCCAGGAGCGTCGCCAGCTCCCGGCCAATACCACTGGAGGCGCCCGTCACCACCGCGTACTTGCGTGCCCGCACCATGCTGTCCATGCCGCCACGCTTCCAAGGGAGCGCGCCCGGCGTCAATGGCCATGTGGATCACCGGAGGTGTACCCTCTTCGGGAGACCCATGAAGCCTCCCATCGATTGGCGTGCGCGCCTGGAAGCATGTGGATTCGAAGGGGCGGAGCTCGTGCCCGCCACGTACGGGGCCCACGTGTTGTGGTCCTGGCGGGAGCCGCTGGCGGCGGAGGCGGCGCTGCGCGAGCACCTCGATCAGCAGCCGGACGACAAGGACTCGCTGAAGATGCTCATCTCCATCCTCCAGGAGAGCGGGCGCGCCAGCGAGGTGGTTCCGCTCCGCCGCCATCTGCACGAGCGGCGCTGCCACGAGTGGCGCATCCCCGAGTCCGAGCGGGAGGCGGTGATCGCCTACCTGGAGGCGGCCGAGACCGGGAGCACTCCGCCCGAGCGCATGGCCGACGCCCATGTCGCCGCGCTCTTCGACGTCTACGCCCCCAGCTTCGACGACAGCCTGCGCGGCTTCCTCGCCTACCGCGCGCCCGAGCGGCTCATGGACGCGGTGCGCGCCGTGCTCGGCGGACGGCGGGAGCTCAATGTGCTCGACCTGGGGTGCGGCACCGGTCTGGCCGGCCCCCTCCTGCGGCCCTTCGCCCGGCGGCTGGAGGGCATCGACCTCTCGACGGGCATGCTGGACAGGGCCCGCGAGCGGGGCGTGTACGACACCCTCCGGGCCGGGGAGATCACCGCGGAGCTCGCCGCCTCCACGGCGAGGCATGATCTCATCGTCGCCGTGGACGTGCTCGTCTACTTCGGCGCGCTGGAGCCCCTCTTCCAGTATGTCGCCCAGAGGCTCGCACCCGGTGGCCTGTTCGCCTTCACCGTGGAGAAGGGCACCGAGCCCGGGTACCGGCTCCAGCCCACCGCGCGTTACGTGCACCACCTCGATTACCTGCGAAGTTGCGCCAGTGTGGCCTACCTGCACCCGGTGTTGGAGCGGGAGGGCACGTTGCGCAAGCAGGGAGGCCAGCCCGTCACCGGCCATGTGGTGGTGCTGTCCAAAAGTGAAACCCATGTGCTCCCCCCACCGGGGGATGGGTCAATCTGACGGGGGGGCGCAAAGCCCACGGGCCACACGCTATGCTCGCCCCCCATTACATCTGGGGTGGACCACATGACCTCACAGGTCGATACGATGGCTGCGAAGATCCAGGGCTACAAACAGGACCTGGTCAACTCCGGAGCGCAAGGGCGCCGGCGGGTGCAAGCCATCGAGGGAATGGCCGATCACATCACGCTCCGGCGCATGGAGGGGCTGGGCATCAAGGAGGGTTGGCGCTGCTTCGAGGTGGGTTGTGGCAGCGGCTCCATCGCGCGCTGGATGCGCTACCGGGTGGCGCCGCACGGCCACGTGCTGGCCGTGGACATGAACACCCAGCTCGTCGCCGAAGCGGCCGGGCCCACCCTCGAGGTGCGCGAGCAGGACATCCGCTCGATGAAGCCTCCCGAAAAGACCTTCGATCTCGTTCACTCCCGGATGTTGCTCCAGCATCTGGCCGAGCGGGAAGAGCTGGTGGAGCGGCTGGTGGCGTCGCTCAAGCCGGGCGGCTGGCTGCTGCTGGAGGAGCTGGAGACGTTCTCGCTCTTCCAGAACGACACCGGGCCCTTCCTCCAGGTGGTGGAGATCATGCACGCCATGGGGCGGGCCGCTGGCACGGCCGTGGACTGGGCGCGGACGCTGCCACGCACCTTCCAACGGCTGGGGCTGCAGAACGTCAACGCCGAGGGCGAGATGCTCTACTTCTCCGGGGGCACGCCCACCGCCGAGTTCCACCGGCTCACCGGGGAGCAGCACTGGCCGTACGCGGAGAAGATGCGGCTGCTCACGCGCGAGCAGTTCGACGGGTTCTCCGAGCGCCTGAAGGATCCGAACGCCTGGTTCTACGGGCCCACCATCTTCGGTGTCTGGGGGCAGCGGCCGCAGTAGAAGCGGAGGACCGCGCCCATCACCAGCGTCCGCGCATGATGATGGGCCCGGACTTCTTCTTCCTGGGCAGGGCCTTCTTCAGCGCCTTCTGGATGTCCAGGTACTCGGGATTGCCCGCGTCCTGCTTGAGCGCCTCGGCGATGAGCTTCAAGCCCTGCTCGGGCCGCCGCCGGGTCTCCGCGTACAGACTGGCGAGCGCCACCTTCTCCTCCAGCAAGGCCTCGCCCGAGCCCACCAGCCGCTCCAGGGACACCAGCGCCTCCTCCTTCTCGCCGGCCTGCTGTTGCAGCCGCCACATCCGGGAGAGCGCCGGCACCAGGTGGGGATTCTCCTGGAGGGCGAAGCCGTAGTCCTCCTTCGCGCGCTTCGTGTCTCCCTGCGCCTCCTGCACCCGGCCCCGGACATAGAGGGCCCGCGCGGAGTCCGGCTGGGCCTTCAGCGCCTGCTCCACCGCCGCCAGCGCCCCGGCCTTGTTCCCCAACGTCAGCCGCGTCTCCGCGAGCCGGGCGATGAGGTCCGCGTTCTGCGGGTACTTCGCCACCGTGGCGGTCAGCAGCGCCTCCGCGTCCGCGTGGCGCTCGAGCTTGGAGAGCACCCGCGCCTTCAGGGAGACGAATTCCGGCTTCGTGGCCTCCTCGCCCTGGACCGCCGACAAGTCCTGCTCGGCGTACTCCGCGTACCCATTGCGGAGGAAGAACTTGGCACGGAGCACCCGCGCCGCCGCGAGCCCTGGCTGTTCCTCCAGGAGCCGGTCCATCAGCTTCCCGGCGAGCAGCTCATCGCCCTTGGCCAGGAGGATCTCCGCCTCCACCACCTTGGCGTCCACGTCGTCCGGGCGCTCGCGCAGGATGCGCTCCAACGTCTGGAAGGCGGCCTGGTGCTCGCCCACCTCCGTCTGCAGGTGCGCCAGCTTGAGGACGTCCAGGTCCCCGAGCTCGTCCGCGTCCCGCAGCTCCAGCAGCGTGGCGATGGCGGCGCGCAGCCGCCCGTCCTGCTCGTGGCGCTCGGCGATCTTCCGTTTGATCTCCGGCGCCTGCGCCGGATTGAGCGTCATGGCCCGCTTGAGCGCCAGGATGGAAGCGCCCGGGTTGCCCTCCCGGCGCCGGGCCTCGGCCACCAGCAGCAGCGGCTCGGGGTTGTCGGGCATCAGCCCCGAGGCCGCCTCGAAGGCCCTCGCGGCCTGCTCGGGCTCACCACTGTCCAACAGAGCCTGGCCCTCGGCCATCCTGGCTTGGAATCTCTGCTCCTGGGTCTGCACGGAAAGGGTGTCCGGATCCTTGCAGGCAAGCGGAAGCAGCAGCGGCAGGGCGCAGAGCAGGCGGGGAAGTTTCGATTGCATCGCTGAGATGCAGGGTAGCGGATGTTATCCTGCGGCGTCGATGGACCCATTCGTTCGGCGCCTCGTGGAGAGGCTCCATGACCCAGCGCGCCCCCTTTCGCGCAACCGGCACTTCCACACGTTCGACACCCCCGAGGGTCGGATGGCGCTGAAGGTGTCTCGCCGGCTGAAGAGCCTCCACCATGACATCCTCGCCTGCGTGCAGGAGGGCCGGCGCGCCCGCCTCTTCCGCCACGTCGACGCCGAGGGCGAGCACCGGCTCGAATTGCACTTCGAGCGGATCGCCGGACGGCGCGTCTCCCACCTGAAGGCCGCCGAGCTGGAGCTGCTCGCCCAGCTACCGGGCGTACGTGATGCGCTCGCCGGGGACCTCTAGGCGCGGTGCGCCACGCGCCGCCGGAGGCCCTCTTCCGGCCCGGTCCTTGCTGAGTCCTCGAGACCTATTGAGACCTGAAGTGACTGTTGGATCGTCCCTTCGCGGGCGCACCAACACTGAGGGTCAAGCACCGAGCTTCCAGCCCATGGAAAGCTGTCACCCGGATGACTCTTTCTCTGGGGAATCGCTATGCTCGACGGGTCTCCAGCCCAAAAGCCATGACCGCCACGACCGCCTCGACCCTTCCCTCCGACGAGCTGGCCGAAAGCCTCTTCCAGCCCCAGTACCAGCCGCTGCTGCGGGCCATCCTCGACAACTCCGTCGATGGTCTGGCCGTGGCCGACGCAACGGGCCGGCTGCTCTACTTCAACGACGTGGCGCGAAGGATCCTCGGCGTCGGAATCGTGGACTCCGAGCCCAACGCCTGGAGCGAGCGCTACGGCATCTTCTACCCGGACATGAAGACGCGCTGCCCTTCCCAGCAGCTGCCCATCTACCGCGCGCTCCATGGAGAGGAGTCTCCCGAGGAGGACCTCTTCATGCTCAATGAGTTCCACCCCAACGGCCGGCACGTCCACTCGACCGCCAGGCCCGTGCGCGACAGCGAGGGAAAGATCCTGGGGGTCTTCCTCAGCATGCGCGATACCCACGACCAGCGTCTGGCCGAGGCGGACCAGCGCCGCACCGAGCTGCGCTTCAAGCTCCTCGTGGAGTCCGCGCAGGAAGGCCTCTGGACGGTGGACGCCAACAACCGCACCACCTACGTCAACCGCTACTTCGCCCAGATGCTGGGCTACACGATCGAAGAGATGCTGGACAAGACCCTCTTCGACATCATCCGCCCGGAGGACATGGCCCTCATGGAGCAGTACGTCGCGGATCGGCGCCAGGGCAAGTCCGCCGTCCTCGATGACTTCAGGCTCATGCGCAAGGACGGGACGTCCATCTGGACCCTGGTCTCCACCGGCCCCCTGCTCGACGAGAACGGCAAGTACATCGGGGCCATGGCGATGATCACCGACATCACCCAGCGCCGCGAGGCCGAGGAGCAGGTGCGCCGGCTCAACGCGGAGCTGGAGCGCCGCATCGCCGAGCGCACCGCCCAGCTGGAGTTCTCCAACCGCGAGCTGGAGGCCTTCGCCTACTCGGTGGCCCATGATCTGCGCGCACCGCTGCGCAGCATCTCCAACTTCACGCTCGCCCTGTCCGAGGACTGCGCCGACAAGCTCGACGCCACCGGCCTGGACTACCTCCAGCGCATCCGGGCCTCGTCCCAGAGGATGTCCGATCTCATCGACGGCATCCTCGCGCTCTCCCGCGTCAACCGCACCGAGTTTGTGGAGACGGACGTCAACCTGTCCGGCCTGGCGCGCACCATCTCCGAGCAGTTCCAGCGCTGGCAGCCCGAGCGCAACGTGCGCTTCCACCTCCAGGACGCCCTGATGGACCGCGGGGATGCCCAGTTGCTGCGGCTGGTGCTGGAGAACCTCATGGGCAACGCCTGGAAGTTCACCCGGGAGCGGCCCGTGGCGGAGATCGAGTTCGGCACCCTCCCGGGCACCGGGCGCGGACGCGTCTACTTCGTCCGGGACAACGGGGCCGGCTTCGACATGGAGTACCAGAAGAAACTCTTCGGCGTCTTCCAGCGGCTGCACACCCAGCAGGAGTTCGAGGGCAACGGAGTGGGGCTCGCCACCGTCCAGCGCATCATCCGCCGCCATGGGGGGCGGGTGTGGGGTGAGGGCCGGGTGGATCAGGGCGCGACCTTCTACTTCACGCTCCACGAGCCCCTCGTGAATCCTCCCGTCTCCCGCGCGTCTGGAAGCAATTGAGGAGCTCCCCCATGTATGATCCGACTCAACGCGTCATCCTGCTCGTCGAGGACAACGCCGACGACGAGCTGATGACCCTCCGGGCGTTCCGCAAGAGCAACATCCACAACCCCGTGGTGGTGGTGCGTGACGGCGCCGAGGCGCTCGACTACCTCTTCTCGCAGGGCCGGCACGCGGGCAGGGATCCCGACATCCGGCCGCAGGTCATCCTGTTGGATCTGCACCTGCCGCGCATCGACGGGCTGGAGGTGCTGCGGCGCATCCGCACCCACGAGCAGACCCGCACCCTGCCGGTGGTCATCCTCACCTCCTCCAAGGAGGAGAGGGATCTGGTGGAGGGCTACCAGCTCGGGGTCAACAGCTTCGTTCACAAGCCCGTGGACGTCACCGCCTTCTTCGAGGCGGTGCGGCAGCTGGGCATGTACTGGCTCGTCCTCAACGAGCTTCCTACCGCAAGACGGAGTGTTTGATGGCCACGCCGCTGCACCTCCTGCTCATCGAGGACTTCGAGGACGATGCCCTGCTGGTGCTGCGTGAGTTGCGGCGCAGCGGCTACGACGTCACGCACAAGCGCGTCGAGACGGCCGAGGCCCTGACGAGCGCACTCGACTCGGGGCCCTGGGACGCCATCATCGCCGATTACGCGCTGCCGCGTTTCGACGCGCTGGCCGCCTTCGCGCTGGTGCAACAGCGGGGGCTGGACGTCCCCTTCCTCATCGTCTCCGGACAGATTGGCGAGGACACCGCCGTGGCGGCGATGCGGGCCGGCGTCCACGACTTCCTCCTCAAGGACCGGCTGAGCCGGCTGGGGCCCGCCGTGGCCCGCGAGCTGCGCGAGGCGGCGCTCCGGGCCGAGCGCCGGAAGATGCAGGAGCAGTTGCTGCTGTCGGACCGGCTCGCCTCGCTGGGCCTGCTGGCCGCCAGCGTGGCCCATGAGATCAACAACCCGCTGGCCTCGCTCATGGCCAACCTGGACTTCGTCCTGAACCCGGAAGAGGGGGGCACGGCCGTCTCCGCCGACCAGGAGCAGGCGCTGCGCGACTGCCTGCTGTGCTCCGAGCGCATCCGGGAGATCGTCCGCGACATCAAGATCTTCTCCCGGCCGGACGAGAAGCAGCGCGGCCCACTGGACGTGCACCGGGTGCTCGACTCGTCGCTGCGGATGGCGTGGAACCACATCTTCCACCGCGCCCGCATCGTCAAGGATTACGGGGCGATCTCCCCGGTGCTCGGCAACGAGGCGCCCCTGGGCCAGGTCTTCCTCAACCTGCTCGTCAATGCCGCGGACGCCATTCCCGACGGCGACAGCTCCACGCATGAAATCCGCGTGGTGACGCGCCAGGATGGCGCCAACCACGTGCGGGTGGAGATCCACGACACCGGCCGGGGCATCCCCGCGGAGCTGCGCGAGCGCATCTTCGAGCCCTTCTTCACCACCAAGCCGGTGGGGGTGGGCACGGGCCTGGGACTGGCCATCTGCCGCCGCACCCTCAACGAGATGGGCGGGGAGATCTCCGTGGAGAGCGAGGTGGGACGGGGCACCGTGTTCCACCTGCGGCTGCAGATGGCCCACGGCGACACCGAGAAGCCCGCGCGGCCGGCCCCGGGCAAGGTGTTGAAGCAGCGCCTGATGATCCTGGATGACGAGACGGTCGTCGGCCGGGCCCTCCAGCGGCTGCTGCAGACGCACTGTGAGGTGCACGTGCTCAGCCAGGGCCGGGATGCGCTGGCGCAGCTGTCCTCGGGCCTGCGCTACGACGCCATCCTGTGCGACCTGATGATGCCGGAGATGAGCGGTCCCCGGTTCTACGAGGAGCTGTCGCGGATGGCGCCGGAGCAGGCCCAGCGGGTCATCTTCATGACCGGAGGGGCCTTCACCGAGCAGTCGCGCGCCTTCCTGGCCAACACGGGCCTGCCCTGCATCGACAAGCCCATCGAGTTCCAGCGGCTGCGCTCCCTGCTGGCGGCGATGCCTCCGATGCCCGCTGAGAACGATCCCACGACCCGGACGGCCTGAGGACAGAGAGCGCCCCCATGGCGAACACGGTGACCTGGCAGTCCTCGAGTGACCGCGATCGCGCCTTCGAGGCGGCCCAGGCCGCCTACTTCCACCGCGTCGTGCCGGGATACCGCACGCGCCGGGTGCGCTGGTCGGGCGGGACGACCCAGGCCATCGAGGCCGGCGAAGGACCGCCGCTGCTGCTGCTCCACGGCGGACTGGGCGAGGCGATCCAGTGGGCGAACATCCTCCCGGCGCTCGCCCGGAATCACCGGGTGGTGGCGGTGGACCGGCCCGGACATGGCCTCGCGGACCCGTTCGACTACCGCGGGGTGGACGTGCTGGAGCACGCGCGGCGCTTCCTGGGAGACATCCTCGACGCCGAGGGACTTCCCGCCATGCCGATCGTCGCGGCCTCCATGGGAGGACTCTGGGCCCTCTCCTTCGCGCTCGCCCATCCGGAGCGGGTGCCCCACCTGGTGCTCACCGGCGCTCCAGCGGGCATCTCGCGCGCCCTGCCCTTCCAGATGCGCCTGGGCACGCTGCCGGTACTGAAGACGCTCGTGCGGTCCATGATGCGCAAGCCCACGCGCGACAGCACCCACGCCTTCTGGAAGCAGCTGCTCGTCGTACATCCGGAGCGCCTGGAGGCCGACTTGCTGGAGCTCCTGACGGAGAGCCAGCGCCGCAACGCCCCGAGCTGGTTCACGCTCATCGACCAGGCCTTCGATGTGCGGGGGATGAAGCAGCCGATGCTCATCGGCGAGCGCTGGAAGCAGCTCTCCGTCCCGACCACCTTCGTGTGGGGTGAGAAGGACGCGTGGGGAGCGCCCGAAGCGGGCGAGGCTGCCATGGCCACCAACGCGCGGCTGCGCATGGTGAGGATTCCCGACGCCGGCCATGCGACCTGGATCGATGCCCCGGACCTCACCGTCGAGGCGATCGAGCACGCGCTGGCGAGCCGCTGAACCCACGGCGCCCGGCCGTGAGCACCGCTCAGGACTTGGGCCGCCCGCGGAACAGACTGCCCAGGTTGAAGTCCTCGCTGTCGCGCCCCTCCTGACGCGCCTTCATGCAGGCACGGCAGGCCAGCCCGTCCCGCAGCGCCTGCCCCTCACGCAGCGGCTTGCGCTTTCCACACTCGGTGCACTCGAAGGTGCCCGCCGTCTCGACGGGCTGGGCGGGCGGCTCGGGGGCCTCACCCGGCGCGGGAGCCTCGGGAGCCTCGGGAACCAGCCTGCTGGGGGGCGGAGGCGGCGGCACGGTACGGACCGGCGGAGGAGGCGGCGGCGCGGTACGGACCGGCGGAGGGACAGCGGGGCCTGGCGTGCTGGGGGGCTGCGGCAGGCCGGACTGCGCGGGGGCATGGGAGTTCTCCCGGACCCCGAGCCGCGCCAATTCCCCGGCATCGAGGAACATGCCCCGGCACGCCGAGCACACCTCGACGGCGATGTCGGAGGGGAGCATCGCGGGGGTCATGAGGATCCGGCACTCCACGCAGTTGCGCACCGTCGTACCGCCGATGAGCTGGTGCCGGGCGGAAGGGCCGAAGGTGTCCTGGATGCGGCCCGCCGCGCCCCAGAAACCGCCGCAGTGGGTACAGCGGCGCAGCTCGAGCTCGGCGCCGGAGGGCGTCGGCACGAGGAAGGGCTGGAGGACCTGGGTGCAACCGGGACACTTGCTGTCGGGCGTCATCGCTGGAGATCCTATGCGAAGACGGGACAACCCGGGAGCGCGCGGGGGAGCCAAAGGGCTCCACCCGCGGCACCCGCGCTCAGAAGCGCAGCAGGGCCCCTTCCATCGTCAACCCGGGACCAAAGGCCAGCATCACGCCGTACTCACCCGGCTGCGGCTTGTCCTTGGCGATCATGTCCTCCAGGACGAGGTAGACGGTAGGCGAGGAGCAGTTGCCGTACTCCTCGAGGATGTGCCAGGAGGCCCGGAGCTGCGAATCGCTCAGCGCGAACTTCTGGCCGATGACCTCGACGATCTTCGGCCCACCCGGGTGGATGGCCCAGTGCTTGATGTCGCTGGTGCGCAGCCCCGCCTTCTCGGTGAGCGCCCCGATGAGCAACCCGACGTGTTCCCCGATGAGGTCGGGCACGGCGGACGAGAGCGTCATCCGGAAGCCCTCGTCCACCAGCCCCCACGTCATGTGCTTGGCCCCTTCGTAGATGCTCATGGAGTGGAAGGCCAGCACCTGCGGCCCGAGTCCCGGCGGCGCCATGCCCAGGACGGTGGAGGCGCTGCCATCGGCGAAGAGCGCGTGGACGACCACCTGCTCGCGGGTAGCCTCCTCCGGGCGGACGTGGAGCGAGCTGAACTCGGTGCAGTTGAGGAGCACGCGCTCGTCCGGGCGCGCCGCCAGGCTGTCCAGGGCCACGTTGAGGGCGTTCATCCCCGCGTTGCAGGCCATGTTGCCCACGAAGGTGCGGCGGACGGTGATGGGCAGGCCGTGCTGCCGCGCCAGGAGCAGATCCGGCGTGGGAGCGATGTAGCCGGTGCTGCTGGCCATGACGAAGCTGCCAATGGTCTTGCGATCCACCTCGCGCAGCACCGCCTCCACCGAGCGCCCACCCACCTCCAGCACCTCCCGCTCGAAGATGGACATGCGCTCGCCGAGCCCGACCTTGCGCGTCAGCACCTCGCGCGGATCCAACGCCAGGTAGCGGCGCTTCACGCGGACCCGGTGGATGATGCGCTCGAGCGCGGCGATGTCGCCGTACAACTGCTTGCCGAACGTCTCGTAGAGCTCCGATTGCGCATAGGCGTTCTTCGGGAAAGCCGAGCTCATGTGCAGGAACGTCGGGTAGACATCGCGTACAGACATGTTCTTCATGTGTTGACCGTTTCTTCGAGGGGGGAGTACCGCGGAAGGGGGTGAAACCGTTGTCCGCGCCGCGGTGCGGACATCCGGGTGGAGGGCCGTGTCATTTCTTGTGACGCGGCCTTCAGCGGACCGTTGGCGGAGGCTGCGTCCCCTCCTCCTGCGTGGCTTCCGCGAGGACAGGGGTGAGCTTCCCCTCGCGGACGGAGGTGGTGACGAGCTCGAGCAGCTCGTTGATGATCCGGATGATCTGATTCTGGCTGTAGCCGTACGAGCGCATCTGCCGGAAGAACGAGCGCGCCGTGATGAGGAGTCCGTTGCTGTCTGTGTTCATGGGGCTTCCTTCCCAGAGGGGTGGAGTGGAAACCGTGGCCGGAGACAGTCAGGAGGAGTCATCCAGCCGCGGTAATGAGACTGAGAGGATTTCCGTGGATGTGATGCAGCGGCCCCCACCGCACGTCCGTGCCGCGGACGCGGGCCTCGCCGTGCGAGGCCCGCGCTGTCCGCGTGAAGCTACCGGTGGGGTGTTGCCCGGGCCGGAGAGGGCTGGTTTCCCAGCCGCTCCATCCGGCACCTCGGGCTGCGAGAGGCCGCGCGCGCGCCGCCTCAGTGCATGCGGCGGGCGATCGTGTCGAACAGGGAGCCTGGAAGCACCTGCAGCATGCGCATGAAGGTGGCGGCCTGCCACGGCATGGCGTAGCGCGCCTTGCCCTGGAGGATGGCCCGCCCCATGCGCGCCGCCGCGTCCTTCTCGTCCAGGGTGAAGGGCTCGGAGCGGCCCTGCACCGCGTGATGGTTGCGCAGGTGGCCGGGGTAGATGCAGGTGACGCGTACGCCGGTGTCCCGCAGATCCGCCCGTAGGCTCTCCATGAAATTGGAGACGAAGGCCTTGGAGCCCGAGTAGGCCGAGCGCCCCGCCAGGCCCCGGTACGCGGCGAGGCTGGAGATGCCCACCAGGTGCCCGTGGCCACGCTCCAACATCCGTGGCAATGCCGCGGAGAGGAGCGCCACGGAGCCCGTGACGTTGGTCTCGATGAGCTGGCGCGCGCGCTCCCAGGGGAAGTCCCGGGCGCTCGTCTCCTCGTACGTGCCCGCGGCCACCACCAGGTCCAGCCCGCCACACGCCTCGTCGAGCGCGAGGACGCGCTCCCGTGCCTCCTCCACCCGGGTGGTGTCCAGTTCCACGGGGAGGAGCCGGGCACCCGAGTCCCGTGCCCGCGCGAGGTAGGGCTCCAGCTCCTCCGGAGCCCGCGCCGCGACATGAACCTGCATGCCCGTCCCGCCGAGCCATAGCGCCAGCTCGCGTGCGAGCTGACTCGGAGCTCCCGCGATGAGCGCGGTGCGATAATCCCTCTGCATCATGTGTCCTGTCTCCTGGCGGGCCCCTCTCGGGGCCCGCCTGTCTGTGTCTGTTTTCCGGCTACGGCGCCGCGGTGGGGGAAGCGGGTGCGGCTCCTTGCGTCACGACCTCGAGCTCGCCCCGCTCGATGCGCAAGGTGCGGCCGTCGAAGCTCTCCACCGTGAAGTGGCCCGTCTCGTTGAAGAGCAGGCTGTGCTCCCGCAGCACGGCGAGCGCGACGCGCTCCCCGTACCGGAGGCCCTCGGTGTAGTCACTGCGCCAGTGGACACCCGCCGCGGAGCGTCCCAAGGAGATGTTGGCCGCCAGCTTGTCCAGCTCACCTCCGAGGGTGAGGGCTCCGGCGTCAGGCCCGGTGTAGTCCCGCAGCGTCTTCCCATCGTCGGAGGGCACCACCACGCGGCCCGGCCACGGGCTGCGCTCGTTGAGGAAGGCCTTGAGAATGGTGACGCAGGCCCCCGCGCTGGAAGCATGGCCGGCCGCGTAGGCCGGGTGCATGGGAGCCCCCTCCGGGTAGGCCTGAGGCAGCAGCGAGGAGCCGAAACGGCGCAGCGTCCGCTGGTGGGCCTCGGAGGAGAGCAGCTCCTGGCTCACCGGGTAGTGGGCCTCCTCACGCCGGTGGACGTCGACGCGGCCCCCGTACTCCTCGGGGCGCAGCCGCCGGTGGACGAACCACTTCTGGAACCACATGCCCTTGGCGGCTCGCGTGGTCACCTCCGCCAACAGGGCCAGCAGCGCGGGCGCGGCGAACGTGGCGAAGCCTTCCTGGTTGGGTGTCCTCCGCAGGTAGGGGTTGCCGTCATCCTGCAGCCCCACCAGCTCCAGGGGCGTCCGGGCCAACCGGGGGATCCCCAGGGCCGCCGCCAGGTAGGGCAGGTAGGGCGGATCCACATGGTCGTAGCGTGCCAGGTCACGCAGGTTGCGGATGTACCGGTGCTCGGGATCGAGCACGTCTTGATGAGGCGGTGGGGCGCCGTTCTGACTGGCGAGCCAGCTGTTGAACGTCGTGAGGTAGTCCTGGTTCGGAACGACGGTCTGAATCCGCTGTGGGACCTCGATCGCGCCGTAGTCGAAGTCCTGCAGCAGGAATTGCGAGAGGTAGGGACCCACCAGGGCGCCCCGCGAGTGCCCGCGGAAGAGCGTGCCGGGGGTGATGTCCTGCGCGAGCGGCATGTCGAGCTGTTCGTGGAACCTGTCGAGCTCCCGCGCGGCGGCGGCCACCTCCTCGCTCTGCCCGTAAGCGGTGAAGGACACGTCGCGCAGGAGGGCCATCCAATACAGCTCCATCATCTCCGCGTCGTTCTTCCGCCCGCCGAGGCGCGGGGCTGGCCGCAAGGTGAGCACCTGGGCGTCGGGGCCCTCTAAATCGAAGGAGAGGCCGCTCTGGAGCCCGACCAACCTGCGCCCGAGGGGCGGCGGAGTCCCCAGGGGGATACGGGCCAGGTCCGCCTCGCGGCCGGTGCACAGCGCCTCGAGGAGCTGCTTGTAGGGGGCTCGCTCCACCTCTCCTCGCGCGTTGTGCGCCAACCCCTTGGAATAGCTGGAGACGGGAAATCCGTTCTGTTCGAGGAACTCACGCTCCTCGCCGTTGCTCTCATGGTCCGCTGGTTTCTTGGGATTGGAGAGCTCGAAGGCCTTCTCCCGCAGTCTGCGGGCCTGCTCGCGGCGCTCCTTTGGATGCAGGGGTAGCCGCACGTCGTTTCCGGACATGGCGTTTCCTCACGAGGTGGATGCGTCGGCCGGAAGTAGCCGGTAGCCACCAAGGAGGTAGAGCCCCAGATCTGGAATGTCACCGCGTGGACCGCTCCCACAGCCGCAAGGGAGCGGTCCCTCCGAGCGATGAGTGTTTCAGCGCGCGGTCCCGGTATCCACGTCCAGGCACCTGTGCTTCCCGAACGGGAGAGCCCAGAGTTGCTCGCCGCCGTCGAAGCCCAGGTTCACGAAGAAGACGTACCCGTCCGAGCGCGTCAGGAACAGCGGAGCCGAGCTGGCGGGCCCGGGCAGGAAGTCGTGCAGCAGCCGCGTGCCGCGCACGGAGCCATCGCTCACCCACAACTCATCCCCCGTCTCCTCGCTGAAGCCGGTGAAGAGGATCCGGTCACCCACGGGGATGAGGTCGGGAGGCCGGAAGCGCGCCGAGATGAACAGCGGCCTGTGGAGCAGCCGGGTCCCGCTCCGGGTGCCGTTGGTGCGCCAGAGCTGGACGTCGCGAGGCGTGGGGCTGGTGAGGCCCGGGAAGAAGACCGTCATGAAGAGCTGGCCGTCCGCCTCGGCGGAATTGATGACGAGAGGCTCCATCGGCGCGGGCGCCCCGGGACCGAACGGGTTGGGGATGTCGGCGATGACCTCCGAACGCGTCCGGCCCGGCCTGAGCTTGCGCAGCCTCAGGGCCCCCTCGGGCGACTCGCTCGAGGTGAAGTAGAGCCGGTCCTTGAAGACGGTGAACGGCCGCGGCCGGGAGCCGCCGGGACCGGGGACGATGTCCTCCGCGAGCACCGTGCCGGACTCCGTGCCATCGGTCCTCCACAGCTCGCGTCCATGGACGGGGTCGGTGGCGGCGAAGTAGCTCAGCCCCGCCCCCACGAAGACGGGGAAGTTGGGGAAGGAGCCTTCAGGCCCCGGAAAGATGTCCCGGACGATCCCGGTCCCGGCCTCGGTGCCATCGCTCGTCCAGGGCTCGCGGCCGTGCTCCGCATCCAACCCGCTGAAGAAAAGGACGCCGCCGAAATTGGTCAGCCCG
>DASQMW010000145.1:0-25252 GCA_035645295.1 Archangium sp.
GTTCCGGGCCCGCACCTTGCCGGTGCCGCGGCCGCGGTTGAGCTTCACCCAGGTGTAGGCGTAGTCGTCGGAGACATCGCCCGGCACCACCTTGAAGGTCACCGGCCCGTTGAAGTCGAAGGCCTTGCCCGTCTTGTCCAGGGCGGTGACGTCCAACAGCAACTCCACCTGGCCACCGGGGATGGCATAGCGGCAGTCCTTCGTGCCGCGCGCGCCGGTGCAGGAGGGCAGGACGTCGAGCGGCTGGAGGCTGCCGCCGGCGCTCACCGCGGAGATGCTCTGCACCACCACGCGGAACGAGCCCACGCTCTGGGCCGTGTTCGAGTCCACGTTGTAGCAGCCGGACAGGGAGGCCGCGGCCGCGGCCAGGAGGAGCCAGTGCTTCTTCATTACTTCACCCTCCGGCCGATACGGTTGTCCTCGGCGGCGTTGGCGATGGGCATCTCGGTGGGGTTGGCGCAGAAGGTCTCGAGCTGCCGGGTGACCGAGCCGCACTCCTGGGCGCCGGCCAGCGCGTCGCGGCAGTAGCAACGGCCGGTGTACGGACCCTGGGGCACGTTGCACGTGGTGCGGATGATCTCCGGCGTGAGGCCCTCCACGTTGCAGCGGCTGGCCGCATCGGCGGGCAGCTTCAGGAGCTGGCCGCAGGTGCAGTCGCCCAGCTTCTTGGCCAGCGCGTCCTCGAAGACCTGCGTCTGCTTGCAGAAGCTGAGGGTCTGCTCGTCCACCACCCACTGGCCATTCACCAGCGTGCCGCAGCGCTCGCCGGACCTGGACGTCGCGCGGCCCGCGTTGATGTCATCGCAGGTGCAGAAGCCCTGCATGTAGCCGATGAGCGAGTCGCGCAGGGAGATGCCCGTCTCCTGGCGGGTGGTGTTGCGCTTGAGGACGCTGAAGCCCGAGCCGCCCTTGGCGATGTAGTCGTTGACGGCCACGCGGTACATGCCGTTGGGGTTGAGCGGGTTGCCGTTGATGACCACGTCCGTGGCGGGGCGCGCATAGCAGCGGGAGCCGTCCTGGTCCTGCAGGCACTGCCAGGGCGCATGGCCCTCGCGGCCCGTCTGCGGGCAGTCCTTGCCCTCGTTCGCGGTGTCGCAGGGGATGCGCAGGTCGTTGAGCTGCACCTGGGCACAGTCCATGGTGAAGCGCGCGCCGGAGATCTGCGCCTGGCTCACGCATCCGCGTTCGGAGGAGCGCTCGGCGACGAAGTCGAGCATCTCCTGAATCTCCACGCCCGAGAGGTACATGATGTTGATGGTGTTCTCGAACGGGAAGACGTTGAACATGGACTCCTGGGAGACGACGCCCGCGTAGAGGTTGTCGCGGATGCCCAGCGAGTTGGTGAGGGCCATCTCCGCCTCGACGGCGCGGCGCTTGCGCATGGAGTCCGCGGCGATGTTGCCCAGGGGGGAGTCACCGCCCGTGGAGGTGTTGCGGCGGGCCACGTCGTGCGGCGCGTAGGAGAAGATGGACGTGAGCTGCATGTTGAAGTCCATGCCCAGCAGGAAGGGCTGCAGCAGGTCCGTGGTCTCCCGGTCCTCCTGCTCCTGGCACTTCGCGATGGCCTCGCGCACGCCCGGGGCGTTGATGAACTGGCCGGGGTTCCAGAAGTTGTCCTGGTAGTAGGCGCGCATGGCGTCGTTGCACCACAGGCCGTCCAGCGGGAAGACGCGGTAGTCGTGGCTGACGATCTCCGCGCCGTCGATGGTGCGATCCTCGGCCTTGGGCACCTTCACCACCAGGTCCGCCCGGCCCACGTACTTGGCGAAGGCACCCGAGTGCACCACCACCACCTTGCGGCCGCTCGGGTCGCTGAGCTGCTGCGGCGGATTGAGCACCACGTGCAGGTGGCCGCCGAGGATGGCGTCCAGGCCGGACACGCCCGGGATGAAGACCTTCACCACCGCCTTGGGGTTGTGCTCCTGGCTGGGGTCGGCGTACTCCATCAGCTGCCAGCGGTCGTGCTCGCGCTCCAGGTAGGGCTTGATGCGGTCGAGCTCGTAATAGGCCTCGTAGCCGCGGATGAGATCCTGGTCCTCGGGGAGGCCCAGGTGGCTGACCACCACGAGCAGATCCACCACCGGGCGCAGCATCTCCACATAGGCGCGCGCCGCCTCGTTCTGCTCCAGCGGGGTGGCCTGCAGCGAGTTGCCGCCCTCGGCCAGCGAGTTGAGCGAGGAGATGTTGGCCATGCCGATGATGCCCACCTTCAGACCCTGCACGTTGCGGATGACGTAGGGGACGGTGTTGAGCAGGGCCTGGGCGTTACCGGGCTCGTTGGGGCTGTCCCAGTGGTAGTTGGCCGCCATCAGCGGGAAGGTGGCGAAGTCGCGCGTCTTCTCCACGAAGTTGAGCAGGCCGGCGTCGAACTCGTGGTTGCCGATCACCGCCGCGTCCAGGCGCATCCGGGAGAGGAAGCTGAACTCCGCCTGGCCGTTGTTGAGGTTGAAGATGGGCGCGCCCTGGAAGCAGTCGCCCGAGTCCAGGTGCAGCACGCGGCTGGCGCGGGCGCGCTCGCGCTTGAGGACGGCACCCATGCGGGTGGCACCACCGAAGGGGCCCGCCTCGGGGACGATGCCCAGGTCCGTATCCGTCTTCAGCGGCGCGAAGTCGTACGGGATGAGCCGCGAGTGGATGTCCGAGGTGTGCAGGAGGGTGAGCCGCACCTCCTGCCCACTGAGATCGAGGTCCTGCTCGCCCGTCATCACGGGCATGCACGAGGCGCACAGCAGGACACAGAGGAGTCCGGACAGGAGGCTTCGCATTCGGGGGCGGATCCGGGGGGCTTGAAGAATTTGACCGCTAGACGACGGCGCAAGGTACGAGACAAATGCTGGGTGGGCAAGCAACGCCCCTGCGTCAGGGTCTTCCGGTAAGGGAGCAGCCATGCGTTCGAGCAATCAATCTTCTGTAACCGATATCGAGGTAATCGAGGATTTCTCGTCGACGGCGAAGTGCGACGAGGGTTTCCTGCGAGTGCGGCGGCTGCGGTGCCAGAACCGGCGCGCGGATGGGACGGCGTCCAAGGTGTACCGGGTGGACGTGGTGGATCGGCCGCGGCTGGATGCGGTGTCGGTGCTGGTGTATCGCCGCGGTGCGTCGGGACTGGAGGTGCTGACGCGGATGAACCTGCGGCCGGCGGCGTACTTCCGGCGGGGCAAGGACATGACGGTGCCGGACGGGGCCACGTACCTGCGGGTGGAGGAGATCGTCGCGGGGCTGCTGGAGCCGGAGGACAAGGGCGAGCAGGGCCTGAGGCACCGGGCGGCGGAGGAGGTGCGCGAGGAGGCGGGCTTCGAGGTGAAGCCGGAGGAGATTCAACTGCTGGGGGCGGGCTTCTTCGTGGCGCCGGGGATTCTCTCGGAGAAGATCTTCCCGGCGGCGGTGGACGTGACGGGCAAGGAGCAGGGGACGCCGAAGGGGGACGGTTCACCCCTGGAGGAGGGCACGCACCTGCAGTGGAGGCCCATCCGCGAGCTGCTGGCGATGTGCCGGCGCGGAGAGGTGCCGGACGCGAAGACGGAGCTGTCCATCCTGCGGCTGCTGGCCGAGCAGGCGTGATGCGCGGGGGGTGAAGGTGGCCGGGGAGCGTGGGACGGGGTAGGGTGCCCCCGTCTCGTCTCTCCCCAACGAGGTCATCTGATGCCGTCGTTGCCCCCCTGGCTGCAGCAGCTCCTGCCCATCCTCATCCTGCTGGCGGCCATCTCGCTGGTGATTGCCCGCCTGCCCAAGGTGGAGCTCGGACACACCGAGGCCTTCAAGCGCCGGCGCTTCTTCAACTGGTTCCCGCTGGGGATGACGTACGCGTTCCTCTACATGGGGCGCTACAACCTCAACGAGGCCACCAGCGCGCTGAAGGGGTACACCAGCAACGCGGACTTCGGCACCATCTTCTTCTGGGGCACGCTGACGTACGGCTTCTCGTTCCTGCTCAACGGCCCGCTGACGGACAAGCTGGGCGGACGCAAGACGATCCTCATCTCCGCGGCCGGCTCGGCGGTGTGCAACGTGCTGATGGGGACGGTGGTGTACGGGGTGCTCGAGCGCGGGTGGCAGCCGCCGGGTGGCCTGGTGGCCACGCTGTCCTTCCTCTACGCGCTGAACATGTACTTCCAGAGCTTCGGCGCGGTCTCCATCGTCAAGGTGAACGCGTCCTGGTTCCACGTGAAGGAGCGCGGGCAGCTGGGCGGGGTGTTCGGCATCCTCATCTCGCTGGGCGTGTACTTCGCCTATGACTGGAGCCGCTTCATCGCCAAGGCGGCGCCCACCTGGTGGGTCTTCTTCGTGCCCGCGGCGATCCTCGCGGTCTTCGTGGTGGTGGACTTCTTCGTCATCCGCGACACGCCGAGCCACACGGGCCACCCGGACTTCGACACCGCCGACGCGTCCTCCGGGGACTCCGGGCCTCAGCTCTCGCCCGGCCAGGTGTTCAAGCAGATGATCCGCAATCCGATCATCCTCACCATCCTGGCCGTCGAGTTCTGCAGCGGCTTCATGCGCAACGCCATCATGCAGTGGTACCCCAAGTTCGCGAAGGCGACGGGCCTCGCCGACACGTTCGTGGCGTCCAACTGGGGCATGCTGCTGTGCGTGGCGGGCATCACCGGCGGCATGTTCGCCGGCCTCATCTCGGACCGGGTGTTCGACTCGCGGCGCGGGCCCGTCTCGGCGGTGCTCTACGCGGGCATGTCCCTGGGCGCGGTCGTCTCGCTCTTCGTGCTCCACTCCTGGGCGCTGGGCTGGACGGTCATCTTCATGTCCCTGTGCGTGATTGGCGTGCACGGCATGCTGTCGGGCACCGCCAGCATGGACTTCGGTGGCAAGAAGAACGCGGGCCTGGCGGTGGGCATCATCGACGGCGCCGTGTACGCGGGCACCGCCCTCCAGTCGCTGCTGCTCGGGAAGATCCTCCCCTCGGGCGATGCGGCGAAGATCACCGCCAACTGGAGCAACTGGCCCATCGCCCTGCTGCCCCTGTCCTTCGTGGGCCTGCTGCTGGCCACCCGGGTGTGGAACGCCCGGCCCCAGCCCAAGAAGGCCCCGGCCGCTCCGGCCCTCGCGGAGCTTCCCGCCCGCCCGCAGGGCTCCGCCCGGACCGGCACCGATGGGTGATGTCTCTCCCGCTCCCCGGTGGATGGCCAGGGAGCCACCTCACTTGTCATCATGACAAGTGAAGATAGGCTTATCCTACATATTTGAACTGCTTCACTTGTCATGATGACGAGTGAAGCGCTTCTGGATGTGGGGGTTCGAGGCAGACCGATGCAAGCCATCACCCACAACGCGCTCAGCCTGCTCATCGTGCAGCTGGTGGTGATCATTGGCCTGTCCCGGTTGATCGGCCGGGGGGCGCGGTGGCTGGGTCAGCCGCTGGTCATCGCCGAGGTGCTCGCGGGCATCCTGCTCGGCCCCTCGTTGCTGGGGTGGGTGGCGCCGGAGGTGATGGGCACGCTGTTCCCGGCCAGCTCCATGCCGGTGCTGACGATGCTCAGCCAGGTGGGGCTCATCCTCTTCATGTTCCTCATCGGGCTGGAGTTGGATCCCCGGGTGCTCCGGGGGCAGGGCCGGGCCTCGCTGTTCATCAGCCACACGAGCATCCTCGTGCCCTTCGCGCTCGGGGCGTTGGCGGCCCTGGTGCTCCATCCGCGGGTGTCCGAGCCGTCGGTGCCCTTTTTCTCCTTCGTGCTCTTCATGGGCGCGGCGATGAGCGTCACCGCCTTCGCGGTGCTGGCGCGCATCCTCTCCGAGCATGGGCTGTTGCGCTCGAAGGTGGGAATGTTGGCCCTCACCTGCGCGGCGGTGGATGACGTGACGGCGTGGTGCCTGCTGGCCTTCGTCGTCTCGCTCGTGCGCGCCTCGGATCTGTTGCACGCGGCGTACACCACGCTCTTCGCCCTGCTCTACGTCGGTTTCATGCTGGGGCTGGTGCGGCCCTTCCTCGAGCGGCTCGGGGTTCGCGTGGCGAACAAGGAGGGCCTCACGCAGAACGTGGTGGCCCTCACCCTGATGATGCTGTTGGCCTCCGCGTGGGCCACGGAGCGCATCGGCATCCACGCCCTCTTTGGCGCCTTCCTCTTCGGCCTCATCATCCCGAAGGAGGGCGGGCTGGCCGAGGCGTTGGCGGAAAAGCTGGAGGATGTGGTGGTGGTGCTGCTGCTGCCCGTCTTCTTCGCCTACAGCGGGCTGCGGACCCAGGCGGGGCTGTTGGAAGGGGCCTCGGACTGGGCCCTGTGCGGCCTCATCCTCCTGGTGGCCTGCGTGGGCAAGTTCGGTGGCACCACGGTGGCGGCGCGCCTCACCGGCATGCGCTGGCGGGAGGCCGGGGCCCTGGGCGTCCTCCTAAATACGCGCGGGCTGATTGAGCTCATCGTGCTCAACATCGGCCTGGATCTCGGTGTCATCTCCCCCAAGCTCTTCACCATGATGGTGGTGATGGCCATGGTGACCGCCCTGATGACCTCGCCGCTGCTGCGCTGGATGTATCCGCCCGAGGAGGTGGCTCGGGACCGGGTGCCGCTCGAGCCCATCGTTCCCACGGCGGGGCAGGTTCCCTTCACCGTGCTGATGTGCGTGTCCGACGGCCAGACCGGAGCCGGGATGCCCACCCTGGGGCGTGCGCTCACCGGTATGCCTGGCGAGTCCTTCCAACTCTACGCCCTGCACCTCGTCCCCCCCGCGGGCCGGGCCTCGGCCCACCTCCGGAGCGAGCAGGAGCGCGGGAGCGGCGATGCCCTGGTTCCGCTGGTGGAGCGCGCCAGCGGCCTGGGCCTGCAGGTGCGCCCGCTGTCCTTCGTCTCCGCCGAGCCCGCGCTGGACATCTGCCGCACGGCCGAGGCCAAGCAGGCCGATCTCATCCTGCTCGGCTGGCACAAGCCCCTCTTCAGCCGCCCCCTGCCAGGTGGCACCGTGCACGAGGTGATGCGGGCGGCGGGGACCGGTGTGGCGGTGCTGGTGGACCGGGGCCTGGAGCGCGTGCGCCGGGTGCTGGTGCCCTTCAGCGGCAGCCCGGATGATCGGGCGGCGCTCGCCCTGGCCCGGCGCCTGATGCGTTCCTCGGGAGCGGAGGTGACGGTGCTGCGGGTGACGGTGCCTGGGGGGGAGCCGGGTCCGGTGCGGTCCCGGGCGATGGTGGACGAGCTCTTTCCGAAGGGCTCCGGGCGGGTGCGCGTGCAGGAGGTGGCGCACGCGTCTCCCGAGGAGGCGGTGCTGGAGGAGGCACGGCGCGGGTATGATTTGATGGTGGTGGGCGTGGGCTCCGGGTGGGGCCTGGAGGACGGGGAGTCGCCCACGTCACTGCTGGTGGTCCGCCATCCTGGCCAGGCCACTGCCACCGAACCGGCGGGCGATGCGCACGGCGCGGCCCCGGAACTTCCCGCTGACACCGCCGCCTGAGCCAGTCCCGCAACCCGCACGAGCCGGAAACGAGACGACGACACCATGCACCTGGGAGCGACCATCCGACTGCTGCGTGTGGACGCGGGGCTGAGCCTGCGCGACCTCGCCCGTCGTATTGGCGTGTCCAGTGCCTACCTCAGCCGGGTGGAGAACGGCCTGGACGCGGCGCCCACGCCGGAGCGGCTGTCCGCCATTGCCCGCGAGCTGGACGTGCCGCCCACCTTGTTGGTGGACGTGACGCACCGGGTGAGCCCCTTCGTGGCCCACTACCTGGAGCAGGTACCGGGCGCGAGCATGCTCTTCCTGGAGCTGGCGCGCCGCAATCTCTCGGGCCACCAGCTCGCCCGCGTGCGCGAGTTCCTCGACTCGGAGTTCCCCGTGCGCGCCGCCGGACAGGAGATTCCCGTCCCCGCGCTGGCCTCGTTGTTGGCTCCGGAGCGGATGGTGTTGCACCTCACCTGCACCGCGCTGGAGGACGCGCTGGATGTGGCCGCGGGGCGGCTCGCGGCGGCCTGTCCCGGCGTGAGCGCGCTCCGGGTGATGGCGGAGCTGAAGCGGCGCGAGGCGGAAGCCTCCAGCATGGTGGGCAGCGGGGTGGCCGTGCCCCATGCCTTCATCGAGCACGCCGCGCCCCTGGCCGCCCTGGTGACCCTGGCCAAGCCCCTCCAGGCCGAGACGCCGGATCGCGTGCCCCTGCGGTTGTTGGTGGTGCTCGTGGGCGGGGAGCGGGGGCGTGCGCACCTGATGCGGCTGGCCCATGTGGCACGGCTGGCCAGTCACGGTCTGGCGGAGCGGCTCGCCGGTGAGGACCAGCCCCAGCAACTGCTCGCCCGGCTCACGGAACTGGAAGCCCTGCGCTGAACGAGCGTCTGCTTCCGGCCGCGCGGCGTGCCGACTGGTCCAACCATCGGACCAGTTGCTCCCCATCGCGGCCGGAACCTCCCCCCCTGACAGGACGGCTCAGGACACCGCGTTGCCCGTGGCGAGTGCTCTGGCCTCTTCGGGCTCGGTGCTGGTCTCGGAGGCGCGCTCCGGGGCCGGGTGCCGCACGACCAGCAGCGAGGTGGGCGCATCCCCGATGAGCCGCTCGCGGTGCAGGCCGAAGAGGCTGTCCTCCAGGCCCCACTCGGAGCCCACGCCCACCACCACCAGGTCATACCCGCGCCGCGCCTCTTCCAGCGCCGCCTCATCGGGAGCGTCGTGCGCCACCACCTTGAAGTGCACCCGCCCGGCGCCCTCCGGAAAGAGTTCCTCGACCAGGGGGCGAGCCCCCGTGTGTCCGGGCGTTCCTTCGGACTGGGTGACGTGCAGGATGGTGATCTCCGCGGAGGCATGCTGGAGCAGCCGCCGGGCGAGCCCGAGGGCCGCCCGGTCATGCGCGCTGCCGATGAAGGGCACCAGCACCCGGTTCACCCGCTCCAGGCCCCGGTCCACCAGCACGGCCACGCTGGTGCCCGCCTCCTGCATCACGTCGTGGACGGTGCCGCCCAGCATGGTGCGGCTGAAGAGGGGCTTGTGCCAGCCGAGCAGGATGAGGTCGGCCTGCTTGGCCTCGGCGGTGCGGCAGATGTCCGGTCCGGGCTCCGTGGAGACGAAGGAGAGCGGACGCACCTGAAGACCCAGCCCGCTGGCGCGCCCGAGCAGGGGAGCCAGGTTGTCGCCGCTGGCCTTCTCGGGGTCGTGCCGCAGGTGGAAGGAGGCGCGCTCGGTGGGGCGGATGAGGTGCAGGGCGTAGAGCTGGGAGGGCTCCTGGGGGGCACCGGTGAGGGCACGCCCCAGCGTCACCATGCCGGCCCCGCTCTGGCCGTGGGACACGCACATCAGCAGGGTGTAGGGCGGAGCCTCCACCGGCTCCACCTCCGGGGTGGCGGACACCTGGTCCTTGGCCATCTCCTCGGGGGGGTAGATCCACCGCAGCAGCGGCGTCGTCATGAACGTCGTCACCAGCGCCATCACCACCATCATGGTGAAGAGGGTGGGGGAGATGACGCCCAGGTCCAGGCCGATGTTGAGCACGATGAGCTCCATCAACCCGCGGGTATTCATCAGGATGCCGAGGGCCCCGGCCTCTCGCCAGCGCATGCCGGTGAGGCGCGCCGCCACCATGCTGCCGCCGAACTTGCCCGCGCAGGCCAGGAAGATGATGAGGCCGCACATCACCCAGTGGTCGCCGGTGGACAGCAGGCCAATCTGCGTGCGCAGGCCGCTGAAGGCGAAGAAGAGGGGCAGCAGCAACACCACCGCCACGTCCTCGAGCTTCTCGGCCAGTGCCTGCGCCAGCCCCCCTTCCTTGGGGATGACCGCGCCCATCATGAAGGCGCCGAAGAGGGCGTGGATGCCGATGAGCTCCGTGGCCCACGCGGAGGCCAGCAGCATCATCAGCGTCAGGGCGACTCCGTTCTGGTTGAGTCCCTCCTTGTTCGCCACGCGCGCGCCCAGCCGCGCCAGGAAGGGCCTCACCAGCGTCAGCATGAAGGCGATGTAGAGCAGCGCGAGCACCGTGGTGAGCCCCGCGTGCATCAGGTCCGAGGCGCGCACGATGGAGACGACGAAGGCCAGCAGGCACCAGGCCGTCACGTCATCCACCGCCGCGCAGGTGATGGTCATGGCCCCCACCCGGGAGCCCAGCAGCCGCCGCTCGGTGAGGATGCGCGCCAGCACCGGGAAGGCGGTGATGCTCATCGCCACGCCCATGAAGAGCACGAAGGAGGAGAAGGGCACCGACGGCTCGGACAGGCGCGGGTAGAGCCACAGCGCCGCCCCCGCCCCCAGCGCGAAGGGAACGATGATGCTCGTGTGGCTGATGACCACCGAGGCATGTCCCCGGCCCTTGAGCATCTTCGGATCCAGCTCCAGCCCGATGAGGAACATGAAGAGGATGAGGCCCACCTGGCTGAGCATCTTCAGCACCGGCATGGAGCTGGCCGGGAAGATCCACTCCATGGCCCCCGGCGCCAACCACCCCAGCAGCGAGGGACCCAGCAGGATGCCGGCGAGCACTTCGGCGATGACGAGCGGCTGGCCCAGCCACCGGGCACCGCGGCCGATGAGCCGGGAAACCCCAATGATGACGAGGAATTGCACAATCATCAGAGTGAGTGCGTTGTGTGCCAGTGTGTGCATCCTGCCTCCTGGTCTCGTGTGATAAGTGAGCACTTACCAGCGCCCGCTTGGAGGCGTCAATGCGGGGAGGTGGGCCTCTCCCCGACATCCAGGAACAAGAGGATTCAGCGCGGGAGGGTGCTGCCCCGCGGGAGCGCCCGCACGCCTCCGAGCAGCGCCCTGGTTTCCGTGGTCCCCCAACGAATTTCCCCAGTGAACGCGGACGTCCACCAACGAACCGGAGGCGGCCTGGGGGCCACTGTCGTGTGACAGGTCGGTAACCTAGAGTGCGGGTGTGTCCCAGGCCCCCGTCCCGCTGTTGCAGAACCGGCTCGACGTCCACGACCGGAAGCAGTTCGAGATCAAGCTCGAGTACCAGCCCTCCGGGGCGGACGACGAGACGCGCTATCTCGTGGAGACGTACGTCTTCCTGCCGGCGAGCCTGAACATCGACGCGGAGACGTACCCGCGGGCCTCCTTCTACGCGGACATCCACAACTACGTGCGCTTCAAGACGCCGGTGATGGCGCTCGAGGAGCTGCTGTCCTCGGATGTCGCGCCGCTGGCGCGGCTGGAGGCGGGACTGCTCACGGGGCTCGTCAGCGAGGCGGAGCTCGTCTACCAGGCGAAGCTGTTGTCCTGCATCTTCCGCGGAGCGCTGCGGCGTTTCGCCAACGGCGTGGACGAGCAGTGCGAGGGGATGGCGCGGGGCCCCTCGGAGGGCGCGTGCGCGCGGCTGGAGAGCGATGCGCGGGCGGTGACGGCCGGGGCACGGCGGGTACTGGAGCGCTTCCGGGTGTGGGCGCGCTCGGCCAACCGCTACCGGCTGCAGGAGAAGACGCGTGCCTCCATCCGCCTGGTGGACGAGTACCTGAGCCTCACGGTGGAGCAGTTCTTCCGCAAGGCCGTGGCGGACATGGACACGCTGCCGCGCTCGGGCGTGTACATCGAGCTGCGCAAGGACTTGATGGACGAGGTGCTGCGCGAGGAGCAGTACCGAAAGGATCACCAGCTGCGCTCGGTGATCAGCCCTACCGGTGACAATGAGGAGTACATGCACCGGTTCGGGTTCCTGAAGAAGTTCTGCATGAACATCCTCTTCCTGTCGGCGCGGCGGGCGCAGCGGCGCCAGGGCTGGGAGGAGGTGCTGTTCGCGCTGGCGGCGGGCGTGGCGATGACCTTCGCCACGGCGGTGCTCTTCTGGGCGCAGAGCCGTTACACGCAGGCGAGCCTCAACTTCTTCCTCATCATGGTGGTGGGCTACATGATGAAGGACCGCATCAAGGAGGGGATGCGCCGCATCTTCAGCCAGGTGGCGGCGCGGCACCTCTTCGACCGGACGGCCCACATCGTGGATCCGGTGACGGAGCGGAGCCTGGGCACCTGCCAGGAGAAGGTGGACTACGGCCGCGCGGTGCGGGTGCCCGAGGAGGTGATGGCCTTGCGCTTCCGGGACGACTTCATCACCGCGACCCAGGGGGAGCTGTCCGAGACGGTGCTGCGCTACCAGAAACAGGTGGTGCTGGACGTGGACCTGCTGCCGCGCACCGAGCGGGGCGTGAGCGGCATCACCGATATCATCCGGATCAACGTGGAGCGCTTCCTGCGCGACATGGACGAGCCCGAGTACGCGCTGGAGTACGTGGACCTGGAGGACTTCTCGGTGGGGCGGGTGCGCGGGGCCAAGAGCTACCAGGTGGACCTGGCCTTCCGGCTCTTCGTCCAGGAGGCGGGGCAGGAGCGGGTGTCGCTGCAGCTGGTGCGGCTGGTGATGGACCGCAACGGCATCAAGCGGATGCTGCGGCTCCACCCGGAGCAGCCCCCCCGGCCCGAGCAGCCCATGCGCTCGGCCGCCTGAGTGGCCGATTTCCGCGCTGCCCGGGCGCCGGGTGCCCTATAGAAAGGGCCATGGCTTCCGACCTCAAGACCCGCGTCCGGGAGGGCTGGCAGGACACGCTGCGCGACATCCTGGCGCAGGCGCGTTCGCTCGGCTCCCAGGCGGTGCTCGCCTTCGACCTGGACTCCACCCTGTTCGACAACCGCCCCCGGCAGGCGCGCATCCTCCGGGAGTTCGGCAAGAGCCGGGCGGTGGAGAAGCTGGGGGCCTGCGAGCCGCACCATTGGGAGAGCGGCTTCGACATGCGGGGCGCCATGCGCAACTGCGGCCTGTCGGCGGAGGAGGCCGAGGCCCACTTCGAGGCGGCCCGGAGCTTCTGGCTGGAGCGCTTCTTCACCAGTGAATACTGCGTGGACGACGTGGCCATCCGGGGGGCGGCGGCCTTCACCCACGCGGTGGCGGCCACCGGGGCGCACCTGGCCTACGTCACCGGCCGCCACGAGGGCATGCGGGCGGGCACCGTGGACTGTTTGCGCCGCAACGGCCTGGCCGTGCCTGGCGAGGGGCGGATCCACCTGCTGATGAAGCCGGCCATGACGGACAACGACGACGCCTTCAAGCGCACCGCCCATGCCCGCCTGGGGGAGATGGGGACGCTCATCGCCGCCTTCGACAACGAGCCCACCCATGCCAACGACTACCTGCGCCGATTCCCGGAGGCCAAGGTCGTCCACCTTGCAACCGACCATTCAGGTAGGCCGGTGGTGCTCCTCGACGAAATCGTCTCCGTGCCGCACTTCTCACACGAGCCGTGACGCAATGCGCCTAAAGGGTGGCCGGAGGACGGCCTGTCCGGTTAGTGCACGAAAGCGCTTTGGCAGTCCCATGTCCGCGCGCTATGAGGCGCACGGCGTCTGCCGTCCCCTTTCCCCGGGACGGCCTCAATGTTCGGAGGCTTGGCGGTGGCCAGCAAGTACTCGAAGGACCTGCTGTTGACGATGTACCGGAAGATGTACCTGATGCGCCGCTTCGAGGAGCGGACGGGCCAGCAGTACGGCCTCGGGAAGATCGCCGGTTTCTGTCACCTGTACATCGGCCAGGAGGCAGTGGCGGCCGGTGTCGAGGAGGCCATCCGCCCGGATGACTACATGCTGTCGGGTTACCGCGACCATGCGCAGCCGCTGGCGCGTGGCTCGGACCCGGGCATGGTCATGGCGGAGCTCTTCGGCCGCACCGGCGGCTACAGCAAGGGCAAGGGCGGCTCGATGCACATCTTCGACATCGAGAACCACTTCTACGGCGGCTACGGCATCGTCGGCGCGCAGATTGGCCTGGCCGCGGGCATGGCCTTCGCCAGCCGCTACCGCAACGAGGACCGCATCACCGTGTGCTACTTCGGTGACGCCGCGGCCAACCAGGGCATCTTCCACGAGACGCTCAACATGGCCGTCAAGTGGAAGCTCCCCGTGCTCTACATCTGCGAGAACAACCGCTACGGCATGGGCACGGCCATCGCGCGCGTCGCGGCGGTGCCGGAGATCCACAAGCGGGGCGAGGGCTACGGCATGCGCCACGAGGCCGTGGACGGCATGGACGTCCTCAAGATGTACGAGGCGGTGAAGGACGCGGCCGCGTACATCCGCGCGGGCAATGGCCCGGTGCTGATGGAGGCCAACACCTACCGCTTCCGTGGCCACTCCATGGCCGACCCCGCCACCTACCGCACCAAGCAGGAGGTGGAGGACGAGCGCAAGAACGACCCCATTCCTCGCCTCAAGGACTACGTCCTCAAGCAGAAGCTGGCGAAGGAAGAGGAGTTCGACGCCATCGACGAAGAGGTGAAGGCGCAGGTGGACGCGGCGGTGAAGTTCGCCGACGAGTCGCCCGAGCCGGACCTGGCCGAACTCTGGAAGGACACCATCGTGGAGGAGGGCGAGGAGGACGTGCGCCCCCGCGAGCGCGTGCTGGGCCAGAAGGTGACGAAGTGGCCGAAGTACCCGTCGGGCCAGGAGCTGAAGGTGACCTGGGACCTCGAGCCGCGCGAGCAGGCCGACAAGGCGGACAAGGCGGCTGGCCTCAAGCGCTAGCCCTCTTCCACTGACCACTCATTACGGATTTCGCATTCGGAGCCAACGATGGCCGAGTTGATGTACCGCGAGGCGCTGAACCAGGCGCTCGCCGAGGAGATGGAGCGCGACGCCAACGTGTTCCTCATTGGTGAGGAAGTGGGTCGCTACCAGGGCGCCTTCAAGGTGTCGCAGGGACTGTTGGACCGGTTCGGGAGCGCGCGCATCATCGACGCGCCCATCTCCGAGCTGGGCTTCACCGGCCTGGGTGTGGGCGCCGCCATGGTGGGCCTGCGTCCGGTGGTGGAGATGATGACGTGGAACTTCGCCATCCTGGCGATGGACCAGATCGTCAACAACGCGGCGAAGCTGCGGCACATGTCGGGCGGCCAGCTGCGCTGCCCCATCGTGTTCCGCGGCCCGGGTGGCGCGGGCGGCCGGCTTTCCAGCCAGCACAGCCAGGCGCTCGAGGCCAACTACGCCCACTTCCCGGGCCTGAAGGTGATTGCCCCGGCCACGCCGGCGGACGCCAAGGGGCTGCTCAAGTCGGCCATCCGCGACGAGAACCCCGTCATCATGATCGAGGGTGAGCGCCTCTACGCCCTCAAGGGTGAGGTGCCCGAGGGCGAGCACATCGTCCCCATCGGCAAGGCGGACGTGAAGCGCGAGGGCAAGGACGTCAGCCTCATCACCTGGTCGCGCATGTACTACTTCTGCGAGGAGGCCGCGAAGCAGCTGGAGGCCGAGGGCATCTCCGTGGAGATCCTCGACCTGCGCACGCTGCGGCCGCTCGACGAGGAGGCGATTCTCGCCACGGTGCGCAAGACGAACCGCGCCGTCGTCGTGGAAGAGGGCTGGCCCCTGGCCGGCGTCGGTGCGCAGGTGGTGGACATCATCCAGTCCAAGGCCTTCGATGACCTGGACGCTCCCGTCGCGCGCGTGACCGGCCTCGACGTGAACATGTCCTACGCGGCGAACCTGGAGAACGCGATCCAGCCGGACGCGCCCAAGATCATCGCGGCCGTGAAGAAGGTCCTCTACCGCGAGGGAGCCTGAGAACCGTATGGCCACGCCCATTCAGATGCCCTCCCTCTCTCCGACGATGAAGGAGGGCAAGATCGTCAAATGGCTCAAGAAGGAGGGCGACAAGGTTTCCTCCGGCGAGGCGATCGCCGAGTGCGAGACCGACAAGTCGAACCTCGAGATTGAGGCCTATGACGACGGTTACCTCCTGAAGATCGTCGTTCCCGAAGGGGAGATGGCCACCGTGGGTGCGCCCATCGCCTTCCTCGGTGCCAAGGGTGAGAAGGTCGACGCCGGAGGAGGGGCCAAGGCCGCCGCGCCCGCCGCTCCGAAGGCCGAGGCGCCCAAGGCCGCCGCGCCCGCGCCCGCTGCTCCGGCTCCGGCCGCGCAGCCCGCCGCCGCCTCGGGTGGAGGCGATGGCATCCCCGTGGTGATGCCCGCGCTCTCCCCGACGATGACGGAGGGCAAGCTCGTCAAGTGGCTGAAGAAGGAGGGGGACAAGGTCTCCTCCGGCCAGGCCATCGCCGAGGTGGAGACGGACAAGTCCAACCTCGAGGTGGAGGCCTACGACGACGGCGTGTTGGCCCGCATCGTGGTGCAGGAGGGCCAGATGGCCAAGGTGGGCGCGCCCATCGCGTTCCTGGCCGGGAAGGGGGGCACCAAGGCCGCCGCTCCCGCTCAGGCTCCGGCGCCCGCCGCTCCGAAGGCAGAGGCTCCCAAGGCCGCTGCTCCGGCGGCTGCCCAGGCTCCCGCGCCGAAGGCCGCCGCTCCGGTTGCCACGCCGGGAGGCCGTCTGCGCGCCAGCCCGCTGGCGAAGCGGATGGCCCGCGAGCGCGGTCTGGACATCTCCCAGGTCCAGGGCTCCGGTCCGTACGGCCGCATCGTGAAGAGCGACATCGAGAAGGCGCTCACCCAGGCTCCCGCAGCGGCCGCCCCCAAGGCTCCCGCCGCCGCGGCTGCTGCCCCGGGCGTGCGTCCCGAGCCGAAGGCGGTGCCCGTCTCCACCATGCGCAAGGTCATCAGCCAGCGCATGGCCGAGGTGAAGCCGGGTGTTCCGCACTTCTACCTCTCGGTGGACGTGGAGATGGACGCCGCGCTGAAGATCCGCGAGGAGGCCAAGGCCCTCGAGTCCAAGGTCTCCGTCAACGACATCATCGTGAAGGCGTCGGCGATGGCGCTGCGCCGCTACCCGAAGATGAACGTGTCGCTGCACGGTGACACCATCCTGCACTTCGAGACGGTGGACGTCGGCATCGCGGTGGCCATCGAGGACGGCCTCATCACCCCGATCATCCGCGACGCGGACAAGAAGGGGCTGTCGGCCATCTCCGCCGAGGCGCGTGACCTGGCCGAGCGGGCCCGCAAGCGCGGCCTCAAGCCGCACGAGTACACGGGTGGCTCGCTGACGGTGTCCAACCTGGGCATGTACGGCATCGACTCGTTCATCGCCGTCATCAACCCGCCCCAGGCGGCCATCCTCGCGGTGGGCTCCGTCTCGGACAAGGTGGTGGTGCGCGACGGGCAGATGGTGGTGCGCAAGCTGATGACGGTGACGCTCTCGGGCGACCACCGCGTCATCGACGGGGCCATCGGCGCCGAGTACCTCCGGGAGCTCAAGGCGCTGCTCGAGCACCCGATGCGGCTGCTGTTCTAGCCGCTACCGCCCCGGCGGGCCGCCTGCACGCGCGGCCCGCCTGGGGTCTCCGGCCCGTTACTCGCGGGTCGGTTCCTTCTCTTCGTGCATGTCGTGCTCCAGCTTGCGCTGGGCCTCGGTGACCCCGGCCTGCTCGGTGCGCTGGGTTCCCGTGGGCAGCTCGTTCTCGTGCTCCTCGGAGCGGCCCTTGATGCCGGGCCATGGATCCGGATGGGTCGCCTGAACGTGCTCGATGTGCTCGGCGTAGTGAGGGTCCTTTTTGTCCGCCATTTCGTGCCTCCTCGGGCTGTGGGAGTCTCGCCATACGGTGGGGGCGGAGGTGGGAGACGGCCACGGCCGGTCCAATTCCGTACGGGCCGCTCCCCTGCTTGCTGGGGTAGGCTCGCAAAAAGGGCGCGCAACTTTTTCGTGAGCTGCTTAACTTCTCGCCAATGAGTAACGACGACACGAGACGCAGTCGGCTGGAGGAGGGGATGAAGGAACTGGAGACGCGCATGGGTGGACCCGCGCCGCTGGCCCAGCCCATCCACCAGGCCCTGCTCGGGGCCGTGTTCCCCCTGTCCGCGGACCAACTCGTCCTGCTGGCCCGGGAGAACGAGGCGCCCTCGCTGATCGTCTCCCTGCTGGGCAATCTGCCGGGGCAGCGCTTCGACTCCTTGGAGGCCGTGCAGGAGGCGTTGGAATCCCAGGCGGGTCCAGGTGAGGAGGCCGCCGAGCTCTTGCCTGCTCCCATGCCCTCGCGCTGAGCGCTCCAGGTGCGTTCCCCTACGGGCGGGTAGGGGAGAGCTTGACGCTGAGCATGTCGGGGTTGCCGGTGCGTACGGGTCTCTCATCTGCCCAAACACGGCCCATCGGGTTTGGCGCGTGACGTGGTATCTCTTGGGGCGTGGGCACGGTGGGTAGGCACGGTGGGTGTGGGGTGGTGGGCCTGGCCCGGAGAGGAATTCCATGAACCCGTCTGACCTGCCCGCCGTCCTCTATGTCGACGACGACGCGCTCAACCTGAGGGTGTTCGAGGCGAACTTCGGCTCGAAGTTCCGCATCTTCCGCTGCTCGACGCCGGCCGAGGCGTTGACGCTGCTGGAGCAGAAGCGCAACGAGATCGGCGTCATCCTGTCGGACCAGCGCATGCCTCAGATGACGGGCGTGGAGCTGCTGGAGCGCGCGCGCACGCTGGCGCCGGACGCCAAGCGCATGCTCGTCACGGCCTACTCGGACATGCAGGCCGTCATCGACGCGGTGAACCGCGGCCAGGTGAGCCGCTACTTCGTCAAGCCGTGGGACCGGGCCGAGGTGCTGGCCGCGCTCGAGGACGGGCTGAAGATCGCCCGGCTGGAGCTGCGCATCCGCGAGGTGGAAGGGCGGATGATGAAGGCCGAGCGTCTGGCCACGCTGGGCCAGGTGACGGCCGGCATCGCGCACGAGCTGATGGGCCCGGTGGGCTACCTGTCGCAGAACGTGTCCTCGCTGCGGCGCGATCTCGAGTGCGTGGTGCAGTACGCCTCCAAGCACCTGGCGACGGACCCGTCGCCCGAGGTGGCGAGCGTGCTGGAGGACTTGCCGTCGCTGCTGCAGGACCTGGCCACGGGCGCGGATCACCTGCGCGGGGTGGCGCTGGGCCTGAGGGCGCAGGCGCGGGGCGAGGACATGGAGGTCTCGGCGGATGTGGCCGAGGTGGTGTCCTTCGCGGTGAAGCTGGCGCGCGCCGAGGTGCGTGACCGGGCCCGCATCACCACCATGGGCGAGCCGGTGAAGGTGTCGTTCGGCCCGGTGAAGCTGACCCAGGTGCTGCTCAATCTCATCGTCAACGCGGCGCAGGCCATGGAAGGCACGGGCCGGCCGGGCCGCATCGAGGTGCGCTGGACGTCGCGCGAGCAGAACGTGCTGCTCACCGTGGCGGACAACGGCTGCGGCATCTCGCAGGAGCTGCAGGAGAAGGTCTTCCAGCCGCTCTTCACCACCAAGCCGGTGGGCATCGGCACCGGCCTGGGCCTGTCCATCTGCAAGGAGCTGGTGACGCAGGCGGGCGGCGGCGTGCGGCTGTCGTCGAAGCAGGGCGAGGGCACCGAGGTGGAGCTCACGCTCCAGCGAGTCCAGCTCCCCTGAGTCCGAAGGCGTTGTGCAGCAGGCGCCACACGCGCAGGAGCGCCTCCTGCTCGTGGGCGCCGATGTGCTCCACCAGCACCTCGCGCCGCGTCTCCTCCTGGCCCTTCGTGTCCTTGCCGCCGGGGTGCCACACCACCACCAGCGCGTAGCGTCCGGGCGCCCGCTCCACCACGTCCACCGAGGTCACCTCGTCGAAGGGCACCCATTCGGCCCGGGTGGCCCCGGGGGCCCACCGCAGCCGCTCCAGCCGCAGGCGCTCGGTGGGGAAGTGCAGCACGAAGCGGCGCCGGCCCAGTTGCCCCTCCAACTGAAGCGCGAAGCCCACCAGGGCCACCGCCACCATGCCCAGCGCCAGCGGGACGGAGGCCACCGCCCCATCTCCGCCCAGCAGCACCCCCACCACCGCGCCCGCCGTGCACAGCGCCGCCAGCACGAGACAGGCCCCCGGGAGCTGCCGCCGCCAGAAGGAAGGTGGGAGGGACTCGCCCAACAGGCGGCCGGGCTCGTACCGCAGCCGTACGTCCCCCAACTGCCTCGGGGCAGGGTTCTCCTCCAGTGCTTCCGTGAAGCTCGCCACGGCTCTCAGCATAGCCTCACATGGCGTTGCTCGAACTCTGATGCGAGCTGTGCGATTCTCGACCCATGGATCTCCCCTTCGAGACGGACGAGGGCGGCGGGGGTGAGGAGGGTAGGGGAACCCTCGCCTCGACCGTTCTGGTGGTGGACGACGAGCCCGTGGTGCGCGACGTGTGCGCCCGGTTGCTGTCGCGTGAGCCGGACCTGGTCGTGAGCCTGGCCGAGGACGCCGAGGAGGCGCTGGAGCTGCTGCGCGCCCAGCGTTTCGACGTGCTCATCACCGACAAGAACCTGCCGGGCCTGGGCGGCGTGGAGCTCATCTCCGAGGCCCGGGCCCTGCAGCCAGCGCTGGAGGCGGTGATGATCACCGGCTACTCCAGCTCCGAGTCGGTGATCGCCGCCTTCGCGGCGGGAGCAAGCGACTACATCCTCAAGCCCTTCGATGATTTGCGGCTGGTGCGCGCCAAGGTACGCGCCGCGCTGGAGCGCCGCTCCGAGCGGGTGAAGGGGCGCGAGCTGGCGAGGCGCGTGGCCCGTGAGGCGTCCGAGCTGCTGCAGGCCGGTGGGCAGGCGTCGCCCGAGGCGCGTGAGCAGCTGGAGGCGCAGCTGCGTGCCTATGAGCAGGCGAGCCGGGTGGCCGCTGGCGGGCAGGTGGCGGTGGTGGGCAGCCCGGAGGCGCTCCAGACCCTGCTGGACGAGGGGCTCGAGGCCGTGGCGCTGCCCCCGGATTCGCCCGCGCTGATGGGCGCGGCCGTGGTGGTGCTGGAGACGGGCTCGTCGCACTGGTGGGAGATCGCCGAGCGCCTCCAGTCGGCCACGCCGGACGTGGTACTGCTGGCCGGCCCCCGCGCGGACCTGGGGGATCTGCTGGACGCCATCACCCTGCGCCTGGAGTTGGTGGGCTTCGGCACCGCGTCGCCGCTGTCGCTGCCAGAGCGGGTGCGCATGCTGCTGATGCGCCGCAGCCTGCAGCGCTCCCAGGCCAGCCTGGCCTCGGCCCTGGCCACCTTCCGCGCCAGCCTGCGCGGGTAGCCTCGAGCGGGGCGGGCTGGTGCGCTCCGGCCCGCGGCACGAGCCCGCAAAAGCGAAGCGCCCGCTTCTCAGAAGAGAGAAGCGGGCGCCTCAGTGACCCTGCCGGGATTCGAACCCGAGTTTGTGCCGTGAGAGGGCACCGTCCTAACCGCTAGACGACAGGGCCGGTATTGCGACTACCGGGTACGACGAGCTGGGGAACTAGGATTCGAACCTAGATAAGCAGAGTCAGAGTCTGCTGTCCTGCCGTTAGACGATTCCCCAAGGACTTCCTACTGCGTGCTGCCGAAGTGCTGTCTGACTACCGCAACCGCTTTGCCTCTGCAACTTCCTTTTTCGAACCGCCCGGCTACCGCGACTTCTTCCCAGACTTCGGGTCCGGCTTCTTCGCGGGCTTGGCCGGAACCGGCGCCGCCTGCAGCGGAACGACGTAGATACGGACCTCGTCGTTCGCCTCATAAATGTTCAACCCCTCGAAGTTTCTTCCCGAGGGATTGATGATGTGGACGGCCTTCACGCCCGGCTGGTTGACCACCGACCTTCGAGGGAAGGTGCTCGCTGGATAGACCGACTTGTAATACTCCAGCGTCTTCTCGAAGTCGCCCGGTGCCCGGTACCGAAGCTCGCCCACCTTCTGAGCGCCATCGGGAATCTGGGCCCCGTTCACCACCTCCGCCGCCGCCACCGACACCCAGAGCGCCGCTACCGCCGCCCCGAGCGGGCGCGCCTTATAGAAAAGGCCCTTCAGGCTGTCAAGCACTCGTGTCATGGGGGCGAAGGATAGGGCCCACGGGCGGAGGTGTCCACCCCAACCTGTGGGCCCTGTTCAGCAGGTCCGGAGTGGGACTACGAACGGGACAGCGCCGCGTCCAGGCGGTGGAGCGTCTCCTCACGTCCCAGCAGCTCGAGGGTCTCGCCGATGCCCGGGCTCACCGTGCCGCCCGTGGCCGCCACGCGCACCGGCTGGGCCACCTTGCCCATGCCCACCCCGGCCGTCTCGCTGACCTTCTTCACCACCTCGTCCAGCGCGGGGGCGCTCCACTGCGGCAGCGCGGCCACCTGCTCGCGCACCTGGGTGAGCAGCGGCTTGGACTCGGCCGTGAGGTGCTTGGCCGCGGCCTTCTCGTCCAGCGTCACGCCGTGCTGGAAGTACTTGAGGGCCATCTCGGCCATCTCCTGCAGCGTCTTGGCGCGCTCGCGAAAGGCCATCACCACGCGCTCCAGCCGCGGGTCTCCCGCCTTCACCTGCACGTCCTTGGCGGCGAGGAAGTCCACCAGTTGCTCGGCCACCACCGCCGGGGGCAGCATCTTGAGCCACTGCTGGTTGAGCCACATCAGCTTGTCCGGGCTCCACACGCCAGAGGTGGTGCCCACGTGGTCGAAGTCGAACCACTCCACCATCTGCTCGCGCGAGATGACCTCGTCGTTGCCGTGGCTCCAGCCCAGGCGGATGACGTAGTTGCTCAGCGCCTCGGGCAGCACGCCGTTGCGCTTGTGCAGCATCACGTCCGCCTCGGGGTGCTTGCGCTTGGAGAGCTTCTCGCGGTCCGGCCCGAGGATGAGCGGGAAGTGGGCGAACTCGGGCGGCTTCCACCCGAAGGCCTGGTACAGCATGAGCTGCGGGAAGGTGGAGTTGACGTGCTCCTGCCCGCGCCCCACCAGGGTGATGTCCATGGTGCGGTCGTCGATGACGCAGCCGTAGTTGTAGAGGGGGATGCCGTCCGCGCGCATCATCACCCAGTCATCCAGGTCCGAGTACTGCTTGGTGATGGGCCCGAGCACCTTGTCGTCGAACGTCACCTGGCCCTCGCCCTCCGGCATGCGGAAGCGGATGACGGCGGTGCGGCCCTCGGGGATGTCCTTGCGGTCGCGGCAGGTGCCCTCGTACTTGTAGGTCCCCGGCTTGCCGGTGGCCTTCTCCACCGCGGCCCGGCGCGCGTCGATCTCCTCGCGGGTGCAGTAGCAGCGGTACGCCTTGCCCTCGGCGATGAGCTGGTCCGCGTACTTCTTGTAGAGCTCCAGGCGCTGCGTCTGGAAGTAGGGCGCCACGGGGCCCTCCTTGCCCGGCCCCTCGTCCCAGTCGATGCCCAGCCAGGTGAGGCCGTCGAGGATGGCCTTCACGGACTCCGGCGTGGAGCGCTCCTGGTCCGTGTCCTCGATGCGCAGGATGAAGACGCCGCCGTAGCGCTTGGCGTAGAGGTAGTTGAAGAGGGCGGTACGGGCGCCTCCGATGTGGAGATACCCAGTCGGAGACGGAGCGAAGCGGACGCGAGGAACAGGAGCCATATCGAAGGGGCGCGGATAGCAGGGACGGGCTTGGGTGGTCAACGAGCGGCCGGGAATGGCTGACTTCCCTGCCCCCGGCCCGTCCAATGCATTAGACTGCCGCGCACCGAGGGCTCCTGCATGAAACTCCACACCGCGCTCCGCGCGCTCCTGCCGTTCGTCCTACTGCTCCCCCTGGCGGCGAGCGCTACCACGATGCTGCGAGCGGACCTTCCGGAACTCGCCCAGACGTCCGATGCCATCGTTCACGGCACGGTTCGCCGGGTGGAAAGCCGGTGGAGCGGGGACGGACGCCGAATCGTCACCGATGTGGAAATCCAGGTCACCGAGGCCCTCAAAGGGAAGGCAGGGCAGGCCGGCAGCACGGTGCTCGTCACCCAGCCTGGTGGGCAGGTAGGCGACATCGGGCAGCGGGTGAGCGGCCTGGCCGCGTTCACCCCCGGGGAGGAGGTCGTCGTCTTCCTGGAGCGCCGGGGCAAGACGGCCTTCCGCGTCTCGGGCATGGCGCAGGGCAAGTACCAGGTGCAGCGCACGGAGGGCGGCAAGAGCGCCATGGCCGTGCCGGAGCCCACCGGTGACGTGCTCCTGCTGGACCCGGACACGGGGAAGCCCACCGACTCCTCGCAGCGCTCCCTGTCGCTGCCGGAGCTCAAGGCGGCCATCCGCACCGCGCTCGAGCAGAAGCAGACTCCCGTCCGTTCCCAGGAGAAGCGGCCGTGATCGTCGCCTCGCTCCTGGTCACACTCGCCCTCGGGCAGAGTGATCCCTTCGTCCGCAGCCGCGTGAGTGCGAGCGACCCGGCGGGCCAGTGTCTCTTCTGGACGGTGCCCACCATCCACTGGCAGCTCAGCAGCGTGGGCAACCCGAACACCAGCATGGAGGACCAGAAGCAGCGCGAGTTCGCGGCCATCCGCGCCTCCTTCCTGAGCTGGCAGCGGATCTTCGACGCCTGCGGCAACCTCCGCTTCTCGGAAGGGCCCCTCGTGGATGATCGCAAGGTGGGCTACGAGCTGAAGGGCGACAACCGCAACCTCGTCCTCTTCCGCTCCAGGAGCTGCGCGGAGCTCGTGCCCGACGACAACAAGTGCTGGGACGAGGACACCTGCGGCAACGACTTCGACTGCTGGGACGGCGACCCGCAGACCATCGCCCTCACGCTCACCACCTACGACGAGAAGTCCGGCATCATCTACGACTCGGACATCCAGCTGAACGCGAACGGCTTCGTCTTCACCACCGTGGACAGCCCGCCCGCTCCCATCTGCCCCCGGCCCATCAGCAGCAACCCCGGCAACTGCGTGGCCACCGACGTGCAGAACACCATGACGCACGAGATCGGCCACTTGATCGGCCTGGACCACACCCGGGCGCTCGGCTCCGTCATGAACCCGAGCGCGCCGCAGGGCGAGGTGTCCAAGCGCAACATCGACGAGGGCTCGGCCAACTTCGTGTGCAAGACGTACCCGAAGGCCCAGGCCAGCCAGAGCTGCGTCACCCCCTCGCTGGAGCGCAGTGGGAACGTGGCCGTGCTGGGTCAGCATGCCATCGGGTGCTCGAGCGCTGGCGCCGGGGCATGGTGGCCCGCGATGGCCGGTTGGGCCCTGCTCGCGTGGTGCCGCCGCCGCGGAGGCGCCCGCTCATGACGCGCGCCCTTCCGTGGCTTGCCCTCGCGGCGTTCGCCCTCGGTGCTTCCGAGGCGGAGGCCCAGGTGTACCGGCGCACCCTGGTGCCCGGCCGGCCCTTCTGTGTCGTCTGGCCCGGCCGTGACTACGTGTACCGGATGGACGCGGCCGGCAGCAGCCGCACGCCCGGTGACACCGAGTTCGCCGCCCTCGAGGCCGCGTTCGCTTCCTGGCGCGCGGTGTCCAACACCTGCAGCGACTTCACCTTCACCCGCGGCCCGGACATCCAGAAGCCCCGCGTGGGGTACGTGCGGGACAGCCAGGACAACGAGAACGTCATCACCTTCCGCGAGGTGGACTGCAACGACATCGTCCCGCCGGAGGATCCGTGCCTCGAGGACGACACCTGCTCCAACACCTACTCCTGCTGGGACCATGGCGCCGCCGTCATCGGGCTGACCACCACCACCTTCAGCTTCCGCACCGCGTACATCCTCGACGCCGACGTCGAGTTCAACGCGAGCACCGGTGGCAGGGGCTTCCTCTTCACGAC
>DASQMW010000146.1:0-31431 GCA_035645295.1 Archangium sp.
CTTGAGGTAGGCCACTTCCCCAGGCGAAAGGTGGAGCAGATGGGGCGGTCGTCTCCTCATCCACCCAACTTACCCGGTCTCTTCCTCTACCCAACCTGCCCGCCGGTCTCGACTATGTTGAAAAACTAGTCGGACACTCCATTAGGCCCCCATTCGTCCATCCAGCAGGACGAGGACTTGCGCCCGGACAGGCGTCTACCGCGGTAGGCGCGGTGTGGGGTCGTGGTGGCGCAGGCTGGTGACGAGGGCGGCGATGGCGATGAGGAGGAAGCCGGCGAAGAACACGCTGAACGCTGCCGGGATACCGGCCGGAAGCACCCCGAAATTCGGGTCGCTGAAGTCGGGTTGCTCGCTGAACATCGTGAAAAAGAACAAGCCGAGCCCGCCCAAGCAGAGCAGCACACCGAGGACATAGAGCCCCTTGACCCAGGCGGGTGCCCGGGAGTCCAACCCCCCAGGGAACGGCGGGTTGTGGATGATGACGTCGCGCCCCACGAAATAGCCCGAGTTGACGCCGACGACCGTGTCGGCGCCCGGGGCGTACACGAGCAGGTTCGGGGCCTGTTGCTGCAACGCCCGCTGGAGGCCGGCCAACTCCTCACGCAGCGCTACGTCGCGTGCCGCCGCTTCCTCGAGCTGGGAGCGCAGCCACTGCTGGGCCGCCTCGTTCCGCGGGTTCTTCTCGACCTGGGCGAGCGCCGGGTCGTTGCGGAACTCGCTCTTCACCCGCTCGTAGAGCCGCTTCAGCATGCCGTCGAGCTTGCTGTCGGCGAAGCGCTTGGCCCCGCCGAGGAGGAAGGCCACCAGATAGCCGACAATCATGCCACCATCCATGGCGCGCACCTCCCGCGCACCTCCATCTGCCCCCTCTGGAAGAACACCCGCGGGTTGCTCCTCCTTCCACCGCTGCCCGCGCCTGGACGTCTTCCTGGTCTCCACGGATGCCCAGGCGCGCATCCTTCTTATACTTATACGCCTCGAGCCCTCGAAGACTCTCGCCGGGTGGAGCCCCGCGCTGATGCGGTACCTCAACCAGTCCCTGGCCAGCCTTCACAAGACGGAGGAGCACGAACCATGCTGAACGAGCAGCTCGCGAAGCACGTTGGACCGGCACATCTCGACATCGCCTGGGAGCAACGCGGCGATCCGAAACACCCGACGGTGCTTCTCGTGATGGGACTCGCCGCCCAGCTGGTGCACTGGCCGCTCGGCTTCCTGCAGGCGCTCGTCGCGCGAGATCTCCACGTGGTGCGCTTCGACAACCGCGACTCGGGGCACTCCACGCACATGCGTGATGCCCTGCCTCCCGATCTGCCCGCGGTGCTCAAGGGGGATCTGTCATCGGCGTCGTACACGCTCTCCGGCATGGCTGCTGACGCGGTCGGTCTGCTCGATGCCCTGAAGCTCGACGCCGCTCACGTCGTGGGAGCTTCGATGGGGGGTGAGATCGCGCAGACGATCGCGATCAAGTACCCGGCGCGGGTGCGATCGCTCACGACGATGATGGCGACGACCGGCGACATGTCCGTCGGGCAGGCGCACCCCGCGACCATGAAGGCGTTGTTTGGAGGACCGCCCGCACGCACGCGCGAGGAGGTCGTCGCGCGCGCCGTGCGCAGCATCGCGGTGCTCGGCTCTCCGGCGTTTCCGGCGGATCTGGCGGCCGTGGCCGAGACCGCGGGGCTCGCGTACGACCGCGATCACGACGAGGTCGCCATCGCACGCCAGGCCGTGGCGCAGGTCGCGTCGGGCGACCGCACCCGGCTGCTGCGCGCGCTCGACGTGCCGACGCTCGTGCTGCACGGGCTCGCGGACACGCTGCGCGACCCGAGCGGTGGGCGCGCCACGGCCGCCGCGATTCCGGGGGCCGAGCTCGTGCTCATCGACGGGATGGGGCACAACCTTCCGCCCGGGCTGTGGGAGCGGATCGCCGATCACATCGCCGCCATCGTGCGCAAGGGGGCGGCGAGGGCTCCTGGCTGGAGGCCATCGAGCGGTCGCGGTTGATCCATGTCCAGCGCATGGGGCGAATGGGAGGACTGTTGGAGGATGCGCCCACCTCGTAATGCCTTGCGGCCATTGAATTGGAACTCTTGTCCGGTCAGACCTGCTGGAAGTGGCTGGGCTTGCCGTCGAGGTGCACCAGGCGCCCGAGTCTCGCGGCCTTCGCGTGCGGCATGAGGGTCCAGGTGCCGTCCGCGCGGCGCAGGGCCGCCGAGTGCCAGGGGGTGGTCCAGGCGTCGGGGGCGTCGAGGAGGCGGATGCCGAATTTGGCCGCGCCGACGGGCTGGGGGTGGATGGACAGTCGTACGGCGTCCGGGTGGTGCCTGGCGATGAGGTCGCCCCAGGCGCGGCTGCGCTGGATGACGCCGTAGGCCCGCTGCCGGCAGGCGCGTTGAAGCGCGGAGCGGGTGCCGGGCCAGTGGTGGGTGTCCTCGACGAGGAAGCAGGTGATGCCCCGGTAGAGGGCGAGGGTGTTGCGGTCGGCGTGGATCTCGGCGCGCAGGTCCTCCAGGGCGGGGGCGTAGCCGTCGTGGACGTAGGCGCGTTTCACAGGGTGCGGGAGGTCGCCGAGGACGTCTCGCAGGTCGAAGACGCACAGTTTCTCCAGGCCCAATCCACCTATCTGTGCGCGGAGTTCGTCGACGTAGGCGTCGATGTGGTCGTCGGGGACGCCGATGAGGTCGCCGAAGATGTGGCCGTCGGAGCAGATGATCACGCGGGCGCCGGGCGGGTAGATCCGCTGGATTTCGGTGCACAGCGTGTCCAGGAAGCTGAGGGAGAGGCGTTCTCCCTGGTCGGGCAGGTGGCCCAGGACCTTGGCTGGGTTGGGGGACTTGCAGGGGAAGCCGGGCAGGGTGAAGACGACCGGAGCGCCGTCGCGTACGTATGCGGCGATGCCGCGCAGTTGGTGGGGGAACGCCTCCGCGGGGGCGGGGGTTCGGTCGGTCGTGCGGTGGTGACGGAGGAGGAGGTTCAGGATCGCGGCGCTGATGCTCGTGGGAAGGGCGTCCTGTGGGGTCGTCAGTAACATGGCAGGTCTCCTGAGGGCATGGAGGCATGGCGCTGGGGCGGGATGCGGCCGGGCGCTGTCGGGTATCCGGAGGGGTCGGTCGGCCGGGGCGGGTCGGGCGGTGTGGCCGGACCCCGTCAGCCGTGTGCCGGTGTCAGAGGCGCCGGTCGTAGCCGACGGGTAGGTGGTTGGTGCCGCGGCCGAGGACGGCCGGGATCCACTCGATGTCCTCGTCCCTGATGGACAGATGCAGGCCGGGCAGTCGGGCGAGCAGGGTTCCGAGGGCGATCTGGAGTTCGGTGCGGGCCAGGGCGGCGCCGGGGCAGAAGTGGATGCCGTGGCCGAAGGCGAGGTGGGGGTTGGGGCCGCGGTCGAGGTCGAGGGTGTCGGGGTTGGGGAAGCGGCGCGGGTCGCGGTTGGCGGCGCACAGGGAGACGATCACCGAGTCGCCGGCGGGGACGCGCGTGCCGTGCAGGTCGTTGTCCCGGTCGAAGAAGCGCCAGGTGGTCAGCTCGAAGGCGCTGTCGTAGCGCAGGAGTTCCTCGACAGCGCAGGGCAGCAGGTCCGGGTTGCCGCGGAGGCGGGCGAGCTGGCCGGGGTGACGGAACAGGGCGATCAGCGCGGTGGTGATCTGGTTGGTGACCGGTTCCTGGCCGGCGACGAGGAGCTGGAAGATCATCGAGCCCAGTTCCTCCTGAGACAGTTCACCGCGGTCGCGGGCCACGACGAGGCGGCTGAGCAGCTCGTCCTCCTCGTGCTCGCGTTTGAGGGCGATGACGTCGGCGATGTAGCGCTGCAGGCCGTGCAGGCGTGCCTCGTACAGCGGCCGGGCGGGGTCGGTGGGGCCGACCGGCTGGACGACCTTCCCCCAGTCGCGGTCGAAGCGGCCTGCCAACCCGGGTGGGAGACCGATGACTTCGGCGAGGACCTGGAAGGGGAAGCGGGCGGCGAAGCTGGTGACCAGGTCCGCGGGGCCGTACTCGGGGAGCCCGTCGACGAGCGTGTCGGCCAGTTCCTGGAAACGGGGGCGGAGCTGTTCGATGCGTCGGGGCGTGAAGGCGTCCGTCACGAACCGGCGCATGCGGGTGTGCCGAGGCGGGTCCTGGTGGAGCAGGTGCACCTGGAGCTGGGAGTGCTGCGGCTCCGGCATGATCGCGGCGCGGGACCGCCAGCGGTCGTTGCCCCGGTCGTGATTCTTGCCGAGGCGGTCGTCGTTCAGCGCGGAGCGTGCGGCCTCGTAGCCGGTGACGAGCCAGGCCTGGACGCCGCTGGGAAAGAGCACGCGGTGGACCGGGCCGGCCCCACGCATCCGCTCGTACAGGGGGTAGGGGTCGGCCTTGTAGGGGCAGCCCATGAGCGGGACCGGGTCGGGCAGGGGGTCCGGCTCGGTGGCGGGCAGGGGGTCGTACAGGATCACGGGTACTCCTCAGAGGGCGAGTTCGGGCCGGAGGTACAGGCGGTGGCCCCACTCCAGCTCGGGGATTCGGGCCCACTGCGGCTCACGTGGGTAGAGAAGTGAAATGGGGTTGTGAGGGCAGTGGGTGGATGGCCCAGCCGGCCTGGATGCTGGCCGACCTCCAGGGCCAGTGCCGGGATGCCTCGTGCCCAGTCCTCGAAGAGGGCGGCCACCGCGGTGGTGCCGCCGCCAATCACACACAACTCCTGGACCTCCGCCGAGCCCTATGGAAATGAAAATCCGAGGCCGCGTTTCCGTGGTTGAATCCGTCCATGCGAAAACTCCTCCTCCTGTGTTGCTTGCCGCTGTTCGCGTGCGCGACGACGACGTCCGTCCCGGCCTCGGCTCCGGCCGGCGCCAGCGCGGTGCATCGGGTGCAGCGGGTAAAGGTCGCCGAGGGCGTCGAGCTCGAGCTGCTCGACTTCGGTGGCCAGGGACCTGCGCTCGTCTTCCTGACGGGCCGAGGCAACACGGCCCACGTCTTCGACGACTTCGCGCCGGAGTTCACCCGGGCGCATCACGTCTACTCCGTCACCCGCAGGGGGTACGGCTCCTCGAGCTGGCCCGAGCAGGGTTATGACACCGCCACCCTGAGCACGGACATCGTCCGGGTGCTGGACAGCCAGGGCATCGCGAAGGCGGTGCTCGTGGGCCACTCCCGCGCCGGGGAGGAGATCACCTGGTTGGCGACCCACCACCCGGAGCGCGTGGAGAGGGTGGTCTTCCTGGACATCCAGACCAAGGGTGATCTGTCGGCGGAGATCTATAAGGTTCTGCCCTTGCCGACCCCGCGCGAGCCCAATCCCGCGGACCTGGCCTCGCGCGCCACGGTGGCCGCCGCGATCGCGCGCGGCCTCGGCGGGCCGCTCCCCGCGCACGAGATCGACGAGACGTTCGAGTTCGATCCGAAGACCGGGCGCTGCCTGCGCGACCGCCAGCGGCCGGACGCGGATGCCCAGTTGACGCTGAGCGCCTTGAAGGTGGACTTCGCGGCCATACAGGCCCTCGTGCTCTACATCCACACGGGTGAGCGTGAGCCCGAGCGGGCAGAAGCTTACAACGGCTTCGCCCAGATGACTCCCGCCCAGCAGGAGAAGCTGAGGGTCATGCTCCCCAGGGCGGTCCAGCGTCTGGCGGAAATCCGGAGCATGCCGGGCTGGAAGATCGTGCAACTCGAGCACGCGGATCACTACGTCTGGATCACCAACCGTGACGACGTGCTGCGCGAGATGAAGGCCTTCCTCGGGATGTGATTGGAGCAAGCAGGTGTTCACTCTGCCCCTGTAATCGTGGTGGTCATGGCAGGGCGATTGGAGTGTCAACGTCGTTGTCGGTTCTCCTATCAGCAGGGGCCGTCAGCCCCCGGTGGCCTTCTCCAGGTAGACTGCCGGCCCCGGCGCACGCCCTCCCTCGCGCCCCCCACCCCGAGGTAGCCCTCCTCCATGACCTTCACTTCACTCGGCCTCTCGGAGGCGCTCGCCCGAGCCGTGGCCGAGCTCGGCTACGAAACGCCCACTCCCGTCCAGCGCGAGGCCATCCCGGCGGTGCTGCAAGGCCGGGACGTCTGGGCCTCGGCCCGGACGGGCTCCGGGAAGACCGCGGCGTTCCTCCTGCCCCTGCTGCACTCACTGAGCATTCGCCCGGGACGTACGCCGAGGCAGGTGCGCGCCCTCCTCCTCGTTCCCACGCGCGAGCTCGCCGCCCAGATTGACGAGGCCATCGGACGCTACGGCCGCCACCTGCCGAGGCCGCTCAAGAGCTGCCTGGCGGTCGGCGGCGTCTCGGCCAACCCCCAGATGATGGCGCTGCGCGGTGGCGCGGACCTCGTGGTGGCCACCCCGGGGCGCGCGTTGGACCTCGTGGAGCAGAATGCCCTGCGGCTCTCTTCGGTGGAGGCCCTGGTGCTCGACGAGGCCGACCGGCTGTTCTCGCTGGGCTTCGCCGATGAGCTGACGCGCCTGCTCGCGCTGCTGCCCGCCCGCCGGCAGAACCTGCTCTTCTCCGCCACCTTCCCGCAGGCGGTGCAGGCGCTCGCCACGCAGTTGCTGCGCGAGCCCGTCCGGATCCAGGTGGAGACCGCCGCGCTGCCCGCCGCGGCGCCCCTCGTCCAGCGCGCCATCGCGGTGGACACCGGCAAGCGCACGATGTTGCTGCGCCGGCTGCTCGAGACCCACGCGTGGCCCCAGGTCCTCGTCTTCGTGGCGAGCCGCCACGGGGCGGACCACCTCGCGTTGAAGCTGAACCGCGCCTCCATCCCCACGGCGGCCCTGCACGGCGAGCTGAGCCAGGGCGCGCGCACCCAGGCGCTCGCGGACCTCAAGGCCCAGCGCGTGAGGGTCCTCGTCGCGACCGACGTGGCCGCCCGCGGCCTGGACATCGCGCAACTGCCCGCAGTGGTGAACTATGACCTGCCACGCTCCACAGTGGACTACGTGCATCGCATCGGCCGCACGGGCCGGGCCGGACAGCCAGGCATGGCGGTCAGCTTCGTCAGCGCGAGCACCGAGGCCCACTTCCGTCTCATCGAGCGCCGCCACCACCTCGACCTTCCGCGCGAGCGCATCGAGGGGTTCGAGCCGGTCGAGCCCGCCCCGCCGGCGCAGGACCCGCACGGCGGCGTGAAGGGCAAGCGCAAGAGCAAGAAGGACAAGCTGCGCGAGGCGGCGGCCGCGGCTGCGCTGAGCGTCAAGCGCAAGCCGTAGCGCCCGGGGGCCGGGCGCGAGGTGCACGGACAGCGCATCCGTCCGTACACGGGGAGGCGTTCAGCTCGAAGTGAGATTGCATGAGACGGCCTGCCGTCTGCTCCGTCCTATGGCCGTATGCATCCGCACCCGCACCTTGCGCGCGCACCCGGCCGACAAGGGACCTCGTGTCGCCAGAGGTGCGGCCTTCCCGTACCTGGCAGAGACTCTGTGACATGAGGACACCGTCATGACCTGGCTCCTTCGCGTTCTTGCTGCCGTAGTCGCGGCGATGACGCTGGCTGTTTCTCCCGCGCTCGCCGCCTCCACGGGTGGGTCCGGCGGGCCGCTCACCAACCGCACGTTCCTGTCCTTCACCGGCAGCCAGTACACGTCCGAGTACCACCTGTACGCGGGCGGGCTGGACTGGACGAAGCCGGTGGGGCTTCTCATCTATGCGGACGGCAGCGGCGAGTACGGGCTGAAGAACCCAGGCTCCACCTATTTGTTGGCTGGCACGAATGGCCTGATCGCCGTGGCGAAGCGCAACAACATGGTCCTGCTGACCCCCCTCTCCCCCAACAAGGCGTGCAGCGACGGCGACGGGAGTTGCTGGTACCTGGGCGACCCCGTCGGGTACACGAAGTGGGCGGAGGAACTGGTCACCTCTGTGCAGCGCCTCTACCCGCTGGAGACCGCTCGCGTGGCGTTCGGTGGCTACTCGTCCGGCGCGCAGCTCACCACGGAGTACTGGGTTCCGAGTGGGGCCGCTCAGCGGACGATGACGGACGGCGTCCTGGTCGCCATCTCCTACGGCGGCTCGCCGAAGATGACGGAGGTCTCCTACGCTTCAGCGTTCAAGACCAACGTCCACCTCAACTGGAACACGGGCTCCCAGGACGCGGCCTACACCACGACCAGCGCCTACGGCGTGAAGGCGGGCTACAACCACTATACCGGCCGTGGTTTCGCCACCTCCCTGGATGTCATCTCCGGCCTGGGCCACTCACGCTCCGACTTCGGCTTGGTGATGGAGGCCCAAATCAAGGAGCATGTGCCCGCCGGTTCCACGGGGCCCGCGCCCGGCCCGGTGGACTACCACGCGGTGATGCGCACGCCGGCGGGCATGATCTTCGCCGCCCACCTGAACAAGGCTGACACCTACACGCTGCGCGCGTCGAAGTCCCCGCTGACGGGGCAAGTCGGCTGGTACGAGTACGACCCCTCGGATGCAGTGGGAAACCTGCGGCTGGAGCTGAGTTCCTTCGAGGCCGGGGTGCCGTACTACTGGCAGCTGGAGAGCTCCGCGGGCGCGGTGCTGGTCCAGGGGCAGGTGCCCGCCGCCCCAGCGTCCTGGACTCACACCCTTCAGCCCACCCGGGTCGGAGCCCTCTTCGACGTCTTCGTGCCTTCCGGCACCAGCCAGACGACGGTGCGCATTTCGTCTGGCTTCAGCATGAGCAGTGGCTGGTCTCTCTCCACCACCGGGACAGGCATGCAGCAGTTCGACTTCACCCCGTCCGCGCGGCTGACGCCGGGCCAGACGTACGAGTACCGCATCGAGAACGCAAGCGGCACGGTGGCCGCCTCCGGGACCTTCACCACGCTCTGGTGAGCCGCCGTGCAGGGCACCTCGGGCCCGGCGAGGTTTCTCCCAGGCGTGCCCGTCTACCAAGCGACACATCACTTCTCGTCGATTGGTTGATCCCTTGTACCACTGGATGTCTCGCGCATCACGCGGGGCAAGGTGCGAGTCTGCCCGGAGCCCCTGCTCTTGGAGGATGTCCTCCACCGGGCCATGGACGCGGTGCGGCTCCTTACCCAGCAGCACCGGCTGTCGCTGAAGCTCGGGAGCGCGTCGCATCTCCTCCAGGGAGATCCCACGCGCCTCGAGCAGGTCTTCGTGAACCTGTTGAACAACGCGGCCAAGTTCACCCCGCCGGGTGGAGACATCAGCGTGTCGGTCCTCGAGGAGGCGGACCGCGTCGTCGTGAGCATCCGGGACACCGGCATGGGCATCCCCGTGGATCTCCTGCCCCACGTCTTCGAGCCGTTCCGCCAGGGGGAGCAGTCGTTGTCGCGTCAGTTCGGGGGACTGGGCATTGGCCTGACCCTGGTCCGGGACCTGGTCTCGTTGCACGGAGGCGCTGTCGAGGCCCGGAGCGAAGGCCCGGGTCAGGGCAGCGAGTTCCGGGTGTCCCTGCCCGTTTCCTCCACGGTGAAGTGCCCCGAGGACACGAAGAGGGCGGATGCCCCGCTGCTCTCGCAGGCCGTCCGCTCGCGCCGTGTCCTGGTGGTGGACGACAACGTCGACGCGGCCGAGACCCTGATGGAATTCCTCCAGTTCCGGGGACACACGGTCCATCTGGCCCATGAAGGGACCGGGGCCATCCAGCAGGCGCTTCACCAGAAACCCGAGTCCATCGTCCTGGATCTCGGCCTGCCCGGGATGGATGGATTCCAGGTCGCGCAACGGCTCCGGAACGAGCCGGACATGGCGGGGGTCACCCTGGTGGCGCTTACGGGCTATGGCCAGGAGCTAGACCGCACACGCGCCCAGGACGCGGGTATCCAGCACTTCCTCCTCAAGCCGGTGGATCTCGAGGCGTTGATGCGGATCATCGAAAAAGGCTGAGAGCGCGCATGGGATGAACTCACCGCGGCCGGAGCTGCTCCGGGTGCGTGGGCACCTTGATCTCCCCGGAGATGATCTTCGCCTTCAGCTCCTCCAGGCGGGCCAGGGCGGCGTCCTTGCCGGGGAAGTCCAGCCGCACCGGGGCGTAGGTGATGCCGCCCTCCTGCAGGCCCAGTGACAGGTTGCCGCCCTGGAAGCGGCCCTGCACCTGAGCCTTCACGGCCTCGTACACCACCAGGTCCACGCGCTTCACCACCGCGGACAGCACGGCCTTGGGCGCCAGGTGCGACGGGTCCGAGTCCACGCCGATGACGTAGACGGACCTGCCCTCGTCGCGCGCCTCCTTCACCGCCTGGATGGCGCCCAGTCCGTCCACGCCCGCGGCGGCGAAGAGGACGTCCGAGCCCTTGGTGAGCAGGTCCTGCCCCACCTGCTTGCCGAGCGCGAAGTTGGTGAAGCCTCCCGTATAGGTGGACACCACGGTGGCCTTGGGGTTGGTGGCCGCCACGCCCGCGCGGAAGCCGGCCTCGAAGCGCTTCACCAGCGGAATCTCCATGCCGCCCACGAAGCCCACCTTGCCCGTCTTCGTCGTGAGCCCGGCCAGCGCTCCCACCAGGTAGCAACCCTCCTCCTCGCGGAAGACGACGGTGCGCACGTTGGGCAGCGTGTACGGCTCGCCCTGCGCGGACAGCAGCGGGCTGTCCACCAGGAGGAAGTGCTTGTCCGGGTTGCGCTTCGCCGCCGCCTCCACCGCGTTCTCCAACATGAAGCCCACCCCGAGCGCCAGCGACACGCCCTGCTCCTCCACCAGGAGCTGCAGGTTGGGCTCGTAGTCCTCGGCCACCCGGCTCTGCAGGACGATCGGGGTGATGCCCAGCGGCGCCACCTGGAGGTTGCGCCGGACCCGGTCCTGTCCGAGCGACTGCTGGAGCGAGGACTCGAGCTCCTCGGGGGCCACGTCCTGGTTGCCTCCCTGCTCGTACTTCACGCCCGAGGCCCAGACCTCCAGGCCGCGCAGCGCCGAGTCATTGAAGGACTGATCCCCACGTCCCCCGAGCCCCAGCACGAGGCCAATCTTGCTCTTCTGGGTGGCGGGAGGGACGGCCGCGGCCTCCGGAGCGGAGGGCTTCGCGGGAGCGGCGGCAGGGGCCTCCTTCTGGCTCTTGCAGGCCGGCAGAAAGGGCAGGGCGAGGAGCAGGGCGAGGTGGCGCGGGCGCATGCCGGGTTTCCTATCACGCCTGTATTCCGGCGCGTGGCCCCCGGCCCTCGACGAGCCAGAGCGCCGCGACGGCGAGTTCGAGGAAGCCGTGGAACATCGCGAGCTGGAGATAGCTCAGCCGGGCTTCCGTCAGGTCCCACGCTCCATGGACGGCCACGCTGAGCGCGAGCAGCAGCATGAGCGCGAGCGGTGGGGCCCCGAAGTCCTCCACCAGGGCCCGCCACGTCGCCCGCCAGGAGCGGGGGGCCGCGCGGGGCCGGTCGTCCTCGGGGATGAGGCGCAACCACACGCTGTAGTGCACCGACTGGAGGAACGCGAAGACCAGCACCAGCCGCGCCGACAGCACCGGTTGGCCCTTCAACGGAGACAGCGTCCACACGAAGGCCTCGAACGTGGTGCCCGTCGCCGGGGCCGTCCACGTGCCGAGCGCCGTGAGGACGGGCTCGGCCACACCGAGCAGCAGGGCCACCGTCCCCACTGTGGCGAGGAGTGGCACGCCCCAGGCTCGCGCGTGGGTCCGGCGCCAGGCCCACCACCAGAGCGCCACCGCCATCACGTTGTGCCCATGGAGCAGGGCGAGCCGGATGCCCAGGGGCGAGCCCACGGCGAACGCGGTGAGCGCGGCCCACACGGTGAGCAGCAGTCCCTTGCGCCACGCGGGCCCGTTGGCCCCCAGGATGGCGGGGACCATCGCGAGCAGGCCCACCTCGGGCCCGGCGCCGAAGCAGGTGGCCAGGATGGGCACACCGCACAGCAGGGCGAAGCCACCGCGCTGGAGCAGCCCGGGGCGCACGACGAGGTACCGCATGTCCGAGACGAGGTGCGGGACTCCGAGCAGTACGGGGCCGAGCGCCAACGTCCAGAGTGGCACGGTGAGGGTGAGCAGGAAGGAGAGCCCCACGCTGCCCACGCCGATCCACGCCACGCGCCGGTCCCGGTCGGCGAAGAGCGGTCCGGCCCACGGGGCCACGAGCCGGTACAGCCTCGTGCGCAGGGCATCGGCGGGCGCGAGCAGGGTCTCCACGGCGTTCACGCGCGGAGTCTATCCCTTCCAGCGCCCCGGCGGTGCCGGGCTAGGACTTCGCGCCCCCCGCGCGCATCTGGTTGAGCCGGTCGTAGTGGCGGTAGCCGAGCTGGTCGAGCGCGCTCGCGGGGGCCAGGCCGATGTCCACCAGGGTCTTGATGTCGTAGGTGCCCGCGAGCACCGGGGGCGCGTAGTTCCGCACGGCGTCGGGGGTGCGGAACTTCGACAGCGGGAAGAGCACCGTGTTGGTGTGCACGTGCATGAAGTGGGCGGCCGATTGACGCTGCCAGCCCGGCACGCCGGGCGCGGTGATGACGTGCGGCGTCGCCAGGAACGTGCCTCCCGTGAGGATCTCCAGCTGCTGGCCCACCTGCGCGACGATGCAGCCGGCCGGCGCGGTCCCTCGCACCATCCGCCCCTTGGGCTCCTCGGGCGTGGGGCGCGTGCGGAGGTAGAGCCCGCTCTTCTCATCGGGGCTCTTCGCGGGCTGGCTCTGGGGGTCGAGGAACCGGCCTCCGGGCAGCAGCGTGAGCAGGTTGAAGTCGGTGTGCTCCTCGCCCCAGACGATGCCGGTGTTCACCTGGGAGGCGGTGAGCGGCAGGTACTGCAGCGCGCGCGTGACGTGAGGGCCGCGCTGGCAGAGGTCCGCGAAGGCCGTCTCCGGCAGTCCGAGCGCCATCGCCGCGCCACGCAGGAGCCCGAGCCCCGCCTCGTGGAGCGACCGGCCGAGCGAGAGCAGGCCGTCCTGGAAGAACGGCGGCGCATCGGAGGGCCACACGTTCTCGGGGTAGATCTGCGGGAACTCGAGCGCCGAGCTCTCGTCGGAGGGGTAGGGCGCCGCGAAGTAGCACTCCTTGAAGTCCGGCTGGCCGTTGCCCGCGACGGCGACCTCGGTGTTCGGAGGCGTCCAGCCGCGCTGGTACCAGATGTCCGCGCGGCCGTAGGGCCGCTTGGCCTCGGCGGGCCAGGAGACGAAGGTGCGGAACGCGTCGTAGAAGCGCTCCAGGGCCTGGGCATCGATCCCGTGGTTCTTCACGTAGACGAGGCCGAAGACGCCGAAGGCCTCCCGGATGGCCGCCGCGGCGCGCTCGACGCGGGCGGGGTCCTTCGACGAGAGGTCGGTGAGGTCGACGGTGGGGATGTTCATCGGGGTCTCTGCCATGGCGACCCCAGGTGTATCGCGCCTCGCCTCTCAGCGGAATACGCTCGCAGTGGAGTGGCTCCGCTGCCCGGCCGCAGAGCCTCCGCCTGTCAGGGCTCCTGGGGCCAGGGCCAGGACTCCAGACCGGGTTCCTCTGGGAGGAGGAAGTAGCCGCCGGGAGGGACGGGCTGGACGTAGTAGCCCCCCGGGATGGGCTGCAGGAGGAAGTAGCCACCCGGAGGCACCTGCTGGAGGCCGTAGCGCTCCGTGAGCGGCTGCTGGAGGTAGTAGCTGCCAGTCATCGGTTGCTGGAGCTGGTAGCTGCCCGCCATCGGCTGTTGAAGGGAATAGCTGCCCGCCATGGGCTGCTGGAGTTGGTAGCTGCCCGCCATGGGTTGCTGGGCGTTGGCTGTCGCCGCTCCCCAGGTCATCGCCGCGACCGCGGCTGCCAGGATGCTCTCGCGCATGTCCGCACCTTCCTCCGTGTTGATGTAGCCACGAGCCGTGGCGGAGGCCACGAGCGGAGCCTGGGACGGATTTCCGAGCCTCCCGCAACCGCCGCCACTTCTTCCGGTACTCCCCGGTGGAGGTGGTCATGGCTGGTGGAAACACGGTGCGCCCGGGCGACGGGCGGGTGCGGTGGAACGCGGGGAAGTCGCTCTGGTTCGGGCTCGTGTCGCTGGTGGCGGTGGTGGGGGCGGTGCCCACCTTCACCCCAGGGGCCTTCGTGCTCTTCGCGGTGAGCACGGCCCTGACGCTGTGCGCGGGGCACTCGGTGGGCATTCACCGGGGCCTCATCCACCGCGCCTACCGGGTGCCCAGGTGGCTGGAGTACACGCTCACCTACCTGGGCGTGCTGGTGGGCCTGGATGGGCCGCGCGCCCTGGTGCGCATGCACAACACGCGCGACTTCCAGCAGAACGAGCCCTGGTGCCATGACTACTTCGCGCACCGGCAGCCCGCCTGGCGCGACTACTTCTGGAACCTGCACTGCCGCTTCGAGTTCGCCCAGCCCTTCGAGCCTCGGCTGGACGCGCGGGTGGAGGCGGATGCCTTTCATGGCTTCCTCCAGCGCACCTGGATGTGGCAGCAGTTGCCCTGGGCGGTGTTGTTCCTGGCGGTGGGCGGGTTGCCCTGGCTGGTGTGGGGCATCTTCGTGCGCGTGGCGGTCAGCACCACGGGACACTGGTTCGTGGGCTACGTGGCGCACCGGCAGGGCTACCGGGGTTGGCACAACGAGGGCGCGGCGGTGCAGGGCTTCAACAGCCTGCTCCTGGGCGCCCTGAGCATGGGCGAGGGCTGGCACAACAACCACCACACCTTCCCGCGCTCGGCCCGGCTGGGAATCCGCTGGTGGGAGGTGGACCTGGGGTGGGGGTTCCTCACGCTGCTGCGCTCGCTGGGACTGGCCACCGACATCCTCGAGCCGGGGGAGAAGTCTCGTGCCCACCACGCCCGGCCTCTTCCCTCGGAGGACCCATGCATGTCCCCTCTCCGTGTGGACCAAGCATCACGCTCCGAGCGGTCACGACTCCGGGGGCGAACTGTCGAGGCCCTTTAGCTGTTCCTCGGCCATCCGCCGGTATTGCGGCACGACCTCCACGGCGAGCACGGCACGCATCTGCTGGCGCGCACCTTCGAGGTCTCCCGAGTCCCGGAGACTCGTCATCCGGTACATCGAATTCAAGAATCGGCGCTCGCTCTCCCGGAAACGAGAGAGGACCATCCCCATCAGGGCCTCGGCGCCTTCCGGACTCTTCAGGGCCTCTTCCGTCTCGGTCTCGCTGATGGCCGCCGTGGGGGCGGTCCGGCGTAGAAGGGCGCGCAAGTCCTCGGTACGTTCCAGGGCGTGTCCCTGCTGGACTCGGAGGGCGAGCGCCGCAAGTTGCTGCCGGTCGTGTAGGTTCGGGTTGATCCGCCCGGTTGCATGCACCTGAGCCAGCCCGGCCAGGTTCTCAAGAGCAATTTTGGCTTGCTCCCGATAGTGGGGGACAACCTCCACGGAGAGCACGTCACGCATGACTTGCTGTGCCCCGTCGAAGTCCCCCTCTTCTCGCAGCTTCTTCGCCTGGTTTCGAGCGTCGGTTAGGCGCCAAGATCCATCATGGATGCGCCGGTCAATTTCCCGTAGCATCGTCGTGGCGGCGGGTAAGCTGAGCAAAGCATCTTCCGCATCCTGCTTGCTGATGGCCACCTCCTGAGCGACCCGCAGAAGAAGGGCGCGCGTCTCGTCGGTGAGATTCAACGGGGCGCCGTTTTCGAGCACGGCACGAGCCAATTCCCACACATCGTCCCAATCGGTCTCACCGCTCATTTGCGCACCTGCATTTGAGGGTCAGTGGCATTTCTTGGTAGGCCATTTGTGCTGCCCTTCACACAACCGCAGGCAATCGTGGCAATCACCCGTCCACCCGTCCGGCTCGGGGGGGGCCGGTCGCGACAACCCTCACTCCCCGTCCTCTCCCAGAGGGAGAGTGAGCATGCGGAACCCGGTTACTTCGGCCAGAACGTCACAGCTCGCGCATTCTCCGAACTCCAGACGAGCTTCTTCCCCCGGTACATGCGCGGATGCCCACCCGAGTCGGCCAGTGAGATGAGCAGGAATTGACCTCGGGCCTGAATGCTGACCAGGTCGTTCTCGCGGTACGTGTGATTGGGGAGCGCGATCGCCTTCCCCTTGTCCACCCTCCGCAGCAGGCCGGTCGCCAGCAATTCCTCTCCGAAAGGCGTGCCCCAGACCGCCAGGGTGTAACCGCCACGCTCCAGCGCGGCCCACTCGCCCTCGGGCTGCTCGGGAGTGAACGCATACAGTTGGTCCAGCAGTGCGTCGTCTTCGAGCTCCTTGGGCGTGAAGCGTGGATCCAGCACGCGGCTCGACCGTTCACCCAATTCCTTGCGGATCGCCAGGACGCCGGTCCCCGAGGACTCGGTGCTCGCCTTCGCATCCAGCCGCGTCCACGCTCCGTCCCGCCAGACGAAGGCATGGGCCAACAGCGGGCGTCTCCTGGTGCCATCGAGGCCGAACCGGATCGTGTTCCCGTCCACCTCCACCGCGCCCACGCGCTCCTGCTCCGGCGTGGGCTTCTGGACGGTGAGCCCGAGCAGCCGGCCCTTGGTATCAAAGCCGAACTCGATGAGCTCTCCCGAGCCGGGCAATGGAATCTCCTCGGCACCCCCCGTGGCCAGGTCCACGAGGAACAGGCGGTCGCGGAACGCGGGGGAGGGGAACTTCTCCGGGAACGTGGGTCTGCCCACCACGGGCTGGCTGACCCCGCCGCGCCAGAACCGTGCCGCGCCCTGCTTGCCATCGCGGCTCAGCGCGGTGCTCGCTCCCTGGCATTCCACCGCGAGCTTCGCGATGACCCGGCGCGCCGCGGTGACGGGGTCCATCTGCGCCCACTCGCAACCGTCACTGACGGGTTCGAACAGGGAGAGGGTCGCATCGGTCACGGCGAGCGCCGGTGTCGTCTTCTGCGTCCGGGCAGGGCGTTCCTCCTGCGCGTGGGCCACGGGGACGGTCAGGAGCGAGGCGATCAGGAAGTGCTGGAGTGTCTTCACGTGTTCCCCTCAGTTCGCCGCGAAGTCGCGGAGCGGTGCGTACCCGGGCAGCACCCCGGTGTGCGAGAAGACGAGCTGCTTCACCTCCTCGGGCTTCAGCTTCGCCGCCAGCGCCTTCAGCGACGCGCGGTTCTGCTCCCTGCTCTCGGTGACGGGCCACTTCGCGCCCACGAGCTTGCCGTCCTTCGTCGCGTCCGCGCTGTCACCCAGGAAGAGCACCCCGTTGACGAGGTACGCGGCGCTGCCCTGGGTGTGGCCGGGGATGGAGAAGACGCGGATGGCCAGGTTGCCCACCTGGAGCGTCTCGCCGTCCTTCAGCGCTCGGGTGACGCGTACCTTCCGGTCGGCGGGAGGCACATACCGGAGGAGGGGGCTGTTGCTGCGTGCCTTCCCCTCGGCGATGGGTATGTCTGCCTCGAGCGCCATCACCTCGGCCTTGGGGAAGAGGTGGCAGCCGGCGACGTGGTCCGCGTGCCCGTGGGTGAGGAGGATGGCCTTCACCGCGTCGGGTCCGAGGCCGCGGCGCTTCAGTTCCGCCAGGAGAATCTTCCCCTCGGCATCCGTGCCCGAATCAATGAGCACCACCGCGCCCTCTCCGGCGTCGAGCACGTCCAGGCTGACGTAACCGTCCTTCACCACCCGGGCGAAGCCCTCCAGCTCCTGGCCGTCGGGGATCTCCGGGTTGCCGGCGAACATGACCACGAACAGCGCCACCACTCCCAGGACGGGCAGCAGCAGGAGCAGACCGGCAATCTTCAACACGCGCTTCATCATCACCTCGAACGGCCCTTGGAACCGGTGGAACAGTACCCCAGAGTGCTATAAGGCGCGGCGATGCCGGGGGAACCGTCCATGGAGCAGAAGCAGCCGGGCACCGCCGGGGCGGAGCACTCCCGCTTCCGGTTCGCCTTCATGGCCCTCGGGTTCGTCTGCGTCGGCCTCGGGATGCTCGGCGTGCTCCTGCCGGTGCTGCCGACGACCCCCTTCCTGCTCGTCGCGTTGTGGGCCTTCTCGCGCAGCTCCCGCCGCTTCCACCACTGGCTGTACACGCACCCCCGTTTCGGGCCCCGGCTCCAGGAGTGGAACGAGCACGGCGCCGTGCCGGTGAAGGTGAAGGTGAGCGCGGTCTCCGCCATGGCCATCAGCTTCGGCTTCCTGGCCTTCGTCGCGCGGGTGAAGTGGCCCGTGCTCGCGGCGGCCGGGGCGCTCATCCTCGTGGGCGCGACGTACGTGCTTTCCCGCCCGAGCCGCCCGCCCGGGCCGTGAGGCCGTGTCCGTTTTTCCGGGGCCATGGAGCCTCCACCCGGACGGGGAGGCTCGCGGCGCACCGGGGAATCCGCGGGACGGCCGCGGTGTGGTAGTGGGGAGACTCCCATGGCGCCTCCTCCCCGTTATGGCCGTTCGTTGGCCCACAAGGCCCGCCAGCGCACCCCGGGCCACCACTACAACGCGAGCTTCCTCTCGGCAGCGGACCGCGCGGAGCTCCTCTCCTGGCTCGGCGCCCTTCACCCCTTGTGGGAGCAGCGTTACTCCAAGCATTTCCCGCCTCCGCCGGGGCAGGAGCAGCGGCGGCTGTTGCGGCCGGTGTACTGGCTGGGCAACTGGCAGTTCGCCTGCCTCGACTACTACCGGCCACCCAAGGGCGTGAAGGACCGCTGCGTCAAGGCCGAGCCCTTCCCGCCGGTGCTCCAGCGCCAGGTGGACAAGGTGGAGCAACTGGCGCGCAGGATGTTCCGGGGCCCGGACATGCCGCCCGGCTGGCACCTCAACACCTGCCTGGTGAACTTCTACGGCAGCCGCCTCGAGGACGGGCGTTGGGTGGACACCGCGCGGGTGGGCGAGCACAAGGACTTCGAGCCGGGGCCGGTGGCCTCGCTGTCCTTCGGCGAGCGCGCGCTCATCCAGTTCGTCACCTCCTCCCGCCCGGGCGAGCGCGACGAGGTGGTGTTGGAGCAGTGGCTCGACGATGGGGCGCTCCAGCTCTTCGGAGGCGCGCGCTGGAAGGAGCAGACGTTCCACCGGGTGCAGCGGGTGGACACGCGCGCCGGCCACGCGCTCGCGCCCGAGATGCCGGACTTCAAGACCCGGCGCATCAACCTCACCTTCCGCTACGTGCCGGATCAGCACGTGACGCCCTACGCGCAGCTCTCACCCGAGGCCCGGGAGGACGTGCGGCCCTACATGGAGACGCTCGCCAGTCACAGCGCCTTCTTCCGGGCGGAGCTCGCGCGCGAGCGGAAGACGCCCGAGCCTCACCACACCCCGTGAGCCCGGAGCAGCGCCGCGAGCGGGGTGTCTCCCCGCTGGTACGCGCCGAAGAGCCTGGCGGCCGCCTCGGGCGCCGGGTTGGTGCACACCTTCCACTCGCGGCCCTCCCGGAGCTCCGTCCCACAGTGGATGAGCGAGGCGCGGACCTCCTCGGCGGAGCCGAGCGGGACGTGCTCGAAGAGGAGCGGATTCTGGCTGGTGACGAAGGACTGCCGGCGGCCCAGCTCCCGCACACAGGCCTCGACGTGGCGCGGGTGCAGGCTGTTGGCCAGCTCGTCGGCGATGACGAAGTCCTCGTTGACGTCCAGGTAGTACAGGAACGACAGCAGCCGCTTCTGCCCGTGGCCGAGGTGCTCCTGCGTCAGCACCGAGCCGTCGCGCCGGGTGAAGTGGAAGCCGAAGCGGCCGAACTCCAGACGCCCGCCGCCCTCGTAGCTGCGCTTGTCCAGCAGCTCCACGCGGAAGAGCCCCGAGCTGAACCCGGCCAGGGTGACGAACCTCGCCAGGAAGCTTCGCTCCACCTCGTCATGGCGGATGTCGAGGAAGCCGCCCGGCTTGGGCATCTCGCGCACCACCCGCTCGCGCAACAGCCCGGGCATCCACGCGGGCAGCCACATCAGCCCGAGGGGGAAGACCTCGTCACCCCTCATCTCCATTCCATACTGGGTATTGCCAATCTGCTGGAACGTCCCGAGCGCCTCGTCGAAGCGCGCGGGGGCGAGCAGGAAGGTGCGGCGCAGCAGCTCCTTGAGCGGCTCGCGGACCTCGGGCTCCAGCCGCTGGGCCGTCATGAAGAGCACCACCCAGACGGTCCGGTCCAGCAGCGACCAGTACATGTTCTGTGAATAGGCGGGCTGCCCGTCCACCTCCCAGGACACGCCGGTGGCGTCGGCGCGCATCACCAGCCGCGGGCCAGGGGCGTCCAGCTCGAGCACCAGCTCCATGAAGGGTGCGAACTCCGGGGTGGCCTCCGGGGGACGCGGCAGCAGGAGCGCCGAGTCCTCGCGCGAGGGGGGCCGGGAAGCGCCGGAGGCCCGCGTGTTGCGCACGGAGATGTGGAGCTCCATCCCGGGGAAGGTGAGGGCGTACTCCAGCGAGAACTCCTCGCGGATGAGCCCGGAGAAGTCCGAGGCGAGCACGCGGGAGAGCAGCTCCAGCAGCGTCGTCCTGCCGGTGCCGTTCTCTCCGAGCACCAGATTGAGTGCCGGACTGAACACGAGCTCGGTGCCGGGTGCGACGTCCCGATACCCATGGATGTGGAGCTTCGTGATCTTCATGGCGGTGCCGGAGGCCCCTCTTTTCTCAGAAAAAGAAAAAACGCGCACGGTGCCACGGCAAAGATGAACAACCAAGTGGGCACACGTCAGTGTTTACACAAATCAATCAGAAAAAATCCTGAAAATCATCACAGTGCCTTGAAGCGTCACCAATGGGCATGTCAAGGAAGCTGTCTCTTCTTCCGAGGAGTCTTTCGTGAGCAACCGGTACCTGAGGACGTTCTGTGCCGCGTGGCTGGGCGCGAGCCTGGCCGCGTGCGGTTCGATGCAGGAGGGCGAGGCGCCCGTGCAGGGCGGAGATGACGCCGACATCCAGTCCGCGCTGGCCCGCATCAAGGGCGCCCAGGTGCTGGGCAGTGACGAGGGCGTTCCCTACGCCGTGCGGGGCCAGTTCGGCCGTGCGGCCCAGGCGCAGGGCGCGCTGCGCTCGCAGCCGGACGTGCGCGAGGCGCTGAGCCTCGTGGCGCCGGTGTTCCGGCTCAACGCGCAGGACCTGGTGTTCCGGCGCGCCACCGTGGACGCGCAGGGCCACCAGCACCTGCGCTTCCAGCAGACGAAGAACGGCCTGCGCGTGGTGGGCGGTGAGCTCGTCGTGCACGTGGATGCGGCGGGCAATGTCTACGCGGCCAACGGCTCGGCCAAGGATGGCTCGCTCGTGCCGGCCGCCGCGAAGGTGGCCCCCGAGGCCGCGCTGAAGGCCGCCGTGGAGGGCTCCACCGCGCGGGGCGCCGCCTCCGAAGGCGAGGCGACGCTGGTCTACCTGCGCTCCGAGGGCAGCAACGAGCCGCGGCTGGCCTACGAGGTGCGCGTGAAGGGCGAGCGCGACGGCATGCCCGCCAATGACATGGTCTACGTGGACGCACAGCGCGGCGGCCTCCTGCTGGTCAACCCGCTCATCCACACGGCGCTCAACCGCAAGGTGTACTCGGCCAACAGCGGCTCGACCACGCCGGGCACGCTCAAGCGCAGCGAGGGGCAGGCGGCCATCGGCGACGCCCATGTCGACATGAACTACGACATGCTGGGCGCCACCTATAACTGCTACCGGACGCTCTTCGGCCGCGACTCGTACGACAACGCGGGCGCCACGCTCATCAGCACCGTCCACTACGGCAGCAACTACGTCAACGCCTACTGGGACGGCACCCAGATGGTGTACGGCGACGGCAACAACTCGGACTCCATCGAGCTGGGCAAGGACCTGGACGTCACCGTCCACGAGCTGACCCACGCCGTGACGGACACCGAGTCGGACCTCATCTACTCGGGTGAGTCCGGCGGCCTCAACGAGTCCATGTCCGACATCTTCGCCGGCGTGTGCGAGAGCTGGACGCGCAACTGGGCCGTGGACGCGGACGTCTTCATGATCGGCGAGGACATCTGGACGCCGGGCACGGCGAACGACGCGCTCCGCTACATGGATGACCCGGTGAAGGATGGCGTGTCGCTCGACTTCTACGGTGACTACTCCTCGGGCGTGGACGTGCACTACAGCTCGGGCATCAGCAACCTGGTGTTCTCGCTGCTGAGCAAGGGCGGCGCGCACCCGCGCGGCAAGTCGGCCAACGTGGTGCCGGCCATCGGCCCGGAGAAGGCCGGCCGCATCTTCTACAAGGCCAACACGGACCTCTTCACCGCCAGCACCACCTTCGAGCAGGCCAAGACGTACACCCTCCAGGCCGCCGAGGCGCTCTACGGCGCGGGCTCGGCCGAGGCCCTGGCGGTGAACGAGGCTTGGAAGGCCGTGGGCGTGCCGCCTCCGCCGCCGGTGGTCAACCCGCTGTCCAACGGCGTGCCGGTGAGCAGCCTCTCGGGCAGCTCCGGCAACAAGAAGTACTACGCGCTCGAGGTGCCCGCGGGCCAGACGAGCCTGTCCTTCGAGATCAGCGGCGGCACGGGTGACGCGGACCTGTACGTCCGCTCCGGCGCCGTCCCCAGCTCCAGCACCTACGACTGCCGTCCGTACAAGAGCGGCAACGCCGAGGTCTGCCCCTTCACCAACCCGGCCGCGGGCTCCTGGTACGTGATGCTCAACGCCTACTCCAGCTACTCCGGCGTCACCCTCAAGGGCACGTACGGTGGCGGGAGCGGCGGCGGTGGTGGCACGGGCACGCCCGTGACCGAGACGCTCAGCGACAGCGTGGGCAAGAGCGCGAGCGACAACTTCGGCCCGTACAGCGTGGTGGCCGGCTCCACCTTCCAGGTGACCATGACGGGCACGCGCAACCCCGACCTGTACGTGCGCTTCGGCTCGGCGCCCACCACCTCGCTCTATGACTGCCGCTCCAACACGTCCACCGCCTCCGAGACGTGCACCCTGACGGTGCCGGCGGGCCAGAGCAACGCGTACATCATGGTCCGCGGCGCCGGCTCGGGCACCGCCAGCTACAACCTGACCATCAACTACACCAAGCCGTAGTCCTGGCGGACGGTAGGGATGGACAGGCGGGCGGCTCTCTCCACGAGGGGCCGCCCGTCCCATTTTCAGGGGACACGCCGCACGTTGCCGGGCAACTGGCGCAGCAGGTTCAACAGCCGGAGCGACGAGTGGAGGCTGCCCTGCACCTCCCAGGGGTCCACCTTGTCGCCGCCATTGGTGAACTGGGGCGAGAGCACGAAGACGCGCACCCGGGCCCGCTCCATCATCCCGTGGAAGCGTGGGTCTCGGAGCAGGCCGCCGCTCAGCCGCAGCTGCGGCGCGGGCTGGAAGTAGTCCAGGTCCAGCGACACCCAATCCGCCTCGACGACGCCGGGCCGCTCGAGCACCTGCCGCCAGTGCAGCGCCGAGGTGTCCACGAACCAGGGGACGAGCGTGGAGAAGCCCACGTCCCGCCCCGTCATCCGGGCCGTCGGCTCGGCCTTGGCGGTGGTGAAGAAGATGTCCTCCTCGGTGAGGACGGGCGCCGAGCCCTCGGGCCGCTTGAGGCCCTCGAAGAGCTTCCACCAGGTGGCGGCCTGCGGCGGCACGCGCGCCTCCAGGTAGCTGTCCTTGCACCAGTCGGAGTGCCGGTCCGCGTGGAAGAGGGCCCGGGGCAGCTCACCCGTCGTCCGGTAGTGGTACAGGGCCACGTCGAGCATGTGGTGATCGCGCAGCACGTAGTCGGCCTGGCCGCCGTGGCTCCGCATCACCCGGACGGTGCCGCGCATCACCGCGTCGACGTCACGCATCGTCAGCGCGCCGCGCCACGCGGACTCCTCGAAGGTGAGCTGCTGGCCCACGTACGGCTTCTCGCCCGCGTCGCCGGCCACGTCCTCCGGGCCCTGCCACCGGTGCACCTGGCGCTCGAAGCGCTCCGCCTCGCCGTCCACGAGGACCTCGCGGGCGATCTGCCGGATGTCCCGGGGAAGGCCGGCACCGGGGACCGCCGGGGAGAAGCCGCCTGCCTGCCCGGAGCCCGCCGCGCGGAGCTGGAAGGCGTAGGCCGCGTCGGTGGGCTTCTTCCACTCGGAATACCGGATGAGCACGTGCGGAGACCTCGAAGGCCGCCTGCCTGGTGGCCAGAGAGGCTCGGCGCGGGCGGTAGATGCCGGGAAACACCGGCCCCGTCACGGAAATTGCGGCGCCAGGTCCTCCAGCATGGCCTTGTAGATGCGGGGCCGCTCGGTCGAGAGGAACAGGTGGCTGCCCTGGAACATGTGCAACTGGAAGCGCGCGGTGGTCTGCAGGCGCCAGGAGTTGGCCTCCTCGTGGCTGACCTCGGGATCCTGCCAGGCCCCGAAGGAGGAGATGGGCACGTCCAGCGGAGGCTCGGGCGCGTATTGGTAGCTCTCGCCGACGAGCGCGTCCGTGCGCAGCGCGGGCAGCACCCCGAGCCGGAAGTCCTCGCTGTAGAGCACCTCCAGGGGTGTGCCAAACCGGGAGGCCACCTCCTTGAGGAACTCCTTGTCCGGCAGGTGGCTGAGACGAGTCGGGGGGCCCTTCCGGATGTGCATCGCCGGGGAGGCCGAGAGGAAGAGGTGGGCCGGGAGCGGACCTCCGTTGCGGCGCAGCCAGCGCGCCAGCTCGAAGGCGGTGACGCCGCCGAAGCTGTGCCCGAAGAAGGCGAAGGGCAGCTGCTTGACGAAGGGCAGCATCATGCCCGCCAGCTTGTCGAGCAGCTCGGGGAAGCGGGTGATGGGGGGCTCGGCCCGCCGGGTGGCGCGGCCCGGCAGCTCGATGGGGCAGACCTCGATGAAGGCGGGCAGTTGCCTGGACCACAAGCGGAAGACAGACGCGTCACCTCCAGCGAAGTGGAAGCAGAACAGACGCAGCTTCGCCTGAGGGCGCGGCTCGGGGCAGGTGACCCATCGGCGGTAGACGGGAGGGACGAGCATGGAGGGACGTTCATGCTGCGAAGGGTGGGCGGGCCACGTCAACCCCCCAGATACCTTCATCATGTGATACGGCGGTGCGCCTTCGTACGATGCGAAGGGGGGGAACATCATGAAAATCGAACAGATCCTCGACAAAGTGAGGAAAGACCCAGAGTGCAAGGTATTCACAGCCCGGCTTCGAGGCGCCGCGCCCATGAAACGGCTTCTGACCGCGCTGTGCGCGCTCCTCCTGGCTGCCTGCAACCGCTCCTCCTCGAACGTGCCCTCTGCGCCTCCGGCTCCGCCCGCTCCCGTGGTCCAGGACGCCGGTGTTGCCTCCGCGAGGGAGGCTCCGATGGACGCGGGAACCACGGGCCCGACCGGGGGAGCCGGAGCGGCCCGTTGCTCGGCGAGCGCGCTGAGCCCCGAGCCGGTACCGGCCAGGCCGCCATTGCCCCCCGTGGTGGATTCCATGCGCCGCCGCATCGTCGCCGCGGCGGTGGCGTGTGACTACGCGGTGTTGGCCGTGCTCACCCGCGAGAAGGGCGAGGAGTTCAGCTTCAGCTTCGGACCCGGAGAGGATCCGGCGGCCTATTGGCGCGAGCGGGAGCGCGAGGGCGAGGCCGTGCTCGGGCGGTTGGTCCGGCTGCTCAACCTCCCGTACGCCAAGGACGGCACACTCTACGTCTGGCCCTCCGTGGTCCGCATGGGCGCGAAGGCGGAGGACTGGAAGGCCCTCGAGGGACTCTATCCTCCCGAGCAGCTCGCCCAGTGGAGGCGCCTGGAGGAGGGCTACCTGGGCCTGCGCACCGGCATCAGCGAGAACGGGGATTGGCTGTTCGCCGTCGCGGGCGACTGAGCACGGTGGCGCCGCATCCGGCGCTCAATCCCAGGCGGAGAGCCGGTCGAACTCCGCGGACGTGTAGTGGATGCTGTCCAACCCGTTGATGCGGAAGTTCGAGCCGCCAGGGTCCCCGTCCCACGGGGTGGCCGCGGGAGTTTCAGCTCACGGGTTCGTCTCGCAGCCGCAGCCGCACTCTTCGAAGAATGCCGTCTCGCCCTCATTGCAGAAGAAGAGGATGGCGGGACACTCGTTTGGATCGCGCGAGACGTAGCGCCGGGTGGGGTCCTTGTAGTCGCACTTCTTCTTCTCCGCGGTCTGCCGGGTCTCCTTCACGCAGATGCCACCGCAGTCGGCGCCGCCCGTGTTGGGATCGCAGCTGTCATTGGGGTCATCCACGCAGACGAGCCCCTCGGGGCACTGGATGGCGGCGAAGCCACCGCAGAACTGGCCGGTGCCCGGCTTCGCCTCGGCGGTCTCCGGCAGCTGCACGGTGGAGGTGTTGGACTCGGAGGAGGTGTCCTCGGACTGCGGACCGCAAGCCACGGTGAAGAGCATGCCAGTGATGACGAGCGCGCTGAACGACAGACGAAGCTGAGACACGGATGAGCTCCTTTGCTCGGTGAATGAACCAGGACCGGCCCGGTCCGAAGCAAGGATTCGCACGGGTCCGTCCGTGCGCTCGTCTGTCTTTTCCCGCCTTCTAAAAGACGATGAATTGCCTGTCCATTGTGGGACGGGCAATCACTTGTCAGCGCTGCGCGGGATTTCGTGTTCTGAGGGGAGAGTGCGTCTCGGCCGCGGTTGCATTCCGCGGCGGCCGCGGCTTTTCCAGCCACCCACCGCCGGATTTACCGGGGTGTGGGCTCTTGCGTGGGCGCGGTGACGGATTTCCCGGCGAGCCACGCATCCACGGAGTCGAGCACCCGCGCGCCCGCGTCGCCGGACTCGAGGGCCACCGTCCGCGCCTCGTGGGCCAGACGCAGCGCCCGGGTCCGGTCCGACCTCGCGTCCCACAGCGCCCGCGCGAGCAGGAGACGGGTGTTGGCGCGCTCGACGGGCGTGGGCTGTGCGCGCTCCCAGCCGGCCAGGGCCTTCTCCAGCGGCACGAGCGCGTCCCGGGGCCGGTCCGCCTCCAGCAGGGCCCGGCCCAGGTCCAGATGCGCCCCCGTCCAGCCGGAGAGGGCGTCATCCGGTTGTGACACCTGGAGGGTGAGGGCACGCTCCAGGTGCACCAGGGCCTCGCCGTACCGCTTCTGCTTGCGCAGCGTGTTGCCCAGGAAGCGCAGCACCGGCACGAGCTGCGGATGGCCCGGCCCGAGCTTCTTCTCCTTGCGCGCCAGGACTTCCTGGAAGCGGACCACGGCCTCGTCCAGCCGCCCCTGTTGGGACAGCACGGCGGCGAGGTTGTGCACGAGCGCCGCCGCGCCGGTGCTGTCCGGGCCCTCCGTCTTCTCCACGATGCGCAGCGCGCGCTCGTACAGGCGCAGGGCCTCGTCCAGCCGCTTCTGCGATTGGAGGGCGAGGGCGAGCAGGTTGAGCGCATCGCCCACGCTGGGGTGCTCCGGGCCCAGCGAGCGCTCCAGGGACTCCAGCGCGCCGCGCGACAGCCGCTCCGCCTCGGGGTAATCGCTCTGCTGCCAGTGCGCCTCGCCGAGCGCGAGCCGTGCCCTCGCCACGTCCGGGTGCTCCTCGCCCAGGGCCGCGCGGCGCAACTCCACCGCGCGCTCCAGGTGGGCGAGCCCCTCGTCCACCCGGCCCTGGGCCAGCCTCGCGCTCCCCAGGTCCTGGCGCACGTCCGCCGCCTCCAGGCTGTCGGGACCGAAGGCCTTCTCCAACCGCAGGAGGGCCGCCTCCTGCTGCTCGGCGGCCTCCGCGTAACGGCCCTCGGCGTACAGCGTGGTGGCCGAGTAGGTGAGGAGCTGGGCACGCAGCACCTCGTTGCCACCCAGACGCTCGATGGCCGCCTCGGCGCGCTCGCGCCAGCGGTGGGCCATGTCGTATTGCTCGAGCTGCTCGCCCGTCACTCGCACCAGCAGAATCCAGGCACGCGCGGCGGCCTCGTCGTTGCGCCCGGCCTCCGCGGCCCGCAGGGCCTCGAAGAGGGCGGACTCCGCGCCGGGCCAGTCGCCGGCCTTCTGGCGCAGCTCGCCCAGCAGGAGGAAGGCTTCCGCGGTGCCATGGCGGTCTCCCGAGTCCTTCGCCGCCGCCGCCGCGGGCTCCATCCGGGCGACGCCTTGTCTGTATTTGCCCGCCACCTTGAGCACACGAGCCTGGACGAGGGTGCGGTGGAGTTCCTCGGCGCGCTCACGTGCGGCGGGGTCCGTGGGGAGGGCCGCCTGGGAGAGCGAGGTGGCATCCGCACAGGTGGCCACGGGGGCCAATCCCTTCGCCGCGCGAGGTGCCTGCTCGACGACCTCGGCATCCGCCTCGGTGAAGATGCGGGAGAGGGCGGCCAGCTCCGCGAGCCGCCCGTCGAGGCAGCGCAGGCGCTGGGCGAGCACCTCCTCGGACTGCTCGTGCCTCACGCGCGTGGCCTCGCACGCGGCGGTGCGTTCGGCCGCCCAGGTGGTGGTGTATGCATCGAGCGCCTGCCGCACGCGGGGCCAGGCATCGGCGGCGAAGGGCCTGCCGGTGGCGAGGAACGCGGCCTCGATTCGTTGGCGGGCCGTGTCGTCCCACACCCCGTCGAACGCGTGTGCCGTGTCCCCGCACTGCCGGGAGGCGCGCGTGTGCACGCCATGGGTGACGCCGACGGCACCCAGCAGCAGGCCCAGGCCACCGGCCCATCGCAGGCGCCGCTTCATGCGCACGCCCGGGTCGTCTCTCAGTGCGGCGAGCAGGGCCTCCAGGGAGGAATAGCGCTCGGAGGGGGAGACGGCCATGCCGCGCAGCACCACGCGCCGCAACCACGGAGGCACGTGCGAGCCCCTGGGCGCGGGGAGCACCCGGCCGGAGAGGAGCCCGGCGGAGATCTCCCGGACGGAGGAGCCCGCGAAGGGGCGCTCGCCGTAGAGGGCCTCGTACAGGGTCACGCAGAAGGAGAACTGTTCGCTCTGGATGCCGGCCCGGGCGCCAGGGGTGAGCTGCTCCGGGGCCATGTACGCGGGCGTGCCGCCGGTGAGGGGAGTGGTCTCCATCGCGGAGGACGCGGTGTGGGCCAACCCGAAGTCGGTGATGCGGATGCGTCCGTCGGTGCCCACCAGCAGGTTGTCGGGCTTGAAGTCCCCGTGCACCACTCCGGCCGCATGCGCGGCGGCGAGGCCCCGGCCCGCGTCCATGAAGAGGGCGAGGACCTGGCGCCAGGTGCGCGGGGCGGCCTTCAACCACTGGCGGAGTGTCTGGGCCTCCACCAACTCCATGGCGAGGAAGACCTGCTGGCCGAAGGTGCCCACGTCGTATACGGGGACGACGTGCGGGTGGGAGACGCGGGCCATGGCCTGGGCCTCGCGCAGCAGGAGCTGGCGGCCTTCCTCCGCGTCGAGCCCGAGGGCCGAGGCCCGCAGCAGCTTGAGCGCCACGCGCCGGTCGAGCTCCGGGTCATAGGCGGCGTACACCACGCCCATGCCACCGGCGGCCAGCTTCTCCAGGACGAGGTAGCGGCCCACGGCGGTGCCGCGCTCCAGCACGGGCTCGCCAGCGGGTGGGCGGCCAGGACGGTCTGGCGTCGCCATGGGGGCGGGCTCGACCGGGGTGGCTTGCGAGGGGACGGGGGTGTTGGCGCGCAGGGCCTCCGCCACCATCCGGCGGCACGAGGGACAGGCGTCGAGGTGCGCGTCCACCTCCGCCGCACGCGCTCGGGGCAGCTCACCCAGCAGCAGTTCCGTGAAGGTGGCTTCGTCGAGACAGGCCATGGGGCTCAGGGGCGGAGGGTCCCCGAGCCTACCACTTCACCCGGGGTCCTCTTCCCGCGATTCCCCCGAAGTGGGCCGAGCGGCTTTTTCGACAGCCCACATCTACTGGGTATTGTGGAGCGCCTCATGACAGACAAGACGACGAAATCCATGCTGATGGCCATTGTGGTGCTTCTGGCTTTGAACCTCTATGCGACCAGTACGGGTGGCTTGATTCAACGGGCTCATGCCCAGACGGGTACTGTCCGGTGCGTCATCGACGGTCCCATCGAGGTCAAGCGTATTTCAGACCCGGTTTATGTGCGTACCCAAGGGACATCAAACCTGACGGTGGACATCAATCGGAATCTGCTGAACTGCGCTACTGGCGCGGGATGCGCGATCCGCACCATGGAAACCAGGATTCCATGACTCATTCGGAGTCAGAAGGAGGGGAGAGCGGATTCCACCGCACCTGACCTGTCACCCTGGCGCCAAGGTCGAGGTCCTTGAACTGGGGAAGGGCCCGGAAGGTTCCTGCCCCGGCCGGCCGTTTCAGCCGATTGCCCAGGAATGCCTTCAACTCCTCGTATCTGGGCCGCTCCTCGGGGAGTGCTGGAAAGGTCTCGTCGCCGGTCCGCCTGGCATCGAACGCCTCCCTCCATCGCATGAAGATGGCTGATTGCTCCAGGGCCCACCGGAAGGCGTAACCGTTCACCCACTCAGGCCCCGCTGGCGAGATGAATCGGATCCGGTTGCGGCATCCGCGAAGGTGCAGGACGGCCACGGCAATGCGTTTCAGGGAAAATTCAGTACGATGTTGACTTGACATTACACGCATGACTGGGTGCGAGCGAATGGGCGGACGCTTGCCCGTCCGTCTGCGTCCGGGTGAATACAAAGGCACTGGCGGTAGTTCAGGCTACAATTGGGAGTAACACAATGACAATGCCGATTGGGCCATTCTTACGAGCTTTTACTGCTGCCACTGTTCTCTCTGCCACGGTGGCCTCACCTTTGATTGCTCGTGCCGACACGCCGACAAATCCACTGGTTGTGACGTCTGCCGACGTTGACGCTTCCAGAGGGCGGCTAAACATCTATGGCCAAGCCTTCGGAACAATTCCGCCGACTGTCAAGTTCGCGGGTTTCCCCGTTCAGGTACTATCGCACGAAGACGCATTGATCATCGTTCAGGTTCCTGTCGTCCTTCTCAAGACACCCGGCACCTACTTAGTGGCGGTGTCCACTGGAACCAACGCCTATTCAAACTCATCCCTCGCGGTGACCCTGGGAGTACAAGGTCCCAAAGGAGACCCAGGGCCTGCTGGGCCGCAAGGGCCAAAGGGGGATATTGGTCCCGTTGGGCCCAAAGGCGATACCGGAGCGACGGGCGCCAAGGGGGATCCAGGTCCGGTCGGTGCGACAGGGCCCAAAGGCGACATCGGCCCGCAAGGTCCCTCAGGAGCAGGGCCGAACTGTCCCGCGCAAATCCCGTATGGGGGTACTTACGTGGCCCCAGCCATGTGGGCCAATCAGGTTGGTAGTGTCTTTATAAATCAGAGCACGCCATCTGCAGGTAGACGACTTGTTCAATGCTTTAATGGAATCATATATGTCGTATATTGAGCAGTGGACAGCATGGACCTGCCGATTCCACCCGACTTTCAACGGTCACTTCTCCCCTGCTCTCTCCTCAACCAAGCCCATGCCGTAAACGGTTATAACAATCGTAAGCGTTCACCAACTCAGACGGTGAGAGCCAGCTGAGGTACGGGCGCGGAGGGTAGGAGAGAAGGTCCGCGTAGGCTGCGGCGGTGGGTGGTGAGGGTGTCGGCGAGGAAGGCGAGCACGTCACGGCCCTGCAGCTTGAGAGTAGCGGTGGCGGTGGAGATGCGCTCCACGAAGCAGCTGCCCTCCTCGCTCTTCGTGCCGAAGGATGTCTTTCTGTACATGGCGGCGTGGCGGATGCAGCGCTCGCCGAAGTTGTTGGTGGGCTCGAGGCCCGGCACATCGACAAACGTCTAGCCCGGATCGATCACGCGTAGAGGGAGCACCGCGTAGCGACCGACTGATAAGTGGAGAGTTCTCAAGGCTTTCCATCTACCGGTAGGAGCTACGCGGTGAAAACAGAGTGTACCCCGAAGCAGCTGGAGTTCGATGCCGTTGGCCGGCGGAAACTGGTGGCCGCG
>DASQMW010000147.1:0-12133 GCA_035645295.1 Archangium sp.
CATCAGCATGGCCGAGCCACCGGCCCGGCCGCAACGCGAGGCGCTGGATTCCGTTGACCAGCGGCCCCTGGCGCACGGATGCTGCCGGTGCCTACACGGTCCGCTCATACTGGCCGTACGTCCCCGGGAGTGCTTCATGCCGCAGACCAATCCGTTTCACGCGATGGTGCCCAGGAAGTTGACGGACTCGGAGCTGGCCCGCGCCATCCGGTTGGACATGGAAGCGGAGCTGGACGCCATCAACCTCTACGCCGCCCACATCGAGGCCACGGACAACGAGGAGGCCAAGGCCATCCTCCACCACGTCATGGACGAGGAGCGCGAGCACGCCGCGCTCTTCTGGGAGCTCATCGCCCGGTTGGACCCGGCCCAGGCCGAGCACATCAAGGTGATGTCGCGCAAGTACGAGCTCATCGTCTCCGGCGCCTCGCACGAGGATGTGGAAGCGGTGGGCGAGGGCGGGCAGGGCGGGGGCGCCGAGCCCCGTCCGGACAAGCGGCTGACGGTGGGCTCGCTGCGGCGCTGAGCCCGGCTCAGCTCCCGGTGGGTTGGCTGTGGCGCGCCGGGGGCGTGGCCTCGAGGTCCTTGGCCGCCATGTAGACGACGTTCCGGGTGCCCTTCTTGCCCCGGTACATGGCCCGGTCCGCCAGATCCAACAGCGTGGACTTGTCCTGCGCGTGCTCGGGGAAGCTGGCCATGCCGATGCAGGTGGAGAGCGCCAGCGAGTGGCCCTCGCGCGCCAGGAAGCGGTGGTTCTCCACGGTGCTCCGGATGCGCTCGGCCACCTTCAGCGCGCCGCCCGAGTCGGTGCTCCGCAGCACCACCACGTACTCGTCCCCGCCGTAGCGCACCGCCACGTCCCTGTCCCGCACGCACCCCTTGAGCACGCGCGCCATCTCCACCAGCAACTGCGAGCCCACCAGGTGCCCGTGTGTGTCGTTGACGTTCTTGAAGTAGTCCAGGTCCAGGAAGAGCAGGCTGAAGACGCCGTTCGTCTGCTGGGCGTTCTTCACCTCGCGATCCAGCACCAGGTGCAGGTAGCGGGTGTTGAAGAGGTGGGTGAGGTCGTCCAGGTAGGCCAGATCCTCCACCTCGGCGATGCGGCCCAGGTTGCGCAGGGCCAGCGCCAGACAGCGGGCGAGGAAGCTCGTGGCCTCGGCAATGCCCTCGGGCGGAGAGCCGGGGTAGAGGAGGAGGGCGTAGCCGAGCAGATCCTCTCCCTCGATGGCGGGGACGGCGAGGGCGCGCGGCCAGGTCCCCGGCAGCCCCTCCATCACCCGCACCTCCCGGGACGTCCCCAGGCGGGGTGCGAGGAAGGCGACGAGGGCGGCCTCCTGCATCGAGCCGGCCAGCCCCTGGGCGCCCAACAGCCGCGAGCGGCCGCTGCCATCGCACTGGAAGAGCATCGCGGCGCTGGCCGCGGTCCTGGAGAGGAAGGCGGCGCAGGCCGTCTCCGACAGCCGGACCCGGTCGAGCGTGGTGGAGATTCGCTGTCCCGTTTCCAACAGGGAGACGTACCGGCGCAGCGCGGCATTCTCCGTCAGCAGCTCGCGCGTGGCGAGCGCCCGATTCACGGCGTGCTGGAGCACCTCCGGCGCCACGGGTTTGACGAGGTACTCGGAGGCCCCGCTCTTGATGGCGCGCACCGCCGGGTCCACCTTGTCCAGGCCAGTGATGACCACCACCTCGATGCCCGGGTAGTGCTCCTTGGTGTGGCGCAGCACCTCCATCCCGTCCCCCGTGGGGAGGATGAGGTCCGTCACCACGACGTCATAGGGGGTCTGGGCCAGCGCCTCCTTGACCTCCTGGACGCTGGTGACGGCGTTGACCTCGTGGCCCACCCCACGCAGGTAGTCCCCGTACAGGGTCCGGGCGAGTTTTTCGTCATCGACGAGGAGGAGGCGCGCCATCTCACCGAAGGGCTTACCACCCCGGCTCTGGGGCTGCTAGCCTGACCCCGTGCCTCCCTACGAAAGCGGACGCCGGCTCTGTCTCCTGATGGAAGCGGGCGATACCCGCTTCTCCGTCGAGGCCACCTCCGTCATGGAGGTCGCCGCGCCGGGTCCCGATGAGACCAGTCTGCGGGGGGTGCTGGAGATCATGGATCTCTCCGTGCTGCTCGGCGGCGAGCCGGAGCGGACTCCGGGCATGGTCGTGGTGTTCGACGTCAGCCCCACGCTCGCCGTCCGCGTCCGCTCGATCGTCGAGGTGGTGGACGTGGCCCCGGCTCCCCACTTCCTGCTGCCCTCGGGACTGGGGAACACGCTGGCCGCCCTCAGCCGCAGCGCCGTGCTCCACAAGGAGCGGCTCTATCTGGAGATCAACGCCGAGGCGCTCCCCCACGAGCCGGGCACCGTGAGCCCTCCTCCCGAGCTCCCCGTGCAGCTCACCGAGTTGACGCCTGAACGCTCGCTCGTCTTCGAATCGCAGGGGCGTTTGTTCGGTGTCCCACTGTCCTTGATCTCCCAAGTGGTGACGCGGGGGCAAGCCTTCAGCGCGCTGCCGGGGAAGAGTGGGGCGGTGGCGGGCGTCATGCCGCATGGACAGGCGCTCTGGCCCTTGTACTCGGCCCCGGCGCTGTTGGGCGGCTCCTCCCAGGCGGAGGACTTCGTGGTGCTCGCCGAGGTGGAGGGCCGGAGCCTGGGGCTGTGCGCCTCGCGCGTGCTGGGCGTCCACCCCCGTTTCGCGCCCGCCGGGGAGCCGGGGGAGTTCACCGCATCAGGAATCCCGGGCCCCGTGCTCTTTCTGGACCTGCGGCGCATGTTTTCTTGAGCTTCCGCTTGTTTTCTTGAAGGCCCGGGTGGCGAACCGTAAGCTGCCCGGCTTGACAGTGGGACTCCGAGTCCCGATTTCTCACCGAATTCTAGGGGGTTGGATCCCCCGAGGCCCGAACCGATGCCCAAGAATCTGCTGGTCGCCGATGACTCGCTCACCATCCGCAAGGTGATCGGGATGATCTTCGCGACCGAGGACTTTCAGGTCACCGCGGTCGACAACGGGCTGGACGCCATCACCCGGTCGCGCGAGCTGCGGCCGGACGTGGTGCTCGCGGATGTGATGATGCCGGGCAAGAACGGCTACGAGGTCTGCGAGGCACTCAAGAACGATCCGGCCACGCAGAGCATCCCCGTGCTGTTGCTGGCTGGCACCTTCGAGGCCTTCGACGAGGCCCGTGCGCGTTCGGCCAGGGCGGATGACCACATCACCAAGCCCTTCGAGAGCCAGGTGCTCCTGGACAAGGTGAAGACGCTGGTGGGACAGAAGTCCAACACCATGCCCGCCTCCGCCGCCACCCAGGTGCTCGCCGGCGGAGCCGGTGGTTCTCCTGGCCCTGCCGTCGCCGCGCAGCCGCCGCGTCCCGCCGGTCCTCCGGGTCCCGGAATGCCGCGTCCTCCGGGGCCGGGCATGCCTCCGGGTCCGGGCGTACCGCCTGGGCCGGGTGCTCCGGGTATGGCTCGTCCGGGCATGCCGCCGGGGCCTGGGATGCCCGCGGGTCCGCGTCCTGGGATGCCGGGGCCGGGCATGCCGCCGGGTCCGGGTGCTCCGGGCATGGCTCGTCCGGGTGGTCCTCCGGGGCCTGGCGCACCCACCGCGGGTATGCCGACGGGTGGTCTGCCTCGTCCGCCGGGCGCCACGGGGCTGCCCACGGCGGCACCTCCCGCCTCGGGCCGCGGCAAGGATCCGTTTGGTCTCGGAGCCCCCGCGCCGCAGCCCGCTCCCGTCGAGGAGCTGTCCGAGGCGAGTGGTCTGGAGGAACTCTCGCTCGATGAGCCCGAGCCCATCACTCCGGAGCCGGCTCCGGCTCCGGCTCGTACCCCGGCGCCCATCGCGGAGGCCCGGCACGCTCCCGCCGCCGATGGGGGCGAGGCCCAGCTGCGCGAGGCGCTCTCCAGGGCCTCCCGCGAGGTCATCGAGAAGATCGCCTGGGAGGTCGTTCCCCAGCTGGCCGAGACGATCATCCGCGAGGAACTGGAGCGGTTGATCAAGGACCGCGAGACGAAGCACTGAGCTCGAATCGTCGTAGCTGCTTTCTCCACCCCGACCGGCCCTCGTCGGGCCGGTCCTTCCACCGGCCCGCGTGGGCCGGTTCTCGTTTCCAATGAGCGATACGACCGAACTGCCCAAGGCCTATGACCCGAAGGAGGTCGAGGCTCGCTGGTACGCCTGCTGGATGGAGCGGAACTACTTCCGCGCCGACGCGACCTCCGACAAGCCCTCCTTCTGCATCGTGCTTCCGCCGCCCAACGTCACGGGCAGCCTCCACCTGGGCCACGCGCTCACCGCCACCATCCAGGACATCCTCATCCGGTGGAAGCGCATGAGCGGCTTCAACGCCCTCTGGGTGCCCGGCACGGATCACGCCGGCATCGCCACGCAGATGGTGGTGGAGCGCGAGCTCAAGGAGAAGGAGAAGAAGTCCCGCCACGACCTGGGCCGCGAGAAGTTCCTCGAGCGCGTCTGGGAGTGGAAGAACAAGTACGGCAACCGCATCCGCGAGCAGCACAAGGTGCTCGGCGCCAGCCTGGACTGGAGCCGCGAGCGCTTCACCATGGATCCGGGTGTCTCGTCCGCGGTGCGCGAGGTCTTCGTCCGCCTGTACGAAGAGGGCCTCATCTACCGCGCCCAGAAGCTCATCAACTGGTGCCCCTCGTGCCACACCGCGCTCAGCGACCTGGAGGTCGAGCACGAGGAGAAGCAGGGCTCGCTCTGGCACATCCAGTACCCGGTGAAGGGCAGCGATCGGAAGCTCACCGTCGCCACCACCCGCCCGGAGACGATGCTCGGCGACACCGCCGTGGCCATCCACCCCGAGGACGAGCGCTACCAGGGGCTCGCCGGCCAGTTCGTGGTGCTGCCGCTCACCGGCCGCGAAATCCCCATCATCGCCGACGCCGAGCTGGTGGACCCGGCCTTCGGCACCGGCGTGGTGAAGGTGACGCCGGCCCATGACTTCAACGACTACCAGACGGGCCTGCGGCACCACCTGCCCATGCTCAACGTCCTGGACGAGGCCGCGCGCATCAACAAGGAGGGCGGCGAGTACGCGGGCCTGGAGCGCTTCGCCGCGCGCAAGAAGATCCTCGAGGACCTCACCGCGCAGGGCCTGCTGGAGAAGGAGGAGCCCCACAAGCTGTCCGTCGGCGGCTGCCAGCGCTGCGCCACCGTGGTGGAGCCGCGCCTGTCTCCGCAGTGGTTCGTGAAGATCGAGCCGCTCGCCAGGCCCGCCATCGAGGCGGTGGAGCAGGGCCGCACGAAGATCATCCCGGAGTCGTGGACGAACACGTACTTCCACTGGATGCGCAACATCCACGACTGGACCATCAGCCGCCAGCTCTGGTGGGGCCACCAGATTCCGGCCTGGTACTGCGCGGACTGCAGCCCGCGTCTGGAGGCCACGGGCGGCATCGACTACTCGCGCGCCGAGCCCATCGTCTCGCGCACGGCGCCGGAGAAGTGCTCCAAGTGCGGCGGCTCGCGCCTCGAGCAGGACCCGGACGTGCTCGACACGTGGTTCTCCTCGGGCCTGTGGCCCTTCAGCACCCTGGGCTGGCCCGAGCAGACTCCCGAGCTGAAGGCCTACTACCCCAACTCCGTCATGGAGACGGGCCACGACATCCTCTTCTTCTGGGTCGCCCGGATGATGATGTTCGGCCTGCACTTCATGAAGGACGTGCCCTTCCGCACCGTGTACCTGCACGCGATGGTGCGCGACGAGAAGGGCGAGAAGATGTCCAAGACGAAGGGGAACGTGATCGATCCCCTCGACATCGTCCTGGGCGCTCCGGCCGAGCAGCTCAACAAGAACCTGCGCAACAAGTTCCCCCAGGGCATGCCCGCCCATGGCGCGGACGCGCTGCGCTTCACCCTGGCGTCGCTCACCCAGCAGGGCCGTGACATCAAGCTCTCGCTGGACCGCGTGGCCGGCTACAAGGCCTTCGCCAACAAGCTGTGGAACGCCAGCCGCTTCGCCCTGATGAACCTGGGCGACTTCACGCTCGACAACCGGCCCATCACCGAGCGCGAGCTCACCCTGGCGGACCGGTGGATCCTCTCCCGGCTGCAGCGCGCCACCGTCGAGACGCGCACCGCGCTGGAGGCCTACAACTTCGGCGAGGCCGCCTCCACCCTCTACCAGTTCCTCTGGGCCGAGTTCTGCGACTGGTACATCGAGCTGTCCAAGGGCTCGCTCTACGGTGAGGACGCCAAGGCCAAGGACAACACCCGCGCGGTGCTCGTCTTCTGCCTGGACCGGATTCTCCGGCTGCTCCACCCGTTCATGCCCTTCATCACCGAGGAGATCTGGCAGAAGCTGCCCATGTCGCGGCCGACCGACTCCATCATGATCGCCCCGTTCCCCGAGCCGGATGCGTCGCTCGAGGACACCGCCGCCGAGGCGGAGATGGGGCCGGTCATCGCCGCCATCGAGGGGCTGCGCAACATCCGCGGCGAGAGCAACCTGCCGCCCTCGGCCCGCATCACCGCGTACGTGCAGAGCGCGGATGCGCGCACCCGCGAGCTGCTCGAGCGATGGCGTGGCTACCTGATGCCCCTGGCCGGCCTGGGCGAGCTGCGCATCACGGCTCCGGGGCCCAAGCCGGCGCAGTCCGCGGCCTTCGTGGGCCCGCAGATGGAGGTCTTCGTCCCGCTCGCCGGCCTCATCGACGTGGATGCCGAGCGCGAGCGTCTGAACAAGGAGATCACCCGCTCCGAGCAGGAAGTGGGGGGCATCCAGCGCAAGCTGGACAACCCCAACTTCGTCGCCAAGGCGCCTCCGGACGTGGTGGAGAAGGACCGGGCCCGCGTCGAGGAGCTGACGGCGCGCATCTCCAAGCTGCAGGACAGCCTGAAGCGGCTCGCTCCCGACACTTCCACGCCCGCCGCCGAGGCGGAGACTCCTGCGCCGGCTCCCGAGCCCACGGTCCGCAAGGCGGACGCGGAGGGTGAGGTCGTCAAGGCCGAGGCGGGTGCTGTCGAAGCGGTGGTCGTCGATGACGACGATGACGAGGATTTCGACGAAATCGACGCGGAGTTCGACGAGGACGACGGGGACGGCCATGCGATTGGAGACTCCGAAGCCGGGGCGGCGCAGGCTCCGGTGAAGCCCGCGCGCAAGGGCAGCACCGCTCAGGGCGTGGTGAAGACCAAGGCGACCGATCCCGAGGCCTCGCCTGTCAGAGTTTCGGCGGAGAAGAAGGCTCCGGCTCCGAAGGCGGCTCCCGCGAAGGCGGCTCCGGCCCCGAAGGCGGCTCCGGCCAGCAAGGCACCGGCGAAGAAGGCGGCTCCGGTCAGCAAGGCACCGGCGAAGAAGGCGGCTCCCGCCAAGAAGGCGGCTCCCGCCAAGAAGGCCGCGGCGAAGAAGGCGGCTCCCGTGAAGAAGGCGGCACCGGCCAAGAAGGCACCGGCCAAGAAGGCGGCTCCCGCGAAGAAGGCGGCGGCCAAGAAGGCTGTTGCCAGGAAGGCACCGGCCAAGAAGGCCGTGGCCAAGAAGGCACCGGCCAAGAAGGCCGTGGCCAAGAAGGCTCCGGCCAAGGCTCGGCGCTGACCTCACTCGGAGACGTGACTCACATGGATGTCTTCCTGGATCGCCTCATCTCGCTCGCCCTGGAGGAAGACCTCGGGGCAGCGGGCGACATCACCACCGAAGCCCTCGTTCCCGCGGACGCCCAGGGCACCGCCGAGCTGATCGCCAAGGAGCGGCTCGTGCTCGCTGGGCTGGACACCTTCGCCCGCGTCTTCGTGCGCGTGGACCCGGACGTCAAGGTCGAGCTCCTCGTGCGCGACGGGCAGGAGGTGCAACCGAAGGCCATGGTGGCCCGTGTGCACGGCCGCATGCGTGCGCTCCTCACCGCCGAGCGCACCGCCCTCAACATCGTCCAGCGCACCTCGGGCATGGCCACCATGGCTCAACAGGTCATGGCCGCGGTGCGCGGCACGAAGCTGCGGGTCCTCGACACGCGGAAGACCGCTCCCGGCATGCGCTCGCTGTCCAAGCAGGCCGTGAAGGCCGGTGGCGCCTTCAACCACCGCTTCGGCCTCTTCGATGGCGTCCTCATCAAGGACAACCACATCGCGGCCGTGGGCGGCTCCGTTCGCGAGGCGCTCCGCCGCGCCCGCACCAACGCGCCTCAGCTGGTGAAGATCGAGATCGAGGTCACCAACCTCGATCAGCTCGCCGAGGCGCTCGAGGAGGGCGCGGACGTGGTGATGCTCGACAACATGGACGACGAGCAGATCCGCCGCGCCGTGGAGCTCACGGCGGGCCGCATCCCCCTCGAGGTCTCCGGCGGCATCACCCTGGAGCGTCTGCCTCGTCTGGCGAAGCTCGGCGTGGACTTCGTGTCCATGGGCGCGCTCACCCACTCGGCGCGCGCCATGGACCTGTCCCTGGAGATCGTCCAGGCGCAGTAGGCGGGCCGCTCAGCGGCTGAGGACGAGGGCCTCGTGGCGAGGCTCTCCCTCGGCCGACGCGGGGAGGCTCATCTCCAGCACCGCCGACACAGTGGGCGCCACGTCCGTGGTGCTGATCTCCCGCAGGTAGATGCCCGGCTTCACCCCCTTGCCCGCCAGGACGAGGGGCACGAGTTGGTCATACGCGTACGGGGCTCCGTGGTTGGTGCCAGCGGCCTCGGCGCTGATGACGTGGAAGGGCTTCACCACGAAGAGCACGTCGCCGCTGCGTCCCGGGTAGTAGCCACGCCGCAGGGGCTCCACCAGCCCCGCCACGTCCGGCATCGTGTAGAGGTCATCGCGCGCCACCGCCAGGGTGATGGCCGGCTGCTTCACCAGCCAGGCCGCCGTGGCCCGCCGCACCGCCGCACCGTCCACCTTGCCGCCCTCCAGCGTCTTGCCGCCCAGGTACACGTCCAGCTCCTCGACAGTGGCGGTGATGTCTCCGCCGAACTGGGCCCGCAGCGCCTCGGTCAACCCCTTGGAGAGAGCGCGCGGGTCCACCCGCTCGGCATCCACTCCCGAGGCCGCCCAGTGCTCGGGCACCGCCGCGCCGCCGTGGTCCGCGGTGAGCACCACCAGGAGGTTGGCCCGGCCCCCCGCGGCCCGCTCGGCCAGAGCCACCAGGTCACCCACCGCCTTGTCCAGCCGGTACAGCGCGTCCTGCATCTCCCACGAGTTGGGGCCGTACTGGTGGAAGACACGATCTGTCGCGCTGAAGCTCACCGCGAGCAGATCCGGCACCTCGTCCTTGCCCAGGTTCTCGCCTTCGATGGCCGCCCGGGCCGCCTTCACCACCACATCGATGGACAGGGGGGAGACGGCGAAGGCGGTGTAGGACTCGGGGCCGGGGGAGGGGAGGCCGCCGGTAAGCGGATGCGGAAAGACGCGCCCCAGCCCATAGAAGTCGCCCTCGTAGGGCCGGTCATCGTCGCCCACGTACTCGGTGCGAGGCAGCAGCGGCTCCCACGTCTTGTTGAACCACGCGTCGGAGGGGTTCGCCGTGTTGAAGGACTTCAGCCACCCCGGCAACTCCTTGGTGTACCAGGTGCCCGTGACGAACTTCCCCACCGTCTCGTCGTACCAGTAGGCCTGGCCGAGCCGTCCGGCCAGCGGAATGGCCGAGCGCGCCTTGCCCGACAAGGCGATGGCCTTGCCCTGCTCCTGCGTGGACAGCCGCAGCCTGTCCGCGAACGTCTCCGCCAGGAGGGTGGCCGGGCTCACGTCCTCCAGGGACAGGGGCGCCTCCAACACCGGATGCGCCGGGTCCGGGAAGACGCGCATGGGTTTGCCCGTGGCCCGGTCGATGATCCGGTTGTCCACGATGCCGTGGCGCCAGGGGTTGGCTCCGGTGGCCAGCGTGGCATGGCCCGGCGCGGTGCGCGGCTTGGCGTAGGCATAGCGCGCGTACGGGTAGAAGGCCCCCGAGTCGATGAGCTGCCGCAGCCCTCCCTTCAGGCGCGGCTTCGTGCGCAGCAGCAGGTCCGAGCCCAGTGCGTCCACGGTGATGAAGAGCGTCAGCCGGGGCGGCCTGGCCAGGGCGGGCAGGGCGGTGAGCAGCAGCAGCAGGGACAGGAAACGGAGCATGGCGTTGGATCCTCCACGCCTCTTGCTCAGAAGCAACCAACTCCCGGGCACCATGCTTTCCGGGCGCACACTCCCCTGTTACGGTCGCCGACGACCCATGGTCGAGGCACGAATTCGAGTGATTTACGGCGACACGGACCAGATGGGGGTCGTGTATCACGCCAATTATTTCCGCTACTTCGAGCTCTCTCGCATCGAGTTCATCCGCTCCCGCGGAAGCAGCTACCGCGAGATGGAGCGCGACGGGCTGGCGCTGCCCGTGGTGGAGGTCACTGCCTCCTATAAGTCGCCCGCTCGTTACGAGGACATGCTGCTCGTGCGTCCCCGCGTGAGCGAGGTAAAGCGGGTGTCGCTGACCTTCACCTACGAGATCTTCCGCGAGGGGGGCCCGGACACCCCTCTGTGTACCGGGCGCACCGTCCATGCCTGCGTGAACCACGAAGGCAAACCCACCCGCCTGCCGGACGCGTTCGTGCGCCTGTTGCACGAAGCGCCCTGAGTTCCCACTTCTTCACGTCGTTTCCTCTCAAGGAGTACCCACAATGGATCGCAACCTGGCAATGGAGGCCGTGCGCGTCACCGAGATGGCGGCCATCGCCTCCGCCCGGCTCATGGGCCGCGGCCACAAGAACGAGTCGGATCAGGCCGCCGTGGACGCCATGCGCCGGGCGTTCGACGCCCTGCAGATTCAGGGCACGGTGGTCATCGGCGAGGGCGAGCGCGATGAAGCCCCCATGCTCTACATCGGCGAGAAGGTGGGCCGGCGCAATCCGGAGGATCCGGAGGTGGACATCGCGTTGGATCCGCTCGAGGGCACCAACCTGTGCGCCTACGGCCGTCCGGGCAGCATCTCCGTGGTGGCCATGGCCGGTAAGGGCAAGCTGCTCAACGCGCCGGACACCTACATGGAGAAGATCGCCGTGGGCCCCCGCGCCCGGGGCGCCATCGACCTGCGCCGCAGCCCCACCGAGAACCTCCGCTCCATCGCGGAGAAGATGAAGGTCTACGTGGCGGATCTCACCGTGGTCATCCTCGACCGGGAGCGGCACGCGGACCTCATCAAGGAGGTGCGGGCCGCGGGCGCGCGCATCCGCCTCATCGATGATGGGGACGTGGCCGGCGGCATCGCCACCTGCTTCGAGGACACCGGCGTGGACGTGCTGATGGGCATCGGCGGTGCCCCCGAGGGCGTCATCACCGCCGCGGCCATCCGCTCGACGGGCGGCGACATGCAGGGCCGCCTGGTGCCGCGCAACAACGACGAGATCGCCCGCGCCAAGCGCATGGGCATCACCGACATCTCGAAGATCTACACGGCCGAGGAGCTGGCCGGCGGCGAGGTCATGTTCGCCGCCTCCGGCGTCACCACCGGCGACTTCCTGCGCGGCGTGCGCTTCTTCGGCAGCGGCTGCGAGACGCACTCGGTGGTCATGCGCAGCAAGACCGGCACGGTGCGCTTCATCCAGTCCCGCCACCGCTTCGACACCAAGCCGGGTTACAACTTCTAGGCAACCCCCACCGAGGAGACCCGCACCATGCCTGGCGCCTCACGGAGCATTGTCGTCAACGCCCCGCCCGAGAAGGTCTACGACATCGTCATCAACTACGCCCGCTACCCCGAGTGGCTCACCGAGGTGAAGAAGATCTCCACCTCCGAGCGCAAGGGGGACGAGGTGAAGGTCCACTACGAGGTGGACTTCAAGATCAAGACCCTCCACTACACCATCCTCGCCCGCGAGGAGCGGCCCAAGCGGATGTCCTGGTCCTTCGTGGAGGGCGAGGTGATGAAGGACAACAAGGGCAGCTGGCTGCTGGAGCCCGAGGGCGAGGGCCGCACCAAGGTCACCTACAGCGTGGATGTGACCGTGGGCCCCCTGGTGCCCAAGTCCATCCTCAATGCCCTGGTGGACCAGTCGCTGCCCAAAATGCTGGACGCCCTCAAGCGCCGGGCCGAGAGCGCCTAGCCCGGATTATTCACCAGGGCTTGGCGAGGAGCCGAAAAGAGGTTGTGTACGGGCCCCTGGGGGCGCGCTCTGGCTCGTCGCCCCTATCTGTCAGGTGAGCGGCAGCAAGGTTGGCCAAGGGGCCCAAAATCTGT
>DASQMW010000148.1:0-15766 GCA_035645295.1 Archangium sp.
TCATCGACTCCGGTGAGTTGCTGCGCGCCGTGCGCGCCGCCACGGCGTAGTCACACGGCACGGGCCTGGGGGCGGCGAGCATCGAAGCCGCCTCCAGGGCTCTTCACAGAGGGGCCCTGGCGCGATGTCAGCGCGCCCCCCTCGGGGCAGATGGCCTCTTCCCGGCGCTCTCCTTCCTGACCGGAACGGCCTTCGCCTTCGCGGCCGCGTCCATCGCCTTTCGTGCCGCGGTCTTCTCGCCCCGACGCAGCGCGAGCGACGCCGCGATCCACTCCGGCGCGTAGCTCGACGTGCAGCCCTTCGGGATCGGTCGCGGGTCCCACCGGCCGAGGCGCTCGCCGATGGCGATGGCCTCCCCGGTGTACGCGGGCAGGTGGATGCCGATCCAGACGAGGCAGAAGTTGATGCCCTCCTTCACCCGGTACGGCGCGGGCGGCAACTCACGCTCGATGCGCGCGAGCGTCGCGCGGACGTCGAGGTCCTTCGCGAGACCGCGCGCGATGCGCCCGGCGAGGAGCCTCCACCCGGCGCGGCGGAGAAGCTCCTTGCCGCCGTCCATCCACCGCACCTGCAGCGCCTCGGCGATGGGCGCCTGCGCGAGCACGCGTCCGACGAGCTCGTCGACCAGTGTGGGGTTAGAGAGCGGCTCGAGGAGCGCGCGCGCCTCCTTCTCGGTGAGCGCCGCGGGATCGAGCAGCATGCACGCGAGGATGCGCGCCTCGTGGTTGCCCGTCGCCCACAGCTCCAGGCCGAGCCCGTGGTTCGTCCCGAGCGCCTCTGCGAGGCCCCGGATCTTGCCGAGCAGCACGCCGAAAACGTTGTCCCCCGCGCCATCGCGCACGTAGCGCTCGCGCACCTTCTCGTTGCCGTGATCCTCGAGCTGCTTCATCACCTGGGACAGCGTCATCGCTTTCGGCATGCGAGTCTCCTGGAGTGCAGTCTCTTAGCCGATCTCCTTCAGCAGGGCTCCCATTCCGCCTATACTTCATACTCTATACTTCATACTCTATACTTCATACCGTTCCGCCTTCATGCTCCGTGGAGACCACATGCGCACGCCCGCGCGTCTGTTCACCTCACTCGTCCTCGTCCTGCTTACCGCCTGTGGCTCCCCGCCGCCGGCGGATCCACGTCCCAGCCTGCGCCTGAGCCCGATGCGCATGGGCAAGCAGGCGCAGGCGCTCCTGGACCGCGACACGACGACGTCCGTGGAGCTCACCAGGCCCTTGCAGCTCAACGTTGCCTTCGAGTCGGAGGTGCAGCTGCGCGCGGTGAAGACCTTCGGTGCGCGCAACGTGGAGGTGGAGGTCGTGGACGAGGCCGTGTCCTTCGAGCCGGATTCGGAGGCGGCGCACTGGCAGGAGGAGGTGCTCTCCCGTCCCCTCGCCACCCGGAGCCTCACGCTGCTCCTCAAGCCTACGGGCCAAGGTGCGCGCCTCTCCGAGTTGGAGCTGTGGGGCACGGGCCGCGCGCTCGCTCCCCGCGACCCGAAGCACCTCGCGCTCGCTTCGCGCAACGTGGAGCAACTGCCCTTCGAGAACGCGCGGATGCTGCGGGGCGAGCCGCGGGAACTGCTGCTCGCTCCGGAAGGCTCCGCCGAGGGGCGGTCCTGTGGCCAGCTCACGGTGGCAACCGGTGGCGTCTACCTGGCGGACGTGCGTCGCGCCTTCGTGGTCTACGAGGCCACCGGCATCCTGCGCGCCTTCGAGCTCCAGCGCAGCGTGGGTAACGGCATGCCCACCAGCGGGAAGTGGCTTGGTGCGGACAGCGGTGTGGCCCGGACGGTGTGGGACGAGGTGGACCCCTCGCTGCTGAGCACCAACACCCCGGTCTCGCTGTGTCTGCCCATGACAGCCACGCACCCGGTGACTGTGAAGGCGCCGCGGCTGGTGCTGCTGCTCGAGGACGGCCGCACCCTGCTGGATGGCTCCTCGCAGGCACTGCTCGCCGAGGCGTATGACACGGATGGCGCCACCGCCGCCGCCCTGCCGGACGGCAGCATCACGCTCGCGCTGGCTCGCCCCACCGAGGTGTCAGGCGCGGTGTTGGCCCTGGCGCGCCCGGCGAGCGTCTCCATGGCGACGCGTGGCCAGCTCTCCGAGGACTGGAGGGAGTTGGGCGAGCGCACTCTCGAGCCCGGTCACCACGAGGTGGTGGGGCTCGGCACCACGCTGGCGGACCTGAAACTGTCGCTGGCCCAGCAGAACCCCGCGGAGCCAGCGCTGGCGGAACTGGAGCTCGTTGGCAGCCCGGTGGGCCCTCGGCGCGCCGTGCCGCGGCTGGTGCTGAGCTACCCGAGCACCCGACTCACCGCGGACGGGGAGCTGGCCGAGCGCTTCGGTGACCACGCGTTCATCTCTGGCTGGGCGGAGAGCCCGGCTGGCCCTGGTTCCGTGGAAGTGGATGGCGTACGGGTGAGCGACCTGCAGGGCTACTTCGGGGAGGCCCTGACCCGGCCGGTGGGCGCCAGCGGGCCCTGGGTGGCCGAGGTGGTGGCGCGCTTCCCGGACGGCAGCACGCTGCGCCGTATCGTGCGCTTCGAGGATGACCACCTCGAGGAGCTGACCGGGGGCTCGGCGGTGGACCCCGCCGGCCAGGTGGATGCCGACACGCGTTTCGGCGCGGAGGACCAGACCTCATGGGGCCGCGCGGAGCCAGGGAGCGCCGGGAGTGTGAAGCTCGGTACCGACGTGGAGCTGGAGATCCCCGCCGGGGCCGTGGCGACGACCACCAGCCTGGGCATCACCCGCAAGAACGAGGGGGCGGTCCCTCCGCTGGACCCGGGGATGATCAACGTCACCTCGCCGCACCACGGCGGCTACCGCTTTGGCCCCCGTGGGATGAAGTTCCAGAAGGCCGTGCGCGTGCGCCTGCCCTTCGACGAGCGGCTCCTGCCGGAGGGCATGAGCGCGGGGCAGATCCAGACCTTCTACTTCAACGAGGTGGCGGACAAGTGGCTCCCGCTCAAGCGCGTGGAGGTCGCCTACGCGCGCAAGCAGATCGTCAGCGAGACGGACCACTTCACGTTCATGATCAACGCGGTCCTGGTGCTGCCCGAGCACCCGGGGCCAGTCTCCTTCGATCCCACCTCCATCAAGAACCTGCCAGTGGCGGAGCCGCGGGAGGGGATCGACTTCATCGCTTCACCGGAGGCGAGCGGCACCGGCACGGCGCGCCTGAGCATGCCGTTGCGCCTGCCCACCGCGCGCGGTGCCTACCAGCCACCGCTCTCGCTCTCCTATGACTCCAGCTCGGCCAATGGCTACCTCGGCGTTGGCTGGGAGCTCAGTGGGTCCTCCGTGGCGGTGGACACGCGCCCCGGAGTGCCTTTCTACAACGGCGAGGAGCGCTACCAGTTGGATGGGGACACGCTGGTGCCCGTGGCGCTGTCGGACAACTGCGTCGACGGCAGCCAGGGCCGCCGCTATGTGCCGCGCGTGGAGAAGGACTTCCGCCGCATCCTGCGCTGCGGCGCGGACCCCACCAGCTACCGCTTCGAGGTGACGGACAAGAGCGGCACCCTGGCCATCTACGGCGCCTCGGCCGCGGCGCGGCTCACCAGCTACAAGCCGGGCGCGCCGAACATCGCGCAGTGGTTCCTCGAGCGTGTCATCGACGCGAACGGCAACCTCACCCAGTACAGCTACCTCACGGACAAGAAGGCCCCTGGCGCCCAGGGCGAGGACTTCCGCTGGCTCTACCTCAGTGGCGTGCGCTACAGCGGAACGGCGGAGCGCACGGGAATGGGAGCGCTGTCGGGCGGGGTGCCTGGGGTGTACCGCGTGGACTTCCTCCCGGAGAGCACGCCCTCGGCGGGGAACACGGTCCGAGAGGACGCCATCTCCAGCGGCCGCTTCGGCTTCAAGACCCTGTTGCGCTACCGCCTGGGGCGCATCCGCGTATACGCCGAGCTGCCCGGGGGCCACACCCTGGTCCGCGAGTATCGGCTGACCTACAAGCCGGGTGACTTCTCCAAGTCCCTGCTCGAGCGCATCCAGCTGTGGGGGGTGGGCGGCGTGGCCTCCGGCACGCTCTTCCACGAGCACGAACTCGGCTACACCTCCACATCCGAGACGCACAACCCCTTTGGCACCGCCACCCGGGCGTGGAGCTTCGTGACCCACTCGGGCGCGCAGTCCTCCGACGCGCGCGCCATGAGCAGCTCCGAGGAGTTCTCGGTCAGCGCGCACGCGTACGTGGGCATTGGCCCCACGCCGGTGAAGGAAGGCGGCTCCGTGGGCGTACGGCTGGGCTTCACCCACCGCGAGGGCGAGACCAAAGCCTCCCTCCTGGACGTCAATGGCGACAGCCTCCCGGATCGCCTGACCCGCAGCAGCCTGGCCCTCAACGGTGGGCGGCGCAGCCCGGTGATGAGCCCCAGCGCTCCCTGGGGTGACCCGTACACCGGGGTACCGCTGTTCGGCGTGGGCGGAACCAACGGTCCCAAGGGACTCGGCAAGGACAAGGGCAACAGCTTCAACATCGCCGCGCAGGCGACCTACGGGAGCTTCTCCGCCAACCTCGGCTACACCTTCACCCAGTCCAGCGCCCACGAGTTCCTGATGGATGCGGACGGTGATGGGCTTGTGGACTACGTGGGCCCGGGCGAGGTGCTCTTCAACCAGTCCCGCTCCACCACCTGCACCGATCCGATGCTCTGCTGCCCGGCGGGCCAGTTCTGCTTCCGGCCCGACCCGGGCGTGCCCACGGTCGGGGCACTCGCCAACACGGGAGACCTCATCTCCGGAAGCGACGTGGACAAGATGAAGAGCGAGGTGGAGAAGGGCTTCCACCCCACGGACGCCACGTTCGAGTGGACCGCGCCCTTTGACGGCGTGGTGGACGTGAGCGGCACGCTGGCGTGGGCCACCCCGCACACCACTCCCAACGCCCAGCGCGACGGGGCCCGGCTGCGCATCTACACCGAGGCCGAGACGCCTCTGCTCGAGGTGAACAAGGCCTACTCGGACAATGCCTCCACCGCGGTGTCGCTGAAGTCCGTGACGGTGGCGGCCGGCCAGCGCCTCTACTTCATCCTCTCCACCAAGCAGGATTTCCCGGTGGACACGCACCCGGGGCAGCAGCCGGTGCCGGTGGAGGAACTCTCCTTCGCGCCCACGGTGCGCTACACCTCCTGCGGCGGAGCCTGCGGGGGCCTCTTCTCTGGTGCGGAGTTGCTCCGCGACGCCACGGGCGCTCGCCTCTTCGTGTTCGACGCGCAGGAGGACTTCAAGCTCGCGGGCGATCCGCGTTCCGCCGTCATGGTGCCCAACAAGGGCAAGGTCCGCATCCGCTGGGAGCTCGACAAGCTGCGCGCCACGGCGGACGGGCTGCGCCTGTGCCTGCAGAAGTACCCCATCACCACGGACAAGATGGAGGACCGCCCCTGTTCCAGCAGCGACCTGATGGGGCGGACCGTGGCCTGGAATGACGTGTTCAACGACCAGGTGCTCACGCTGGACCTGGCGGCGAACGCGGGAGATCAGCTCATCTTCCGGATCGAAAGCGATCTCGCCTTCGACCCCGCGGCGGTGGTTTCCTCCATCCGGGGAGAGATGATCGAGGTGTGCAGCGGCACCACCTGCGCCCCCCCCTCCGCGTCCTTCCCGATACCGGCCTTCGACGCGGACCCGTACGTCGCACTGCACGGGCGCGTGGAGCACAAGCCGCTCCGCCCCTTCGTGGTCCCCCGCGATGGACGGTTGGTGGTGCGCAGCTCCAACGTCTTGGGCGTGTCCGGTCTCCCCGCGGACCCCGCCTACGGCACCGTCTACTTCTCCGGCCGGACCGCTTCGCGGCAGCTCTTCAAGTACACGCAGGGCCACCTGGCGAAAGAAGTGCGGGTGGACGTCACCCAGGGGGAGCAGATCCTCTTCGAGGCGCATGCCGAGCGTTTCTGGACGGGGAACTGGGCCCTTCAGGTGGGCATGGAGAAGTCAGGGGCTGGTGATGAGGGCATCGAGTGGTTCGACACGGGGGCCGTCCCTCGTCACTCCACCTGGGACCGCCAGGGAGACACCACGCTCGCGTCCGTGCTTCCCGGCACTTCGCCCTTCGGGGGCGGGTTCCACGGCTGGCGCTACGGCGTCACCGGCTTCCGTGACGGCGAGAAGTTCGACTCCACCATCTTCTACAAGAAGCCGAGCCCGCCGGAGGGCACGGACGAGGAGAAGCTGAACGAGGGCCTGGACCGGCTCGAGGATGAGGAGAGCGACGAGCGGAAGATCGCGCGGCTGTATGCGCCCCTGGTCCCGCGGCGGCTCGGCACGCATATGGGCGTGTCGCTGGGGCTCAAGCCCAACACGCCTGCGTTCGTGAGCGCGGATGGCAACACGTTCATCACCCCCACCACGGCGCACGGCGCGCACAAGGGCGGCTTCGCCCAGGGCGCCGACGGGGGCGGCTCGGTCGCGTCCGCGCTCGACGTGAGCCAGATGATGCGCTCCTCCATCGGGCACACGGTGTCCGGTGGACTGAGCCTCAGCGTGGTGTCCGCCACGCTCAGCGGTGGCTTCACGCACCAGAAGCTGGACGTGATGGACATGAACGGCGACGGCATCATCGACGTGGTGACGCCGGGCGCCTCGCGGCTCACGCACCTGCGGACCATGGGCCTGCGCACCGAAGTTCCCGTCCCGGGCGGGGAGGCGCTGCGCAACAACGTGGAGCTGTCCGCGAGCGTGGGGCTGGGCATCTCGGATGCCATCCGCAAGCTCACGCCCGGTGGTCAGACGCGGGGCATGGCGGGCATGTTCCCGAGCATTGGTGGCGGAATCGGCGTCAACCTGAGCGCCACCGGCAACGACTTGGTGGACGTCAACGGTGACGGGCTGCCGGATCAGGTCCGCCGGGCGGGTGATGCGTTCCGCGTCCGGCTGAACCTCGGCACCTCCTTCGCGGCGGAGGAAGATGATCTGGTGGTGGGCTATTGGGGTGAGACCGGCGTTTTCGACCCCTTCGTGAAGGACGTGCAGGACTCGGGGGTGCTGGGTGGCTCCTCCGAGGATCGCGCCAAGACCGGCGAGAGCCGCCAGTTGATGCAGGGAGCCGCGCAGCTCCTGGGGAGCTCTGACGTCATCAGCCGCTCCACCTCCGTCACGCTGGAGGGCAACGCTGGCGTCATGCTCAACGAGAGCTTCGGCGTCAGTGCCAACTGGGAGACCAGCCTGGGCGCCACCGGCGTGGCGCTGGTGGACGTCACGGGTGACGGCCTGCCCGACTACGTCCGCAAGAGCAGCCGCGATGGACAGCTGCGGGTGAAGGTGAACCGGGGCTATGGCTTCGAGGCCCAGGAGAGGACGTGGAACCTGCCGGCCTGGCCGGCGGGGGCCGCACCGGCGTTCATGTTGCCCTCGCCCTTCGACAAGGTGCCGGGCTCCAGCGCGGTGACGGGCCTGTTGTCCAAGGTGCTCGGGCCCCACAAGGCGGACACCGTGGAGGCCACGGGCTCCCACAGCGCCCTGCCCAGCGTGGGCTTCGTGGTGACCGTTCCCATCCCGCTCTCGCCCTTCATGACGCCGTGGCTGCACCTGTCGGGCGGCGCGGACGTGTCTCCCAAGAAGGTGTCCGGCTTCGAGCTGGGCTTCGCGGACCTCAATGGTGACGGGCTCGCCGACCACGTCCTCAAGACCCAGCAGGGTGACTCCTCCGAGGCCCGCTCGGAGGCCATCTATGCGCGCGTCAACGAGCTGGGAGGCGGCAACCTTCTCAATCAGGTGAAGCGCCCCCTGCGCGGCACGATCTCCCTCGAGTACGTGCTGACCGACAACACGGTGGACCTGCCGGAGGCGCGCTACGCCCTCTCCAAGGTCATGCTCCACGACGGGCGCGGCACCGGCACGGGCCACGTGCTCACGACCCAGTACCAGTACGAGGGCGGCCGCTACGACCGTGACGAGAAGGAATTCCTCGGCTTCAGGACGGTGCGCGAGCTACACGCGGATGGCAGCCAGCGCACGCTCACCTTCCGCAACGACACCTACGAGCACCGCGGCCTCCTGGAGCGCGAGGAGTTCCGCGACGCGGGCGGCAAGCTCTACACGGCCATGGTGAACACCTACGGCACACCGGAGCTGAATCCCGGTGCCGTCCAGGCGGGCTGCCAGGCGTACACGCCGTTCTACCTGGCCCCCGAGCGGTACTGCGGCTCGGTCTTCATTCCCCTGAAGCGGACCGAGCGCCGCTTCTACGAGGGGGCTACGGCGGACGTGGGGTCTCCGGGCCTGGTGAGCGCGCGGGAGTTCCAGTACGACGGGTACGGAAACGTGAAGGTGTTCGAGGAGCTCGCGGACCCGCTGGATCCGTCCGACGACCTGCACGCCACCGTCACCTACCTGGACAGCCCAGCCGCACAGAAGCTGTACCTGAAGGACCGCGCCGAGACGATAGTGGTCCGTGCCGGGCGCGTCTCCTCTCCGGGCGCCCTCCTGCGCAAGCGGGTGGCCGGCTACGACGTGCGCGGCAACCTGACGCAGCTGACCTCCAGCATCGATGGGAGCGGCTCGGCCACCTCGAACCTCGAGTGGTACGACAATGGCACGCTCCTGCGCGTCACCGGCCCCAGGAACAAGAACGGCCAGCGTTATGCCATCTCCTACCAGTACGACGGGGTCACCAGGACCTTCCTCACGCACACGCAGGACTCCTTCGGCTACGAGTCGAGCGGCGTGCCGGACCTGCGCTTTGGCGGCTACGTCTCCAATACCGACCTGAACGGCAACGTCGTGGAGCGCGAGGTGGACGCGTTCGGCCGGCTCATCGGGGTCAAGGGACCCTACGAGGCTGGAACGGGCGCCTGGGCCACCCGCATCGAGTACCTGCACGACGCGAGCCCTGCCCGCGCGGTGACGCGCAACTTCATGGTGGACGGGCATGGAGGCATCAGCCCCGTCAGCACGGTGGTGGCCCAGGACGGGCTCGTGCGGGTCATCCAGACCAAGCGCACCGTGGAGGTGTTTGGCCAGGGCGTGGGCATGTCGGTGTCCGGTGCGCTCGAGTTCGACGCACTGGGGCGCCTGGTCCAGCAGGGACAGGCGACCTTCAGCTCCGCGGTGGACGCATCCTTCGTGAGCGCCCCCATGGTGCACCCGAACGGGTATGCCTACGACGTGCTCGGCCGGGTGGTGCGTGAGACGGAGCCGGATGGCTCTCAGACGCAGATGTCTTTCGACCTGGCGGTCCCCGAGGGCTTCGGGTTCAAGAAGTTCCGCAAGCGCACCGTGGATGCGGAGTCCAACGTCCGGGCTGTGTACACGGACGTGCTCGGACAGCAGGTGGCGGAGGAGGAGCACATCGACGGCAGGGTGCTCACCACGCGCTACCACTTCAACCCCTCCGGTGACCTGGAGCGCATCGTGGATGCGCTGGGCAACACCACCGCCTTCACCTACGACATGCTGGGCCAGCGGCTCACGCAGTCGATGCCGGACACCGGCCTCACCGAGTTCAGCTATGACCCGGCGGGCAACATCATCCGCAAGGTGACGCCCAACCTCCGGGCCGCGCACACCGCCATCGAGTACGACTTCGAATACAACCGCCTCGCCCGGGTGGACCACCCCTTCACGGCGGACATCGTCTACACGTACGGAGGGACGTCCGCCGGGAACAATGGGCGCAACCGCGTCATCCACGTGCAGGACGAAGCCGGGACCGAGGAGCTGTCGTACGGCAAGCTCGGCGAGGTCATCCGCTCCAAGCGCGTGGTCAATCCGCTCAAGCCGGGGGACCGTCCCCGCACGCTCGAGACGCGCTTCACCTTCGACACCTTCGGCCGGATGACGGAGATGGTCTACCCGGATGGCGAGCGGCTGCACTACGAGTTCGATGCGGGAGGCCTGCTCAAGCGTGCGGTGGGTCACCGTCCGGGTGAGGACGAGGTCTACCTCAAGAGCATTGGCTACAAGCTGTTCGGACAGAAGGCCCACGTCGAGCTCGGCAACGGCGTCATCAGCCATTACCAGTACGACCCGGTCACGCTGCAGCTGAGCTTCGCCCGGACCAACAAGCCCGGCCGCACGCTCCAAGCGCTCGCGTACCAGTACGACAAGGTTGGCAACGTCGTCTCCATGGACAACCTCATCGGGCCGCCCAGCGCGGACGAGTCCGGTGAGACGCGCTACGCGTTCAAGTACGACGACCTCTACCGGCTGGTGGAGGCGCGCGGCACGGCGCTGGCCCGCGCTCACCGGGTGGACCGCTTCTTGTCCAGCTGGGAATACTCGGACATCCACAACATGAAGCGGAGCGTGCTGAAGCGCGAGTTCGTCCGCTCCATCTCCACCTCGCCCGAGTTCGACCATCCACTGCGGGATGACCGCGACGAGGCCTACGTCTACGACCCGGCGCATCCGCACCAGGCCACGAAGATTGGCGACGCGACGTTCATGTACGACGCCAACGGCAACACGTTGGCCGAGTGCCGCGCCTTCCCTGGCGAGGTGTGTGACGCCACCGTTCCGCCCAGCAACGGCGGCGAGGGCGACGTCAGCCGCCGCAGCCTCAAGCGCTACCAGTGGACCGAGGAGAACTGGCTGAGCGCGGTGGTGGAGAATGGTCAGAACGCCACCCGCTTCGTCTACGACTCCGGAGGCAATCGGATTGCCAAGCTGGGCCGCGGCGGGCCGAGCGTGACGGTGGGCCAGTTCTTCGCGGTGAAGGGCCGCGGGCACGCCACCAAGCACATCTTCGCCGGCTCGGAGCGCGTGGCCACCAAGCTCCTCAGCGTGCCGGACGGCTTCGTGGGGCTGGAGAACGTGCCGGACGGTGCACCTTCGGACGAGCCGATCCCGAACGGCTGTGTGCCGAGCCATTACGAGCCGAACAAGTGCGACGGCCTGGGCACGGCGGACCCGGTGGTGATCGACGGGCCGGAAAAGCTCAAGCCGGCCACCTTCTACTACCACGCCAACCACCTTGGCTCGACACAGTGGGTGACGGACGCGCAGGCAAAGGTCCACGAGCACGTGGAGTACTACCCGTACGGCGAGGTCTGGCGCAGCCCTCGCTCGGACTCGGACGGCTCGCCCACGCACCACCAGGCGTTCCTCTTCACGAGCAAGGAGTTCGACGAGGAGACGGGCCTCACCTACTTCGGTGCGCGCTACTACGACGCACGCCACGCGCGCTGGATTTCTCCTGACCCGGCCTGGAGCATCCAGGGTGCTCCGGGGCTCAACGTCTACCACTACGTGGCCTGGAACCCCACGAACCGGGTGGATCCGAACGGCCAGTGGCTGGAGAGCGCGTGGGACGTGGCCAGCTTCAGCATGGGCGTCTACTCCATCAGCCAGTGGGACAAGAACACGTCCACCTGGAGCAAGGTGCTGGACGTGGGAGGCCTGGTGGTGGACGGCGCCGCCATCATCCTTCCGGTGGTGCCCGGCGGCGCGGGCGCGGCGCTGAAGGTGGCGCGCGCGGGCAGCAAGGTCGATGACATGGTGGACGTCGCGCGTGGCACCGAGAAGGGCGTGGAGGCGGCCAACCACTTCCGTCAGGCGGAGAAGGCCACCGAAGTCGTCCAGGCGACGGAGAACGCCGCCAATGCCGTGAAGAAGGTGGAGCAGACGGCCGAGGCGGCCAACGCCACCAAGAAGACCGAGCAGGTCGCGGATGCCACCAAGAGCGCGACGGACAAGCGCGTGAAGCTACGCAAGAAGACGCACGAGGAAATCGAGGCTCGCCAACCCAGGAACGACAAGGGCGAGATGATCGACCCGAACACCCAGCAGCCGCTCAAGCCCGGCGAGATCGACGTGGGACACAAGCCTGGACAGGAGTGGAGGAAGCGCAAGAAGATGCACGAGGAGAAGGGCTCCACCCGCAAGGAAGTCCTCGATGCGGAGAACGATCCGGACCTGTACCATCTCGAGGACCGGTCTTCGAACCGGAGCCACCAACATGAGCAGAAAGATTAGCGAGCAGTACTTCGCGGCCGTGGACGAGCTGACGGGGATCGACGGCCGCTTCTACCGGATCACGGACAGCGACGAGTCGCTGCTCGTCGCCGTGGCGGCATACGACGACGTGCCCGAGGACGGGTACACGACGGCATTCAGCTTCGGCCTCTCCGACGCCGTGCACCCGGAGTGGGTGAACGGCCGGCCCGAGCTGCTCATCTCGGTGAGGTCCAAGGACCATGCATGGGGACTGTGCATGGGGGAGATCGTGAGGAACTACCGGCAGGAATCCCTGTTCTCCTACGGGACCATCCTGCACTTCCGCCAGCGTGTCGCTGACGAGTCTCCCATGACCTCGTTCTTGATCTTCGCCAGCACGCTGCTCGACCCCGAGGACATCCAGCTGAGCCTGCCGGACCGGAAGATCAACCTGGTGCAGATGTATCCGATTCACGAGGACGAGGCGGAGGTCGTGCGCCAGGTGGGAGTGGAGAAGTTCTTCTGGGAGCTGGGCATCGACTTCGATGACGTGCAGCGCCCTTCCGTGCGCCGTGCCTAGCTCCGGGTGGGGACGCCCTGCGCGGACGTGTGTGAATCACCAGGGAGAGAGTTTTCCAAGATGAAGACCCGTCAGGGAGTATTGATGGCGGCGGCAGTGGTGGTGGCCGCCGCGGTGGGCGGGCTCGCGGGATGGAGCGCGGGTGTCGCGAAAAGGAGCCGTGCGGGAGAAGATGACTCCCCCGTGGTGGCCCGGGTGGGAGACCGGAAGATTTCCGCTGCCGAGCTCAAGGCGCGCATGGCCGAGTTCGGACCCATGGCGCAGACGCGGCTGGCGGTGACGGAGGGCAAGCGTGAGCTGCTCGACGGCATGATCCGCACTGAGCTTCTCGCGCAGGCCGCGCGGGCGCGGGGCATGGAGGACGACTTCTCCGTGCGCCGCCGCCTGGACGAGGCACTCGCCGAGGCCTTGCTGCAGAAGGACCTGGAGCCCCGGCGCGCCACGGTGGATGTCACGGACACGGAGCTCCGCACCCGCTTCGAGCAGGACAAGGCCGAGTTCTCACGCCCGGAGCGCGTGCGCATCGCCCACCTCTTCATCTCCGCGCCAGAGGAGCCCGCGGCCCAGCGTGCCAGGCGCAAGGCGGAAGCGGAGGCGTTGCTCGCGGATGCGCGAGAGGCGCTGCGGAAGGACTTCTACGGCTTCGCACCACTGGCCCGCGCGAAGTCCGAAGATCCCGAGTCGCGCCCCAATGGAGGCGAGCTGGCACCGCTCACCCGCGAGGAGCTCGCGAAACGGCTCGGCCCCGAGCTGGCGGAGGCAGTCTTCGCCGCGAAGACGCCCAACCAGCTGCTGGACCGCGTGATTGCGACACAGGCGGGATTCCACGTGGTGAGGCTGCTGGAGCATGAGCCGGCGGGCGTGGCGTCCTTTGAGCAGGTGCAGGACATGCTGCGGACGCGTGTGCGGCAGGAGAAGCAGGCGCGGATCTACGAGGAGTTCCTCAGCTCCCTGAAGACGGCCACGCCCGTCGAGGTGGACACCCAGGCGCTCGCGGCAGTGGCGCCCTGAACCGCGGGTAGCGGAGGCACACATGAGACAGCGGATGATGGTGGTCGCAGCGGCCGTCCTGATGACAGCATGTGGTACCGGGGACCCGGTGGATCCAGGCGACCCATCCGGTCCCGGGAACCCATCGGGTCCTGATGGGACGCCTGCTCCCACGTGCACCACCGCGGCAACCTTCACCCCCCACCCGCCGGACGTCACCATGCCCTGCGGCTCGGGGACGACGGGTGAGCTGCAGGCGGCGATGCACCTGCGCGTGGGGACCGCCAATGTCGCCGTCCCCATCGTGACATGCGGGAAGAGCGGCACGGCCTGGCAGCTCCTGGCGGACGGGCCGGACCCGCATGCCCCCATCAATGACGGACATGCCGAGCTGTCCATCTGTGGCGGCCAACAGCTTGGCACATACACCGGCACCGGCGTGTCCTTCACCATCCAGACCGACTCCGGCGAGCCCACCTACGCGTCCGCCGCGGACACCCACTGCACGGTGTGCATCAACCCGGATGGCAGCTCGGGGAGCTACTCCTGCCTGCGCCTGAGGAAGGGTGGCACTGGGGACGCCGTGGATGTGACGGGCTCCTTTGTGTGTGCGCCGTGAGCGCGGTCGAGGTACCTGGGACCGCCCCTGTGGCCTTCTCGGCTGGCTCCGACGCAGGCTGTTTTCGGCGCGAAGGGGACGGCCCCTACGCGGCCCGTGTCCTGAGCTGTTCGGGAGGGGCCGGGACCTCCGCTGTAGCCCAGAGCGCGAACGCCGCCCGCGTGGTGGTTCCGTACCGGCGGACTTCGCGGCCGGCGACTACCTCGTACACCACGAGCCGCTCCTCCGGCCTTGTTCCCTGCTTCTCTTCCACCACCAGGCGAACGGCGTAGTGGGGGCTGGAGGGGCTGTTCGCGTAGCAGCCCCCCACCCGAATCTGCTCTGGCGCCACGTGCGTCCCCTGCGCGTGCTGCTGCGCCAGGGAGTAGATCTCCACCAGGTCGTCCTCCGACACGTCGATCAGCGACCCCATCTGACGCACGGCGAACGACAGGTGCTCGTGCGAAATGGCGGGCGGGCGCGGTTCGGAGGCTCGCGGGCGACGCACGAGCGAGCCCGGGTACCGCCGCCAGGCAAACGGCCAGTTCACCGCCACCGCCACCGCCAGGATGATCAACGCGTTCAACGCCACGGGCGTCACGACGTACCAGTAACCCAGGCTGTGGACCGCCTCCCCGCCGATGACCGCTGTCAGCGCCGTGGCGCCCTCCGGCGGGTGGATGCATCGGCCGTAGTACATGATCACGATGGACAGCCCCACCGCCGTCGGCGCAGCCAGGCGCGGGTCTCTCACGAGCCGGAAGCAGGTGACCCCTACCAGTGCCGAGAGGATGTGCCCACCAGCGACCGGCCAGGGCTGCGACAGCGGACCGTGCGGCACCGCGAACAGGAGCACCGCCGACGCGCCCATTGACGCCACGATCAGCACCGCCAACGCGTCGCCCAGGGCGCGCGTGCTCACCACGAGCACCGCCATGATGCCGATGAAACCACCGATCCCGGAGAGCAACTTCTCGAAGTGACCGTTCGGTGTCAGCTCCAAGCCCATCAGGGCAAGGAAGTCCTGCAATGTCTTCATGGGGGGGCCGCTGAAATAAACGAATGCGGGGCGCAACCTACTACGCTCGCGCTCGACTTTCACCCGGCCTGGTTCATCCGTCCCTCGCTCCAGGAGCGCTCGCCGCGACTCGGGGGCGATGGTTTCAGCTCATACTTCACGCACCAGCCGTTCCAAGAGCTCGCGGCCCCGTGCCTCGAAGGGCGCGTCGCCGTGCTCGCGGGCCCACACCACGTTGATGAGGGCCTCCAGGGCCCCGGTCACACGCACGAGGTACTCGTCCCGCGCGTCGAACGGGCGGCCGTACCCGTGGAAGAAAGCGGCCCGCAGGTCAGGCCGCCCTGCCCACGTCTCGAAGTACAGGCGGGTGACGTCGCGTAGCCAGGGGTTGGGACGCGCGCTGCCGTAATCGATGACGTACGCGGTGAGGTGTCCTCCCGTCAGGTCGGCGAGCCAGTTCCTCGCCGTGTAGTCCCAATGGCAGGGCACCTGGGGCGGCCAGGGCTCACGGGCGGCTCGGTGCCGAGCATCAGGAACTGCGCCGTGGAGGGAGTCGGCGGCGTGCCCTGCGGCTGCTGCACCGCGCCGAACGCCTGGGTTCCCGTGGGAACGGGAGGAGCCGCTCCCGCCGGAGGCTTGGCGGCGGGCGGAGGCTTGGCGGCGGGCGCGGGCTTGGCGGCGGCGGGCGCGGGCTTGGCGGCGGG
>DASQMW010000149.1:0-34437 GCA_035645295.1 Archangium sp.
CACCCTCACCCCCGCCCTCTCCCGAGGGGAGAGGGGGCTGCTTCGCTCACGGGTTGAGGATGATGTCTCCCGAGGCCGGCAACTGCACCGTGCGCACCACCGGGCCCGCTTCCATCTCCGTGTGGAAGTTCGTCCACACCAGCGTGTACCGCCCCGGAGGGAAACCCTGCAACGTCACCCGCTCGCCCCTCGGCTGGTAGAGGAGTTGTCCGTAGCCCACCCGCATCAGCGCCGTCGGCGGGCTGCTCACGTTCACGTCCCCGGCGACCACCCACAGCGCGTTGCCCCGCTCGGGCTTGAGCTGCACCGTCACCGCCGCTGAGCCTGGCGCCGGCCCGATGTCCAATCGCTTCTCCCCTCCCTCCACCTGCACCAGCAGCGCTGGCTCACCGGAGAACTCGCGCGCCGAGCCCAATGCGAAGCGGTAATAGCCCGGGGCCACGTCCACGCTGTACTTCCCATCCGGTCCCGTGACAATGCTCACCGGCTCGCCCCGGTCCGCGTGCACTCCCTCCAACTGGAAGCCCGCCGCCGGCCTGCCATCCACCCCGTACACCGTCCCGTACAGCTTCGTGGCCGGCTTCAACACCAGCTCCACCGGCTGCTGCCCCTCGCGCGAGGCCTGCGCCGAGGCGCTCAGCCGCCCCTTGCGCGCCGACACGGTGAACTTCCCCACGAAGGGCGGGCTCGGCAGCGTGAAACGTCCGTCCGGCCCCGTCAGCACCGAGTCCTCGCACGCATCACACCCCACCACCGCGTCCGCCACCGGTCCCCCACCCTCCTCCCGCACCAGCCCCGTCACCGACGGCGCACGCTCCAACACCAGATCGCCCAGCTCGCTCGGCTGCGCCGGCTTGTCCACCATCAACGGCTCGAAGCCCGGCGCCTCCACCGACACGATGACGCGATCTCCCGCCGTCTGCAGCGACACCTCGAAGCGCCCGTCCGCGCTCGTCACGTCGTGCTCGTCCAACCGGAAGCGCCGCACCGGCTCGCCGTTGGCGGCCACCACCCGGCCGCTGAACACCGTGCGCGCCTCCATCACCAGCCGCACCGGATCGCCCCCGGCCTGGCCCTGCACGCGCTCGCGCTGGTCGTACTTCGAATGCCGTGCCTCCACGAGGTAGGGCCGCCCGGGCTTCAACGCCCGCACCTCGAAACGACCCTGCGCGTCCGTCACCGCGGGCTCGGCCATGCGCGGCAGCACCGCCACCGAGGCCTCCGCCACGGGTGCGCCCCGCGTGTCCACCACCTCGCCACGAATCACCGCCCCGGGCTCGAGCGTCACCGTCACCTGTTGCGTCTGCCCGTCCGCCACCACCACCTTCTGCCGCTCCGAGGGCAGGTAGTCCGGATGCGTGGCCACCATCGAATACGTCCCCGAAGGCAGTCCGCGCATGGGCACCAGGCCGTCCGGCCCGGAGGAGGTGTCGCTGCGGAAGATGTTCTCGTTGTCCACCCACAGCACCACGTCCGCGCCTTCCAACCGGCGCCCCTCCCCCATCACCGTCACCTCCAGCGCCGCCCGGGGCTCCAGCTCCAGCTTCACCCCTTCGGCCGGAGCCGTCGCCTTCACCTGCCCGCCGCCCCACTCGGAGTGGTGCGCGTGCAGCTCGTACAGGCCCGGGGTGGGCACCGCCGCCGTGAAATGGCCCTCCCCATCCGCCGTCACCGCGTCGCCCGTGGGCTGCACCAGCACCGACACGTTGGGCGCCGGCCGGCCGTACTGATCCAACACCTGCCCGCTGATCACCGTGGCGCGGGCCAGCTCCAACTCCAGCGACGTCTCGCCCTGCTTCACCCGTGCCGGCAGCTGCGCGTCCCGGTAACCCTGGGCCTTGCCCTCCAGCACGTAGTCGCCCACGGCCAGCGGGCCGAACTGCACCAGCGCTCCCGTGGACGGCTTCTGCGACTGGATGGGCCTGCCCCGGGCCGTGCGCAACACCAGCTCCGGCGAGGCCACCGGCTCCCCGGACTCGTCCACCACCGTGACGAGCAGCGTGCCCGCGTCCTCCAACTCCAGCGTCACCTGCGTGAGGCTCTCGCTCAGCGTGAGCGTGCGGGGAATCGCCCCCAGCTTCCCGGCCTCGGCCGTCACCACCAGCTCGTCCGGGTACAGCCCCTCGAAGCGCGCCAGGCCGCCCTCGGCATGCGCCTCCCGCGCCAGGTGGTCCGCCTTCAGCCGTACCGTGGCCGTCACGGGCGCTCCCTGCCGGGTGACGCGCACCTCCAACGTCCGTGACGTCTCCAGCCTCAACCGCACCGGCTGCGGGCCCGCCTCCACCAGGGACTCCACCGCCGGAAGGAAGCCGTCCGCCGTGGCCAGCACGTAGAAGGGCCCCTCGCCCAGCCCGGACAGCGTGAAGGAGCCATCCGCCCCCGCCACCGTCTCGGACGGCAGCGGCACCTTGCGCGACACCGCGTACACGCGCGCGCCCGGCAGCCCCCGCCCCGCCCCGTCCACCACCTGCCCGCCAATGCTCCGCAACGGGGGCAGGTACAACTCCACCGGCTCGCCCGGGGCCGCGCGCTCGCGCATGGCCGCGCCAAAGCCCGGGGCCCGCGCCCACACGGAGAAGGACACCCCGGCCAGACGCTCGAAACGGAACCGCCCCTGCGCATCCGTGCGCACCGTGGCCTTCGGCTGGAGGAAACCCCGCGCCTGGTCGAAGAAGGCCAGCGCGTGCAGTCCGCTCTCCCGGGCCGGACAGGTCAGCAGCGCCTGCCCACACTCGTCACAACGCACCGAGTTGAGCGTCTTCTGCGCGCTCGCGGACAGGGACACGTCCGCTCCCGCCACGGGCCTGCCCGCGGAGTCCAGCACCCGCCCCGTCAGCGTGAGGCCCTCCGCTTCCCCGGAGGACACCTCCACCGCTTCGAAGTCAGGCAATACCCGCGCCGCGGACGAATCCACGGCGGACACCGGCGGCGGCGGTGGCGTACTCCGAGGCCACAACACCGCCACCGCCAGGAAGACCAGGGCGGCTGCCGCCCCTATGACGAGCCATTTGCGCATGGGACGGCGCGGGACGTTACCCCCGCGACCGGCCTGCCAACCGATATTCTCGGCCGTTCATTCCGGACGAGTCGCCCGTCCGACGCCTTCCACCCGCCCGGTGCCTACTCCTCGGCGAACGGCTGGATGGCCTGCGCCACCGCCAACTCCTGCCGCGCCTCGCTCAGCTCCGAGTTGGTGGCCCTCAAGCGGTCCGAGAGCACCTGCACGAAGCTCCAGAGCATCTTCACCGCCAGGATGGACTCGCGCTTCATGAGTCCCATCAGATCCGAGCGCGAGATGACCATGGTGCGCGTGGGCTCGACCGCCCGCACGGTGGCCGAGCGGGGGGCGTTGTCGATGAGCCCCATCTCGCCGAAGTGCCCACCGGGCCGCAGCTCGGCGATCTCCACCCCGCTCTTCTCGATGACCACCCGGCCGCGGATGACCACGAAGAGCTCCTCGCCGGGCTGGCCCTCCACCACGATCTCCCTCCCGGCCGGGAAGGTGCGCGTGGTGGCGATGGACAGCACCGCCGTCTGCTCCTTGTAGGTGAGGTGGCGGAAGAGCGGAATCTTGCGCAGCGCCTCCATGCGGCTCTGCGCCTCGGAGGTCTCCGCCTCCATGGTGCCTTCGCCGGAGACCTTCACCACCACCGCGGTGATGTTGTCCTTGCCGCCGCGCTCGTTGGCCAGGTCCACGAAGCGCTTGGGCAGCTCCGCCGGCTGAGCGCCCTGCACGAAGGGCAGCACCTCGTCGTCGTCCAGGTAGCCGTGCAGACCGTCCGAGCACAGCACGAACAGGTCGCCCGGGAACAGGTCCACGATCAGCGTGTCGACCTGGACGGACTCCTGGATACCCACCGCGCGGGTGATCACGTTGCGGTACTGCGAGGTGGCGGCCTGCTCCTTGGTGATGGTGCCGGCCTTGAGCTGGGCGGCCACGAGGGTGTGATCCTCGGTGAGCCGGTGGCACTGGCCGTGACGCACCAGGTAGATGCGCGAGTCACCCACGTGCCCGATGACGCCCTTGTTGCCGCTCACCGCGAGGCACACGAAGGTGGTGCCCATGCCGCGCTTGGTGGGGTCCGCCAGGGCCATGCGGAAGATGTCCGCGCACGCGCGCTGGATGGCCACTTCCATCAGGGCCTGGGCCGCGTTGCGCGCGTCCTGGCTCGTGTTGGTGCTCAAGTCCTTGAGCAAGTGCCGGTTGGACACCATGTGCTGGCGCACCACCTCGGTGGCACGGTTGCTGGCCACCTCGCCGGCCGCATGGCCTCCCATGCCGTCGGCCACGATGAACAGGCCGAGCGGGGCATCCACGAGCATCGCATCTTCATTGTGTTGCCGCTTCCGGCCCACATCGGTCAGGCCGAAGGCCTCTGTCATCAATGGCACCGCGAACGCTCCCTGTACCCTCGAAAGAGGTGAATCACACGTTATGAGGCCCGTGGAAGGGCTGACAAGCTCACGGGCCAAACCGCCGCGAGAGCACCTTCGTGAAACCGCTCGCCAGATAGAAGGTGACCTCCACCTGGCCGAAGCGCAGGCGGGCACCGTCCACGACCGGAGACGGTCGCCGGGGGGTCAACCGCACCCCGCCCACGTACGAGCCATTCTTCGAGCCCGCGTCGGTGAGGATGAAGCGGCCATCCGTCTCGCGCTGGAACCAGGCGTGGAAGCGCGACACCGTGCCGTCATCGAGCACCACGTCGTTGTTCCCCGTGCGCCCCACGGTGATGCCCCGGCCGAACGCGTTCTCCTGGTTCTTCACCACGGGGAAGACGATGGGCTCGCCTACCCCCAGCATCGGCGTGGACACGTTGGTGAGCGTCTTGAAATGGTGGTGGGTCTCGTCGTCCTCATCCCCCTCGAGCGCATCCAGCGTGGACGGCGCGGGCGAGAACACGAGCACCGCCGCTGGCAGCGTCCGCTCATAGTCCGCCCGCTCTCGCTGGAAGCGGCCGATGTGAAGGCTGAGAAGCTCGACCATTTCGCCACACACTTCACCCCACCCGGGGGGTCGGGGTCCAGAGGCGCCTAGCGCCAGTCCGCATAGAATCCCAGTTGCAGTCCGCCCACGTACGGCCGCGCCAGACTCGACCGCCTGTAGTTGTAGGGATCACCATAACCTACTGACAGCCCAAGGGAAACGGAGCTGAAGCGGTAGCCAATCCGCGCGCGGCCATCCAGCAGGCCCACCCAGTAGGACTCCTCCTCCTTGGGGCCATTGCGGAAGCGGGCGTGGAACCAGGCGGGGCCGGTGCCCAGCTGGAAGCCCCACTCCAGGCCGGGCCCCCGCCGGCTGGTGTACCCCACGGCGAACATCAGCGAGTAGAGCTGCAGCGACCGCATGAGGACGTCCTCATCCTCCACGACGGTGTCCGGCTTGAGCAGCGCGAAGGACGCCAGGGGCTCGATGAGCACGCCGAGGGTGTCCGAGCGGCCCTGGAAGAACACCAGCTGCCACTGCAGGCGGGCCTGGGGAACGACGGCCCCGTCTCGGATGGAGGTGCCCAGGAAGGCACCCCGGGGCAACCAGGGGGAGACGGGCGACTCGGCGGGTCGGCCCGTCTGGGCCAGTGCGGCCGAGGCCACACAGAGAGTGAACAGGACGCAGGGAAGGAAGCGACGGTTCATGACGCTTCCTTACCTCGTTTCCGGCCAGGGGTTGTCAAGCGCTTGTCAACGCCGGTTTACGTTGGCTATAGCACGTTACCCCCTCGCTGTACGTGAGGGTTCCAAGGAGTTGTTTCCCACATGCCCAGTGCGTCAACGCGTACAGGCAACACGAAGAAGAGTCTCGCGCGGACCGAGACCCTGGTCCGCAAGGCGGCGGCAGCCGCCACGGGTCTGTTGGATCAGAGTGAGCGCGTGCTGGTCGTCTACGACGAGGGAGGGGCCACCCTCTATTACGAGTCGGACGACGCGGAGGATGGAATAGGCCGCCGCAAGCTGCCTCGAGCCTCCTGAAGTCGAAGTGAAGTGAAGCGGTGTGCCAGCAAGCGCCAGCAGCAGCGTGTCCGGCCGAGGCCGGCGCGGAACAGCCGCGGGGGTTCATCCTCTGGTTCACCGGCATGTCCGGTGCGGGAAAGAGCACGCTGTCGCTGGCGGTCCGCCGCCACCTGGAGGGGACGCACTCCGTCGAGGTGCTGGACGGGGATGAGGTGAGGACGTTCCTGTCGCGGGGGCTCGGCTTCACCCGGCCGGATCGCGAGGAGAACATCCGGCGCATCGGCTACGTGGCGCGGGTGCTCGCCCGGCACCGGGTGGCCGTCATCTCCGCGGCCATCTCCCCCTACCGCGACTCGCGCGATGAGGTACGGCGGCTGGCCACGGAAGCGGGCACCCCCTTCATCGAGGTGTACACGAAGGCCAGCCTGGATGCGCTCATTCACCGGGACGTGAAGGGGCTCTACAAGAAGGCGCTGGCGGGGGAGCTCCCCCACTTCACCGGCATCTCGGACCCGTACGAGCCGCCCGAGTCCCCCGAGGTCACCGTCTACACCGACTCGGAGACGGTGGAGCAGAGCGTGGAGCGCATCCTCGCGGCGCTGCGCCAGCGGGGACTCACCGCGCAACGCTGAGGCCCCCGGGGCTCGAGTCCGAGCTCCTCGAGTGCGGCCTGGAGCGACTTCGTGCCCGTGCGTCCGAATCCCGCGCCAATCCGTCTCATGGCCCGCCCATGAACACTTCCACGCCTGGGAGGAAACGGGGATCCTCCCGAGGAGAGGAACGTTCATGACGAAGACAGATGAAGCGCTGGTGTCAGCCGTGTGCGAGGTGGCGCGCGAGGCCGGGCGGACCACGCTCCAGTTCCACGGAGGCAACGTCACCGTCGAGCGCAAGGGAGATGATTCCCCGCTGACGGCGGCGGACAAGGCCTCGCACACCCTCATCGTCGAGGCCCTGCGGCGGCTGACGCCCGACATCCCGGTACTCTCCGAGGAGTCGAGCGAGCTGGACATGGCCGAGCGGCGCAAGTGGAACACCTTCTGGCTGGTGGATCCGCTCGACGGCACCAAGGAGTTCATCAAGGGCACGGGCGAGTTCACGGTGAACATCGCCCTCGTCACCGGCACCGAGCCCGTGATGGGCGTGGTGCACGTGCCCGTGACGGGAGTCACGTACTGGGGCCGCAAGGGAGCGGGAGCCTTCATGGCCCAGGCCGGCCAGGCGCCGGTGGCCATCCGCACGAGGCCCGCGAACCTGGAGCGGCTCGTCATCGTGGCGAGCAAGGACCACGCGGGCCCGCGGGTGGAGGCGCTGCTGAAGCGGCTCACCACGGCGAGCACCGCCAACATGGGCAGCTCGCTCAAGTTCTGCCTCGTGGCCGAGGGGAAGGCGGACTTCTACCCGCGGCTCCAGCCTACCTCCGAGTGGGACACCGGAGCGGCCCAGTGCGTCCTGGAGGCCGCGGGAGGCGCGGTGACGGACATGGCGGGCCAGCGGCTGGTCTACAACAAGGAGCAGATCCTCAACCCGTCCTTCCTGGCCTTCGGCGACCCTCGCCAGGACTGGCTCGCGCTGATGTAGACGCCCAGCGCGAGCGTCTCCATCCTCGTGCCGATGTTGGAGACGAACACGCCGAGCCACAGCCGGACGTAGTCGCGATGCGCGAAGGCCGGCAACTGGTCCGATTGTTGGACCAGCCGGGACGGCGCACGGCCGGAAGGTCCCTCTGAAAGAACCCGGCCCAACGGGCTCAAGCGATGAGTCCCCGCGCCCGCAGCGTCGCGAGGATGCGCTCCACTCCCGCCTCCACCGTCTCCGAGTCGGTACGGACCGTCACCTCGGGTGATTCGGGCGGCTCATACGGGTCGGAGATGCCCGTGAAATGCGGAATCTCCCCGGCCAGGGCCTTCTTGTAGAGCCCCTTCACGTCCCGGTGGACGAGCGCGTCCAGGCTGGCCTGCGCATACACCTCGATGAAAGGGATTCCCGCTTCCGAGGCCAGCCGCCGCACCTCGTTGCGCGACTCGCGGTAGGGCGAGATGGCCGCGGAGATGACGGCCACCCGGTGTCTGGCCAACACCCGGGCCACGTAGCCGATGCGCCGGATGTTCTCCTCCCGGTCGGGCCGGGTGAACCCCAACCCTCGCGAGAGGAAGGTCCTCACCTCATCCCCATCGAGCACCTCCACGGAGCGGGTGGGCTGTAACTGATTGCGGATGGCCGTGGAGAGGGTGCTCTTGCCCGCACCGGACATGCCGGTGAACCAGACAATGAAACCCCGCTGGAACGCTGCGTCTGAAATTGGCTGACTCACGGATGTGTACCCGATGTTCACGTCGCTGGACCGTTGATCATTCCGGCGGCCACGGTGGCGTTCGTCCCCTCGTCGATGAGGATGAAGCTGCCGGTGTGGCGGTTGCGCCGGTACTCGTCGAAGAAGAGCGGCACGGTCGTCCGCAAGGACACCCGGCCGATCTCGTTCAGCTCGAGGGACTTGCGCTCCTCGTCCCGGTGGAGCGTGTTCACGTCGATCCGGTACTGGATGTCCTTGACCAGGGCCCGGGCCGAGCGCGTGGTGTGCTTGATGGCCAGCTTCGCGCCGGGCCGCAGCGGCTGCTCCACCATCCAGCACACCATGGCGTCGAGATCCTGCGTGACGGTGGGTGGATTGCCCGGCCGGCACAGCATGTCGCCCCGGCTGATGTCGAGCTCATCCGTCAGCGAGATGTTGACGGACATGGGAGGAAAAGCCTCCTCCACGGGCTTGCCCGCGAGCTCGATGGTGCGGATGCGCGAAGTAAAGCCCGAGGGCAGCACCACCACCTCATCCCCCGGGCGTAGCACGCCGCCCACCACCTGCCCGGAATAGGCCCGGTAGTCGTGGAGCTTCTTGGAAATGGGCCGGGACACGTACTGCACGGGGAAGCGCACCTGGATGAGGTTGCGGTCCGAGGCGATGTGTACGTTCTCCAGGTGGTGCAGCAGCACGGGCCCCTGGTACCAGGGCATCTTCTCCGAGCGCGTCACCACGTTGTCGCCGTTGAGCGCGGAGATGGGAATGAAGGTGAGATCCGTGAGCTCCAGCTTCATGGAGAACTTGCGGAACTCGTCCTTGATGGACTCGAAGACGGCCTCGTCGTAGCCCACCAGATCCATCTTGTTGATGCACAGCACCACGTGGGGCACGCGCAGCAACGAGGCGATGAAGGCATGGCGCCGTGTCTGCTCCAGCAAGCCCTTGCGCGCGTCCACGAGGATGAGGGCGAGGTCCGCGGTGGAAGCGCCCGTCACCATGTTGCGCGTGTATTGGATGTGGCCGGGGGTGTCCGCGATGATGAACTTGCGCCGGGGCGTGGCGAAGTAGCGGTAGGCCACGTCAATGGTGATGCCCTGCTCGCGCTCGGCGCGCAGGCCGTCCATGAGGAGGGCGAGGTTGGTGTACTCGTCCCCGCGCGCCTTGCTGGTGCGCTCCACGGAGGTGAGCTGATCCTCGAAGATGGATTTCGTGTCGTAGAGCAGCCGGCCGATGAGGGTGCTCTTCCCATCATCCACCGAGCCAGCCGTGGCGAACCTGAGCAGCTCCATTAGAAATACCCCTCGCGCTTACGGTCTTCCATGGCCGTCTCGCTGAACTTGTCGTCGGCCCGGCTCGCCCCACGCTCGGTCACGCGGGAAGCGGAGACCTCTTGAATCACCTGCTCCACCGTGGAAGCCGTGGACTCGACGCAGGCGGTACACGTCATGTCGCCCACGGTGCGGAAGCGCACCTGGGCTGGCACGGCCCGCTCCCCCGACAGCAACGGCAGGTAGGGCGAGCACGCCATCAGCATGCCGTCGCGGCGGAACACCTCGCGCCGGTGGCTGAAATAGATGGATGGAAGCGGAATGCGCTCCTGGTGGATGTATTGCCAGATGTCCATCTCGGTCCAGTTGGACAGGGGGAAGACGCGGATGTGCTCCCCGCGGCGGTGGCGGCCGTTGTAGAGGCTCCACAGCTCGGGGCGCTGGTTCTTCGGATCCCACTGGCCGAACTCGTCGCGGAAGGAGAAAACACGCTCCTTGGCGCGGGCCTTCTCCTCGTCCCGGCGGGCGCCACCGAAGACGGCGTCGAACTGGTTCTTCTCGATGCCGTCGAGCAGCGGCGCCGTCTGCAGCCGGTTGCGTGAGGCGCGCGGGCCCTTCTCCTCCACCACCCGGCCCGAGTCGATGAACTCCTGCACGGAGGCCACCACCAGCCGGGCGCCCAGGGCGGCCACGCGCTCGTCCCGGTACTCGAGCACCTCGGGAAAGTTGTGCCCCGTGTCCACGTGCATCAGCGGAAAGGGCAGCGGGGCGGGCGCGAAAGCCTTCTCCGCCAGCCACAGCATCACGGCGGAATCCTTGCCACCGGAGAACAGGAGGACGGGCCGCGAGAACTCGGCCACCACTTCCCGGATGATGAAGATGGACTCGGCTTCCAGTGCCTGGAGATGAGACAGCTCGTAACTCATCTCCCCGCCTCCGCCTGCTCCTGGACCAACTGCTCACAGAGCGTGGCCACCTCCTCCAGGGTGTTGAACAGCTCTCCCATCATCGGGCGGATCCCCAGATCCTCCTCGATGCGGTTGGCGAGCATGGTCGCGAGCAGGGAGTTGCCACCGAGGGAGATGAAATGATCTCCCCGGCCGATCTCCTGGAGGCCCAGCAATTCACTCCAGTAACCGGCGAGTCTGCGTTCCATCTGCGTGCTGGGGGGATGAGGGGTGCTCATGTCGGGTCAGAACCTGTGAGGGTTGGAGTTGTGGTGAAGACGGTGACTTCCGCCGAGAGGCCGGCCTGCAAGGGCAACTCCTCGGGGGAGTCCACCCAGGAGATGCGCACGGGGACGCGCTGCACCACCTTGACGAAGTTGCCCGAGGCATTGTCCGGCGGCAGCAGGGAGAAGCTCGCGCCCGTTCCGCCGGAGAGACTCTCCACGCGGCCCGTCAGCGTCCGTCCCGGGAAGGCATCCACCTTCACCTCCACCCGCTGGCCCGGCCGGATGCGCCCCACCTGCGTTTCCTTGAAGTTGGCGATGACATACGTCCGTGGTGGAACGAGCCTCGCCACTGGCTGCCCGGCCGATAGGAATTGCCCCTCGCGGATGCTCAGCTTCGACACCTGCCCGTCCGAGGGAGCCACCACCCGGGTGTACTCGAGCTGGAGCCGGGCCTGCTCCAACGTGGCCTCGGCGGCGGTCACCCGGGCCTGGGCGAGCTCCGCGCTGGCGCGTGCCACGGAGATCTTCTCGTCCACGGGAGCGCTCTGAGCGAACTGGCCCTGGGCCTCGGCCACCCGGCCAAGGGCAACCTGCCGGGACTGCTCGGCTGCGGCGAGCTGCGCGCGGGCCCCGGCGAGCGACGCCTGCGCGGCCTCGTGGAAGGCCCGGGCGGTGTCGAGCTCCTGCTGGGAGGAGACGTCCGACTTGCGCAGCCGCTCCACGCGCTCGAGCTCCAGCGCCTGGTGCTGAGCCTCGGCCTCCGCGCGAGCCAGGGCCGCACGGGCCACCTCCACCTGGGCCTCGGCGTTGCTCACCGACGCCGTGCTGGTGGACACCAGGGCGCGCGCGGTGGAGCGGCCTCCCCGGGCGCTCGCCTCCGCCACCGCCATCTGCGCCTCGGCCGCCCGAGCCTGAGCCCGCGCCGAGGCCAGCTCCGCCTCGGCCTGCTTGACGCGGACGGCGTACTCGCGCGGATCGATCTCCAGCAGCACCTCGCCCTGCTTCACCCGGGCGTTGTCCTCCACGAGCACGCGCAGCACCGGACCACCCACGCGCGTGTGGAGCGGCACCAGGTCCGCTTGCACCTGCGCGTTGTCCGTCGCCTCCTGCCCACGCGTGAGCAGCACATAGCCGCCGAGGCCCGCGAACACCGCCACGGTGACCGCGCCCAGGACAAGGGCGCCCCGGCGGCCCCGCTGCTTCCGCTGGGTCTCCTCGGGGCCCGGGCCCGGAGCAGGCGCTTCCTTCTCCACCAATCGAGGGGTCGCACTCATCTCGCGTCAGACCTCCACATCCGCGTGAACCTCGTTCCGCGCCTCGCTCTGGGATTTCCGGCCCGGCGAGACCCAGAGGAAGGCCAGCAACGGCAGCGCCAGCGCGAACAGCAGCGCGGAGAGCGTGAAGAGCCGGTTGAAGGCCAGCAGCGCCGCCTGCCGTTGGAGGGTGCCCGACAGCAGGCGCAGACTCCCCTCGACGGCCTCGTGGCCTTCGACTCCGCCCGCCACGAGCCCCCCCATGGCCGAGGCGAGCCGCTCGGAGAGCTCGGGGCGCTCGGCGAATACCTGGGCGGAGAGCCCCACCTGGGCCTGCGCGGTGTAGCGCGTCATCAGGGTGGCGAAGAGCGCCAGTCCCACCGAGCTGCCCATCTGCCGCATCAGCGCGTTGAGGCCGGCGGCGTCCGCCAACCGGGCCCGCTCCACCTTGTCGAACACCACGACGTTGAGTGGAACGAAGAGCAGGCTGGTGCCCAGCCCCTGCAACATGATGGACGCGACGATGTCGCCCGTGCCCGTGTCCAGGGAGACGCGCATCATCCGGAAGACGCCCAGGCCGACGAGCCCCAGTCCCAGCGTCATGAGCACCCGGGGGGAGACCCGGTTGTACAGGCGCCCGATGAGGGGCATCACCGCGATCATCACCAGCGTGCGCGGCAGGAGCGCCAGGCCGGACTGCATGGCCGTGAAGCCGAGCAGCTCCTGCATGAAGAGGGGCAGCAGGAACAGGTTCGCAATGAGGATGAAGAACATCACCCCGCCGAGCACGACGCCCGAGGAGAAGACCGGCTCCCGGAAGAGGCGCAGGTCCACCGCGGGCGCGGCCGCGGTGAGCTCACGCAGGACGAAGGCCGCCAGGGCGAAGCCGGCCAGCAGGGTGAAGAGGAGGATCTCCCGCGACTCGAACCAGTCCCGGTGCTGGCCCTCCTCCAGTACGAACTGGAGCGAGGCCAGACCCACCCACATCAGGCCGATTCCAGCCCAGTCCATGTTGCGGCGCTGGAGCCTGGCGGCGGCCTGGTTGGCGGCCCGCACGTCCTCGGGCTCCTCGACGAAGCGCCCCACCAGCACGAAGCCGAGCACGCCGACGGGCAGGTTGATGAGGAAGATCCACGACCAATGGAAGTTGTCGACGAGGTAGCCGCCGAGCGTGGGGCCGATGGCGGGCCCCACGGAGACCACCACCGAGAAGATGCTCATGGCCATGCCCTGCTCCTCGGGAGGCCAGGTCTGGCGGAGGATGGCCTGCTCGGTGGGCACGAGCATTCCGGCGCCCAGCCCCTGCAGCGCCCGGAAGAGCACCAGCGAAGGCAGGCTCCAGGCCAGCCCGCACAGCAACGAGCTGAGAATGAAGAGGCCCAGAAACGCCAGGTAGGTGCGTTTCTGGCCGAAGAGCCGCCCGAAGAAGCCGGAGAGCGGCAACACCAGCACGGTGGCGATGATGAAGCTGGTGCTCGCCCAGGTGATCTCCTGCACGGTGGCGCCGATCGAGCCGCGGATCTGCGACAGGGCCACGTTGACGATGGACGAGTCGACGGTGGCCATCAGGGTGCCGCAGGACACCGCGACGGTGATGAGCCACTTGTTGACCGGCGCCCCGGGAGTGGAATCGGACATGGCCTCGGGGCTCCTTCAGGACGCGGTCCAGCGCGTCTCCAGACGCGCGAGGTGAGCGGCATGGGCCCGCTCCAGGCAGGCGCCAAGCCGCGCCGCGAGCTCCACCACCCGCGGGCCACGCAGGAGGGAGAAGTGGTCTCCCTCCAACGTGTGGGCCTCCACCTCACTGGCGGAGAACCGCGCTCCGCCCTGCTCGCGCAGGGAGGACTCGCTCGCCTCGAAGACGGTGATGCACCCCTCATAGAGGGGCGGCGAGTACGCCCATGCCGCCCGCAGGTTCTTCTCGAGCACCCGTTGCAGCGCTTGCAGCGGTTGCGGTCCGGCGCCCGGAACGGCGGCCTCCTCCAAGGCGAGTTCCTTGTAGAACAGAGCCCCCAGCCCCGAGGTCTCCCGCTGCTCGGGCGGCAACCGCGCCACGGCGGGAGCGAGGTCATAGCTGTCGATGAGTGCGAGCACCTCCACCTGCTCCCCGCGCTGCTGGAGCTGCCGGGCCATCTCGAGGGCGATGCTCCCTCCCATCGACCATCCGCCCAGGAGGTAGGGCCCCCGCGGCTGAACGGTGCGGATGGCCTCGAGGTAGAGCGCCGCCATCTCCTGCACCGAGTCGCAGGGCTCCGGCTCTCCCTCGAGCCCCCGCGACTGCAACCCGTAGACGGGCTGCTCCGGGGCCAAGGCGCGGCACAGTTCCACGTAGCCGAGGACGGTGCCTCCCACCGGGTGGACGCAGAAGAAGGGCCGCTTCTCTCCGCCCCGTTTGAGCTCCACCAGCGGAGACCATGGCCCGGCCTCCTCGCGCAGCAGGCCCGCCAGGTGCTCCACCGTCGCGTTCTGGAACAGCGCCGCCACCGGCAGGTTTCGCCCCGTGACCGCCCGGATGCGCGACAGCAGCCGGATGACCAGCAGCGAGTTGCCTCCCAGCTCGAAGAAGTTGTCCTGGACGCCAATGGGATGAATGCCCAGCAGCTCCTCCCAGAGTCGGACGAGCTGGAGCTCCAGTGCCGTGCGAGGACCCACGAGCGAGCGCGAGGGCTCGTGCCGGGAGACCTCCGGCGCCGGTAGGGACTTGCGATCCACCTTTCCGCTGGGTGTCAGCGGGAAGGACTCCAGGCGCACGAAGGCCGAGGGCACCATGTACTCGGGCAGCCTCTGCTTCAGCCAGGTCCGCAGTTCCTCGGGCTTCAACCCGGGGGACTCGGCACCCTCACCCCGTCCCTCTCCCGGAGGGCGAGGGGAAATGGGCGCAGCGGGGACCACGTAGGCCACCAGCCTCTTGCCCCCGGCGCCCCCCTCCTTCGCCTCCACGATGCAGTCCCGTACTGCCGGGTACCGGGCGAGCACGGCCTCGACTTCCGCCAGCTCGATGCGGAAGCCTCGCACCTTCACCTGCGCGTCCTTGCGTCCCAGGAATTCGATGCTCCCGTCCGCCAGGTACCGGGCGTAGTCCCCCGTCCGGTACAGCCTCCCTCCCGGCTTCGCCCCGTACCCGTCCGGGACGAAACGCTCCTGCGTCAGCTCCGGCCGGTGCAGGTAGCCCCGCGCCACCGCCACACCTCCGATGTACAGCTCCCCCACCACTCCCACCGGCACCGGCTCTCCGTTGCCGTCCAACAGGTGCACGCTCGTGTTGGCGATGGGCCCGCCGATGCTCGGCACCTCGGGCCACTGCTCCGGCTCCCCCTCCAGCCGGTACGCCGTCGCCACGTGCGTCTCCGTCGGGCCGTACTGGTTCTCCAGCACCCCTCCCAGCCTCTTCATCAGCCGGCGCAGCGCGGGCGTCACCCTCAGCTGCTCTCCGGCCGTGATGACTTCCTTGAGCGCCCTGGGTGCCAGCCCTTCCCTGTCCGCCTCCTCCGCCAGGTTCTGCAGCGCCACGAAGGGCAGGAACAGCCTCTGCACCCCGCTGCTGTCCATCTTCTCCAGCAGCGCCCTGGCCTCCAGCCTCAGCTCCTCGGCGATGAGCACCAGCTCTCCACCCGCTCCCCACGTGGACAACATCTCCTGGAAGCTCACGTCGAAGCTCAGTGCCGAGAACTGCAGCGTCCTGGGCTTCTCCGCCGAGCGCTCCACCTGCCAGCGAATGAGGTTGAGCAGCGGCCGGTGGTGCATGGCCACCCCCTTGGGCACTCCCGTCGAGCCCGAGGTGTAGATGACGTACGCCAGCGCCTCGGGGCCCGACACCCGCTCCGGGTTGGCCTCGGCGCACCCGGCCCAGGCCCCCTCCTCCACGTCCAGCAACAACCGCTTCGCCTCACTGGCCGGCAGCGAGTCCGCCAGGTGCCGTTGCGTGAGCAGCACCGGAGCCCGGGAGGCTCCCAGCATCAACGCCAGGCGCTCGGCCGGATAGGCCGGGTCCAGCGGCACGTAGGCGCCACCGGCCTTGAGAATTCCCAGCACGCCCACCGCCAACTCCAACGAGCGTTTGACGCACAGGCCCACCGGCACGTCCGGCCCCACGCCCAACCCTCGCAGGTGGTGCGCCAGCCGGTTGGCCTTGCGGTTCAACTCTCCATAGGTGAGCCGCTCCTGCCCGAAGCTGACGGCCACCGCCTCCGGCGTCCTGTCCGCCCACGCCTCGAAGAGCTCATGCACCCCACTGGCCGGGGCATACAGCGCCTTGGTGTCGTTGAACTCCACCAGCACCCGCCGCCGCTCCGCCTCGTCCATGAGAGGCAGCGAGGCCAGCCGCTGCTCCGGCCGCGACACGCCCCCCTCCAGCAGCCGCGCGTAGTGCGCCGCCATGCGTGCCACCGTCGCCTCGTCGTACAGCTCCGTGTTGTATTCCCAGACGCTTACCAACCCGTCCGCTGTCTCGCGCACGAACAGGGTCAGGTCGAACTTCGCGACTCCCGGCTCGAAGGAGAGCCCCTCCACCACTCCGCCGGGCAGCGACAGCCCGGAGAAGGGCGCCGCCTCCTGATGGAGGAACATGACCTGGAAGAGCGGCGAGCGGCTCCGGTCACGCGCGGGCTGGAGCGCATCCACCAGTTGCTCGAAAGGCACATCCTGGTGGGCATAAGCGCCCAGACACGCCTCCCGCACCCGGCCCAGCAGCGCCCGGAAGCTCGCCTCCCCAGACACCTGCACCCGCAGCGCCAGCGTGTTGGCGAAGAAGCCGATGAGTCCTTCCAGCTCGCGCCGGTTGCGTCCGGAGATGGGCGTCCCCACCACGAGGTCCGCCTGCCCGCTGTAGCGCGCCAGCAGGCCGTACCAGCCCGCCAGATAGGTCATGAAGGGCGTGACGCCCGCCTCCCGGCTCAGCTCCCGCACCGCTCCAGAGACGCCCGGAGGGAGCGCCACCTCGAAGAGGGCGCCACGCGAGGACTGCACCGGAGGCCTCGGCCGGTCCGTGGGGAGCTCCAGCGCCGGTGGAGCCCCGGCCAGCGCCTGCTTCCACCACGCGAGCTGCGCCTCCAGCACCTCGCCCTTCAGCCACTCCCGCTGCCATAGCGCGTAGTCCGCGTATTGCACCGGCAGGGCCGCCGGAACGGGCTCGCCACCCGCGGAGAACGCCGCGTACAGCGCGGACAGCTCACGCTCCAGCACGCCCAGAGACCAGAGATCGCAGATGGCATGGTGCATCACGAGCAGCAGCACGTGCTCGTCCGCCTTCAGGCGCAGCAACCCCACCCGGAGCAAGGGACCCCGCTCCAGGTCGAACGGCCGCCGTGCCTCCTCCTCCACCCGCCGCCGGACCGCCGCCTCACGCCCGGCTTCGGGAAGCCCCTCCAAAACCTCCACCCGCAGCGTCAGCGCCAGGTCCGCGGCAATCCGCTGCACCGGCCGTCCCTCCACCTGGGGGAACGTCGTCCGCAGCGCCTCGTGCCGCTGGACGAGCGCGGACAGGCTCCGCTCGAGGGCCGCCACATCGAGCGGTCCCTTCAGCCTCGCGGCGAGTGGAACGTTGTACGTGAAGCCACCGGGCTCGAGCTGGTCGATGAACCACAGCCGCTGCTGCGCGAAGGACAACGGCGGGGCCACGCTCCGGGGCATCGGCACCAGCGGAGGAAGCCTGCGCACCGGCCGCGTGCCCGGCTTTGGTCCAGTTCTCTCGGAGGGGGGACGCACGTTCATAGCGGCTTGGGAGTCCTGAGTCGGATACGGGGGGACGTGAGAAACATCCGCGCCCCAGGGGGAAGGGCGCGCATGGCAAGGCCGTGCCCGCCGCCCGGAGGCAGCGGGAAGACTTCAAACAGAGGAGGAAGACAGGCTCAGGCGGGACTGCCGGGCTGCTCCTTCAAGCGCTCTCGCAGGAGAAACTTCCGGATCTTCCCGGAGGGCGTCTTCGGCATTTCGGAAATGATCTCCAGGCGATCCGGCCAGTACGAGACGGACATGCCGGCCTTGCGGAGGTGGTCGCGCAACTCATTGAGGGTGGGGGCTTCCTCGCGAGGCACCACGACGGCGCACACCCGCTCGCCACCAATCCGATCATCCGCGTGGGCCACGATGGCCACCTCGCGCACCTTGGGATGCGCATACAGCGCGGACTCGACCTCGACGACGGGGATCTTCAGCCCGTGCCGGAAGATGATGTCCTTGAGCCGGCCCGCGATGCGGATGCCCCCGCGACCGTCGTCGCGCGCCAGGTCGCCCGTGTCGAACCAGCCCTCCTCATCGAGACACGCGTTGTAGATGTCCTCGCGCTTGAAGTACCCGAGGCACTGGCTCGCACCGCGGACCAGCAGCCGGCCCGCGCCATCCGGGAAGGGCGTCCCATCCTCGGAGAGGGCCGGAGCGATCTTCACCTCCATCCAGGGAACGGGAGCGCCGTCGCTGTTCGCCGGCCACTCGGGAGGGTCCTCGTTGCGGGTGATGGTGACGGCGCCGTTCTCGGTCATTCCCCAGAGCGTGTGCAGCCGGACGCCAAAAACCTCACGCACCGCGGCGATGAGGTGGGGAGGCACGGGCGTGGACCCCGTGGCCAGACACCGGAGCGTGCTGACCTTCCGGGGCCGGCGCTTCTGCGACGCGAGCATGTTCAGGTAATACGTGGGAATCCCATACATGAACGAGATCCCCTGCTCCTCGATGAGCTTCAGGTGGAAGTCGGGATCCGCCACGTCCAGGTAGACGGCCGTCGCCCCGAGCAGGACGGGCATCTGGAAGAGATACGTGAAGCCACTCGAGGCGGTGAGGAGGCTCGGCAGGGAGACGACGTCGTCCGCGCCCAGCCCCATCGTCTCGTTGAGCGCGCGGGTGATGGCGTAGTTCGTGTTGTACGAGTGGACCACGCCCTTGGGCTCGCCCGTCGTGCCAGACGTGTAGAGCACGTTGAACACGTCATCCGCCCGGGCCGTCAGCTCGTCCAGGGAGCTGGAGGGGTAGCGCTCCTCCCACTTGTTGGCGACGAAGTGGGCGTCGAAATCCAGCTCACCGTCGGACAGGCCGCTCCCCGCCCCGAGGAAGATCCGGTGGCGCAGCGCCGGCAGCGCCGGAGCCATCTCCCGGAGCATGTCGCGGTGTGAGAAGCCGGTCCAGCTCGCGGGGCCGATGTAGACGGGCGCCTCGGTCCTGCCGAGGATGAACTCCACCTCGCGCCGCCGGTAGTCGGGAGGAATGGGCGCGAGCACCGCGCCGATCCGCGCGCATGCCAGGGCAACGGCCGTGAACTGCCACCAGTTCGGGAGCTGCACGGCGACGAGCTGCTCGCGCCCGACGCCCAGCTCACGCAGGGCCCCGGCGAACCGGTCCATGTAGCGGCCCAGTTCCGCGTAGCTGATGCGCGTGACATCCCTCGCGAAGTACCGGGCCGCGATGATCGCCGTCTTGTCCGGGTGGTTCTGGATCGCCCGGCGAAGGTCATCGACAACCGTCTCGTCGCGCCACCAACCTCTCTGACGATAGGCCGAGCCATGAACTCGCGCGGCAGTGTTGCCGAACTTCTCCGCCATTTCGATCTCTCCCTGAGTGTGTCTTTTTATGTGATTTGGACTTTCAAGCCCTAACACTTTCTTCACGGCTGGCCAATGTCGTATTTTTTTGCATCCACCGCCAAGTTCACACATTGACGAGGCATCGTTCGATTCCCTATACAGTAAAGCCGCGAGAAACATCGAAGTCAGGAATTGCCCCCCCACCGCCATGACTCGCTCGATGACCGCAGCAACGACAAACGCTCGTCTCGAGGCCCCAGGGGATGACGTCCTGGGACCGCTCGAGGCCCACGCGAGACACATCCGGCGGCTCATCGTCCGGCTCGCGGCCACCCCGGCCGGATGCCATCTCGGTGGCTCACTCTCCCTCGTGGAGCTCCTCGTGGCGCTCCTCGGGCGTGTCATGAAAATCAATCCCAGCGCCCCCGGTTGGGAGGGACGGGACCACCTCATCCTGTCAAAGGGACACGCCGCGGCGGGGCTGTATGCTGCCCTGTCCGAGTTTGGCTTCTTCGACTCCGAGGAACTCATCCAACGCTACAACGCGGAGGGGAGCCGCTTCACGGGTCATGTGAATGCAAAGGTTCCCGGGGTGGACTTCTCGACCGGGAGCCTCGGGCATGGACTGGGATTGGGCACGGGGCTCGCGCTCGGCTACCGGCTCAAGGATCTGCCCAACCGTGTCTATGTCATTTGTGGTGATGGCGAGATGGGCGAGGGCTCCAACTGGGAAGCCCTGCAGGTGGCCTCCCATCAACGTCTGTCCAATCTGACGGTCATCATCGACCGGAACGGTGGCCAGAACGACGGCCCGACGGAGTCCATCCTCACGCAGGCGGCCCTCGCGGATCGGCTGCTCATGTTCGGGTTCGAGGCCCTGGAGGTGGACGGGCACGATCTCCAGGCGCTGTGCCAGGCGCTGGAGGCCCCCGCCACCGGGACGGCCCCACGCGCCATCATCGCGAAAACCCAGAAGGGCGCGGGCGTGCCCCTGTTCAAGGGCAAGGGCCCCCACTACGCCGTTTTCTCTCCCGAGCAGCTCCGGCGCGCGCTCCTGTCCATGGGAGAGACCCCATGAACGACACCCAGACGGGTGGCGCGGATCTCGCGAGCGCCCCGGAAGCCTGGCTGCGGGAGAATCCCAAGCTTTCCAACCGGCAGATCTTCCGGCATGCCCTCGCGCGCTTCGCCGAACAGGACCCCCGGCTCGTGCTGCTGGAGGCGGATCTCGGTGGCGGAGGAGACCCCTTCGAGGCCCGGCACAAGGGCCGCTACTTCAACCTGGGCATCTGCGAGGCGACGATGCTCGACATGGCGTGCGGCATGGCGCACGTGGGTCACGTCGTCTTCGCGCACACCTTCGCGCCCTTCGGGGCGATGCGGGCCTGCGAGCAGGTGCGCCTCGCCATGGCCTACCCGCGGGCCAACGTGAAGCTCGTCTGTGATTATGGCGGCGTCTCGGGCGCGTTCTTCGGGCCCACCCACCACGCCATCGAGGATCTCGCCATCCTCCGGGCCATGCCGGGCATGACGGTGTTCTCCCCGGCGGATGGGCTCGAGACGATCCTCGCCACGCGCGAGATGATCCAATACGACGGCCCGGTCTACATGCGGCTCGGCCGCAACCGGGTGAGCCGGCTGGAGGAGCCGCGCGAGGGCTTCGCGCTCGGCCGGGCGCTCTGCCTCCGGGAAGGAACCGGCGTGGGGCTGATCGCCCACGGGGAGGTTGGGGTCTCCGTCGCGCTGGAGGCGGCCCGGCTCCTGGAGGGCCAGGGTGTCTCGGCGCGCGTGGTGAACCTGCACACGCTCAAGCCGCTCGACGAGGCGGCCATCCTCGAGACGGCGGAGCGGACGCGGCTGCTCGTCACGGTGGAGGAGCACAACATCCTCGGCGGGCTCGGAGGTGCGGTGTGCGAGACGGTGTGCACGCACGGACCCGCCCGCCAGGTGCTCCGGATCGGCATCCAGGATCGCTACGACCCGCTCGCGGGCTCCCACGAGTCGCTGCTGCGCGGGCACGGGCTCGAGGGCGCGGCGGTGGCCGAGCGCATCCTCGTCACGTTGTCGCGTCCCCAAGAGCCATCACTGAAACCTGTCTGAAGGAGGAGCGAATGCAGCTGCAGAAGCAGATGGATGCCAAGGATGTCGCGGGAATCAACGGGTGCCCCACGTGTGCCTTCGAGATCACCGGGGACGGTTACATGGAGGGCGAGGTCGTCACCTGCGAGGGCTGCTCCGCCGAGCTCGAGGTGATTGGCGTGAAGCCCCTCCGGTTCGCCGAGGCGCCCGAGGTCGAGGAGGACTGGGGCGAGTAGGCCCTGGTGGCGCGAGCGGTTCATCGAGATCACCTCATCAAGCATTGTGTTGGCGGATGGAGCCGCTCGTACGTCCATGAAGAAGATCGATCTGGTCTACACACGGTTGCGCACGGAAGAACGGATGATCCTCGACGCGCTCCGCAAGCGGGACTGCGCCGTCGAGCTCCACCAGGACGCGGATCTCGTCCTTCCGTTGGACGCGGAGCGCTGGACCGGCGGCAGCGTCGTCCTGATGCGGAGCATGTCACTCACCCGCTCCCGCTACCTGGCGGCCATCCTGGAGGTGAAGGGAGCGCGCGTGGTGAACAGCTCCAAGGCCATCACCACGTGCGGGGACAAGATCCTCACCACGCTCGCGCTGGCCGCCCACGGGGTGCCCATGCCGTGGTCGTTCGCGGGCTTCGAAGAGGAGGCCTGCGTCGCGGAGATCGAGCGCAAGGGCTACCCCGTGGTGACGAAGCCAGCGGTGGGCTCGTGGGGACGCATGGTCGCGCGCATCGACGGACGCAGCGCGGCCGAGGGCCTCATGCAGATGCGTTTCGAGACGGGCAGTGCTTCGGACCATGTCGCGCTCGTCCAGCAATACATCGACAAGCCGGGCTATGACCTGCGCGTCTATGTGATGGGCAAGGCGGTGGGAGGCATCCGCCGGCGCTCGGAGCACTGGGTGACGAACACCGCGCGCGGAGCGGTGCCCGAGCGGTATGAGGTGCCGGAATCACACGCGAAGCTCGCCGAGCGCGCGGCGGAGGCCGTCGGGGCGGACATCGCGGCCGTGGATCTCCTGGAGACGCGAAGCGGGGAGATCCTCGTGAACGAGGTGAACCACTGCGTCGAGTTCGCGCGGAGCATCGAATTCACCCAGATTCCGTTGCCGGAGCTGATCGCGGACTACGCCGCCGGGGTGCACCCATGACGCGCGTGGCCGTCTTCGGAGCCTCGGGCTACACGGGAGGCGAGCTGCTGCGCCTGTTGCTCGCCCACCCGGGCGTGGAAGTCGTCCAGGCCACGTCGGATCAGTTCGCGGGCAAGCGCCTCGACTTCCCCCACCCCCACCTCCGGGGCATGAGCGCGCTGCGCTTCGTCCCCCATGACGCGCTGGGGCCGTGCGACCTGCTGGTGAGCTGCATGCCCCAGGGGGGCCTCATCCAGCGCTGGGCCCGGGTGCGCGAGCTCACGGGCCGCGTCGTGGATCTCAGCGCGGACTTCCGGTTGGATCCGGCGGACCACGAGCGCTGGTACAAGAAGCACCCAAGGCCCGCGGACGTGCCGCGCTTCGTCTACGCCCTCCCGGAGTGGACCGCCCAGGAGCTTCCCGAGGCCCGCTACGTCGCGGTGCCCGGGTGCATGGCGCACGCCTCACTGCTGGGTATCCTCCCGCTGGTGCGCGCCGGCCTGGTGAAGCCGGAGCTCGTCGTGGACGCGAAGACAGGCTCCTCCGGCGGTGGCGCCACGCCGGACCGCTCGTCCCACCACCCCGAGCGCGCCTCGGCCCTCCGCTGCTACCGGGCGGTGGGGCACCGGCACACCGGGGAGATCGAAAACGTCGTCGAGCGGCTCACCCAGACGCGCCCGAGCGTGCACTTCAGCGCCACGGCCGTGCCGAGCGTGCGCGGCATCCTCGCCACGGTGCACGGCTTCGCCTCCAGGCCCATCGACGAGAACGAGCCTCTGCGGGCCATCGCCACCGCCTACCGCGAGAAGCCCTTCGTGCGGCTCATCCGGCCGAACACGAGCGCCTCGCCCTTCCCCGAGCCGGGTCCGCTCCAGGGGACGAACTACTGCGACCTCGCCGTGGACGTGGACACGGAGCGGGGCCGGATCGTCGTGAACGTGGCGATCGACAACCTGGTGAAGGGCGCGGCGGGAACGGCCGTCCACGCCATCAACCTGATGCTCGGGCGACCCGAGACCGAAGGCCTCGGATTCCGCGGCCTGCATCCCATCTGAACCACAGGGAGAAACACATGAGCACGAATGGAACCGCGGGGACCGAGCTGTCCCCCGGGCGGGCTTTTGCCGCGGCGGTTGTCTCTCAGGGCACGAAGGCGTCCGTGGAGTTCTCCACGACGATCACCGACTCCTTCCCAGGCTTCAAGCGCCGCCCCCGTATCGCGGTGCGCGGCCTCTTCAAGGTCGTGAAGACCGAGCAGCCCCAGGTCAAGTACTGGTACGAGACGCGTCCCCAGTCCGCCATCACCGAGCAGGTCATCGATGCGCAGCTCCGGCAGGAGGCCACGTTCGAGTTCCACTCGGACAAGGCGGAGCTGAAGCCGACCACGGCGTGGGTGCAGGTGAATCCCGCCCTGCTGGATGACCCCGAGGCGCTCGCGACGTTCATCGACTACCGGCTCCTGGTGCGCCTGTGCACGGCGGAGAACCAGGCCCTGGCACGTGGCCCTGGCGGCGAGCGCGTGCGCGGGCTGCTGGAGACGCCAGGCGTCACCCGGCTGGCGGCACGCGAGACGCCGATCGCCTCGCTCCTGGCGGCGTGTGATCGCGTGGAGCAGGTGGGCGGCTCGGCCGACGGCATCCTCATGAATCCGGCGGACTACTACCGTTACTTCGTCGGGCAGAGCGGCCTGCTGCGAGACCTCGCGGACATGGGCGTCCGCATCGCCCGCGCGCGCATGGTCAACCCGGGCACCATCATCGTCGGGGACTACACCGCCGCCGCGACCATCTTCGACAGCGGCCGCTCCGTCATCCGCTTCGCCGAGCCCCCCAAGGGCATCTTTCCGCGCGAGGGGCTGGCCGTGTGCGGGGAGATCTACGAGGCCCTCGTGGTCCACCTGCCCACGCACTTCTACGTCGCATCGCTGGTCTGACAGCAGACAGGACAGGGGACGCGCGTGTCTCGAGACAATCTCAAGGTTCTCTACATCACCGGCTGGTGCCGCAACGGCAGCACCATCATCGGCAACGTGCTCAACGAGGTGAAGGGCTTCTTCCACACCGGTGAGCTCAGCTTCCTCTGGAAGAATGCCTACGGAAACGGCTCCAACACCTTCTGCGGCTGCGGGGAAGCACTGACCCGCTGCGGCATCTGGTCGAAGGTGCTCGAGGAGGAGACCCCCCCGGGCCAGACGCCCGCATCCCACGCCCGGGAAGTCGTGAAGCGCCAGACGAAAGCCGTCCGGACGCGGCACACGTGGAACATCCTCCGGCAGGGCACCCGCTCGGAGGACGTCCGCGGGTATGCCGCCACGTTGAGCCGGGCCTACCACGCCATCGCCAAGGCGACCGGCAGCCACACCATCGTGGACAGCGGCAAGCTCCCGTCCGAGGCGGCGCTCCTTGCGCACGTGGAGGGAATCACGCCCTACTACCTCTATCTGGTGAGGGATCCGCGCGCCGCCGCGCACTCCTGGACGAAGACGAAGCAGTACGTCGTCCCCATGTCCACGTTCCGAAGCACCGCCTACTGGGTCGGGTTCAACCTCGCCTCCGAGGCCGTCATCCGGAACGCGCCCGAGCGCTCGTTCTTCCTGCGCTATGAGGACTTCATCGCCGATCCCGCCACCGTGGTGGAGGGGCTGCTCAGGCTCGTCGGCGAGGAGGGCGCGGCCAATCCCGTGCAGGGACGGACGGTGAACCTGGGGAAGAATCACACCGTCACCGGCAATCCGGACCGTTTCCGCAGTGGGCCCACGCTCCTGCGTCCGGAGGACGACGCGTGGCGGAAGGAGCTGCCCTCCAGGGCGAGGGCCCTCACGCAGGCGCTGTCGTGGCCGCTGATGGCCCGCTACGGCTACTTCCAACCCCCGCGCACCCTGGCCCCGAGGAGCGTGGGCTCGGTGGCCGCGAACCAAGACACCCGGAAGGACGCCCGTGGAACTGGGACTGGCAGGTAGGGTCGCGCTCATCGCGGGAGGCTCGAGCGGGCTCGGGCTCGCCGTCGCCGAGGAGTTGGCGAAGGAGGGCGCCCATGTCGCCATCGGCGCGAGGGACCCGGAGAAGCTCGCCCGGGCCGAGCGCCGGTTGAAGGAGATCGCCCGCGGCCGGGTGCTCGCGACGGCGGTGGATCTGAAGAACCCCGGCGCCGTCCGCCACTGGGTGGAGGAGGCCGCCGGCACCCTGGGGGCCCTCCACATCACGGTGACGAACAGCGGCGGGCCTCCCCCGGGCCCGGCGACGAAGTTCGGAGTCGAGGCCTACCGGGACGCCGTGGACGCGGTGCTCCTGCCCCCCATCAGCCTGGCCCTCGCCGCCCTCCCCTACATGAAGGAGGCCCGGTGGGGGCGCCTGCTCTTCATCACGTCCGAGACAGTGGTCCGGCCCGTGGCCCGGTTCGCCCTCTCGGGCTTCTCGAGGCTGGGCATCGTTGGATTCGCCTCGGCGCTCGTGCAGGAGCTGGGGGACTGCGGCATCACCGTCAACGTCCTGGCCCCCGGCTACACCCGCACGCCCCCGGTCGAGCGCACCGCCGGAGCCGAGGGGGACGTGGACGCCGGGCTGCGCGCCATGGCGGCCCATATTCCCATGCGCCGGGTGGGGCTCCCCGAGGAGTTCGCCGCCGCCGCCACCTTCCTCGCCAGCGAGCGGGCTTCGTTCATCACGGGCACGGTGCAGCTCGTCGATGGTGGCGCGAGTGTGATCGGATGAGCGGCCCCATCGTGGTGAAGATCGGCGGCGCCGCGGGAGTGGATCTCGAGAACGTCTGCGATGACGTCGCGGAGCTCGTCCGCCAGGGTGAGCGCGTCATCGTGGTGAATGGGGGCTCGGACGCCGGAGAGCGCCTGCTGAAGCTCTACTCACTCGAGCGCCCCGAGGTGACCACGCCCACCGGCAACGTCGTGCGCCTCACCAACGCCACCACCCTGCGCATCCTGATGATGGCGTGGGTGGGCGAGGTGAACAAACGCATTGTCCTGGCGCTCGGGGAGCGAGGCATCTCCGGGCTCGGGATGTGCGGTGCGGACGGACGGGTGCTCATCGCCCGGCGCCGGCCTCCGCTGAAGATCAACGACAACGGGCGCGTCCGGATCGACCGCGAGCACCTGGCCGGGGAGATCACCTCGGTGAACACGGGCTTGTTGGGAGTGCTGCTGGAGCAGGGCCACGTGCCCGTCCTCTGCCCTCCCGCGGTCACGGAGGACGGCGTCCTGGTGAACGCCGACGCGGACCAGGTCGCCGCGTCCATCGCCACCGCGCTCGGTGCCCGGGCCTTCGTGATGCTGTCGAACGTGCCGGGCCTGCTGGAGAACCCGAACGAGCCATTGACGCTCGTGCGGCGAAGCGACGACGTGGAAGGTTGCATGCAGCTGGCGGCCGGACGCATGCGGTACAAGCTGGACGCCGCGCGCAAGGCGCTCCAGGGCGGAGTCCCCTCGGTGTACGTGAGCTCCTCTCGCGTTCCCCGGCCCGTGTTCGTCGCCCTCACCGAGGAGTCCGGCACGAAGTTCACCCTCCCCCGGAAGGACGCGGCCAATGCGGGCACGTGAGAAGACGATCGAGTTCCTCAAGTGGATGGTGGAGCAGTACAGCCCCAGCCACCACGAGCAGGCCTTCTCCCGCGCCCTCGCCGCCCAGCTGGAGCACCGCGGCTGGCGCGCGCACACCGACGAGGTGGGCAACACCATCGCCAGCCTGGGCGAGGGCGACACGTGCATCGCGCTGCTCGGCCACATCGACACGGTGCCCGGCGAGGTACCGGTGCGCATCGAGGACGGGCGCCTCTTCGGGCGTGGCACCGTGGATGCCAAGGGGGGCGATCGGCGCCTTCATCGAAGCGGTCGAGTTGCTCGAGGAGAGCGAGCGCGCCGGGAAGAAGTTCCTGCTGCTCGGGTGCGTCGAGGAGGAGGTGGCCATTACGCGCGGCGCGTTCCACGTCCGCGAGCGCTACCGCCCGGACTACGTCATCAATGGGGAGCCGAGCGGGGCCCATGCGGTCACCATCGGGTACAAGGGACTCGTCCGGGCCGAGCTCGAGTACCGGGCGAGCCGGCGCCACACGGCGAGCCGGGACTACCGTGCCGCCGCCGAGCACGTCGTCGAGGCGTGGAACAAGCTGCGCGGGGACTGCGACGTGTGGAACCGGGAGCGTCCCCTCTTCGAGCAGAACCTCCCCTCGTTGACCGCGTTTCAGACCGGCTCGACGGACACCGAGGAGTGGGCCCGGGCCAGCGTGAACGTCCGCACTGGGCCGGCGAGCGATGGCGAGCGGCTGCTGGCTCTCCTGGGCGCGGTTCGCGGTGTCACCGTGAAGGCCCTCTCCCACAAGGGGGCGGTGAGTACGGATGGGAACGACGAGCTCTCGCGGTCCTTCAAGCGCGCCATCCGCGAGCGGGGGGCACGTCCGACGCTCCGGCTGAAGACGGGGACCTCGGACTGGAACACCGTGGCGGCGGCGTGGCAGGTGCCCACCCTCGCTTACGGGCCTGGAGACTCCGCCCTGGACCACACCCCCCACGAACACATCGGCCTCGACGAGTACGAGGAGGGCGTCGCGGTGCTCGCCCGCGTGCTGGCCCTGCTGCCCACGAAAACGCCCGGCTGAGGGGGGGCGAGTTCAACGCCGAGCAGGTGGGTCACTCCAGGATGAGAATCTCGAAGGGCGCCAGCACGAGATGCCGCGCGTTGCGCTCGACGGGCCCACCCGGCTCGCTCGAGAACAACACGTCCATGCGTGCCGCACCATGCTCGACCTGGAGTGCCTGCTCTCCGTCCGACATGTTGAGCACCACCAAGCACCGTTGGCCTTCGTGGCTCCGCCAGAACGCCAGATACTCCTTGGACTCTGGCTCGACGGACTCATACGTCCCCACCTGGAGCGCGGGCGTTTGCCGTCGCACCCGCAGAAGTCTTCTCACGAAGCTCAACAACGAGCCCGCGTCTTCCAACTGCCGTGTCACATTGACCTCTCGCGCGTAACTCGGATGTACCGGCAGCCACGGCTCAACACCGTCCGGGCAGAACCCTCCGTTGGCCGATTCATCCCACTGCATCGGTGCCCGGCACTTATCGCGGCAGAGGAAGTTGGACAGCGCGAGTGCCTCCTCGTCAGGAACCCGGAACGTCCCGGTCATCACCCGGTACGCCAGAATGCCCTGGACGTCCCGGAACTGCTCGACCCCGCGCAGGTCCAGGTCCCTCATTCCAATCTCATCCCCGTAGTAGAGGAAGGGCGTGCCTCGCAGCGTGAGCAGGAGCGCCGTGTGCAATCGGGTCAACTGTTCGTCATGCTCTCCATTGGCATAGCGGGTGTAGACGCGTGACGTATCGTGGTTCCCCAGTGTGTTGCATGGCCAGGCTCCTGGTGGCATCTGGGCCGCGCGGTCTCGCTGGTTGAGCCGGACCCAGGGGGGATTCAGGCTCGAACTCTCGAACAGCGGAAAGTTGAAGATGAGGTGCAGCCGGTCCGTGCCATTGCCGTAATACACACAGCGATCGGTCTCCCCCAGCAGCACCCGATCCCCGTACTCGTCCACGAGCGACCGGAACACGCTCATCAAGGCATGGGTCTCGGGCTGCTCCCACTGATACTTGAACATCTGCTCCCGCTTGAAGCCCAGGTAGGCCAGGATCTCGATGCCCGGTGGCTTGGGAAAACTCGCGCGCAGCTCTTGAACCTGCTCTTCCAGGCTCAAGGTGTATTCGGCTGGGAAGTCTTCCAGCGCGGGCGACTCGAAGACCGTGCCAACAGCATCCAGCCTGAAGCCATCCACCCCCAGGTCCAGCCAGAACCGCATGCATCCCAGCATGGCCTCCTGGACCTCCGGGTTGCGCCAGTTGAGATCCGGCTGCTCTTTCAAGAAGAAGTGGTAGTAGTACCGGCCCGCCTGTGAATCGAACTCCCAGGCGGAGTGGTGGAACACCGATTGCCAGTTGTTGGGAGGCCCACCCTCCACGGGAGGTTGCCACACGTACCAGTCCTGTTTGGGATTGCCGAGGCTGGAGCGCGACTCCTGGAACCAGGGGTGTTGATCCGAGGTGTGATTCAACACGAAGTCGATGACGAGATACATCCCCCGGTCATGCACCTCGTCCAGGAGGCGCTTGAAATCCTCGAGGGTCCCGTACGCCGGATCCACACCGCGGAAATCCGTGATGTCGAATCCCCCATCGCGAAAGGGGGATGGGTAGTGCGAGGAAAGGTAGAGGGCGTCAATCCCGAGTTCCTGGAGATAGTCCAACCGGCGGATGAGGCCTGGGAGATCCCCTATCCCATCTGCGTTGCCATCACAGAAGCTCCGCAAGAACACCTCATAGAATACCGCCGACTCCCACCACTTCTTCTTCCGGGTGAGGGCTCTGGACATGTCTCGCTCCTCTCTCAAAGCGACGGTCGCCACGCCTCCTCGTCCATCACGCGCTGAACTGCAAGATCGCCATCCGAGCCCGGGGCCGCTGAGGCCCGTGAGCCGGAAGCCGCCTGGCTGCCCACCATCCAACCAGCCGATGACGCTTTGCAGCGATGATGGATGATTCACACCTACAGTCATGTCCATCCCACACTCAGGGTGAACTATTTCCAAGGGTGAACTCTTTCCAAGTAGGTCCGTCCATGCGTTCCGACCTTGAGAGTCCGCCGTATGGCCATCTCATCGACGTCCTCCGCCACCACGCGTGTCAACAACCAGACACCACCGCCTATACATTTCTAGTGGATGGAGAGCAGCAAGCAGAAACCCTCACCTACCGGGAGTTGGAGACCGAGGCGCGGAGCATCGCCGCCGCGCTGCAGGAGCGAGGGGCTCAGGGACGGCCCGTGCTCCTCCTCTTCCCGCCAGGCCTGGCCTACGTCCGTGCCTTCTGGGGTTGCCTTTACGCGGGCGCCATCGCGGTCCCCTTGTACCCACCAGCACCAGGACAGCTCGAGCGCACCCTGCTGCGCCTGAGAGCGATTCTGCAGGATGCGCGTCCGGCCCTGGTGTTGACGTCGGCCGACATCCTCGAGTTCGCCCAAGCCTTCATTGGACAGGACAGCTCGCTGGCCGGGCTCTCCTGGATGGCGCTCGAGGAGGTGTCGTCCGCCCTGGCGGCCCGTTGGGAGGATCCGGACCTCACCCCCAAACGGCTCGCCTTTCTCCAGTACACATCTGGCTCGACGGGAACGCCCAAGGGCGTGGCGATCACCCACGCCAACCTCATCCACAACTGCCAATTGATTTGCGAGAGATGCCAGCACACCCGGCAAAGCCTCGCCGTCATCTGGCTGCCGCCCTATCACGACATGGGGCTGATTGGCGGCATCCTGCACCCGCTCTACGGGGGCTTTCCCTCGGTGCTGATGTCTCCCATGCACTTCCTGCAGAATCCGCTGCGCTGGTTGAGGGCCATTACCGCCTCCCGGGCCACCATCAGTGGCGGGCCGAATTTCGCGTATGAGCTCTGTGCCCGCAGGGCCACCCCCGAGCAACTCCGGGGCCTGGACCTGAGCTCCTGGCGGGTGGCCTTCAACGGAGCCGAGCCGGTCCGCCATGAAACCTTGCGCCGGTTCTCGGAAGTCTTCGCGCCCGTCGGCTTCGACCCGAAGGCCTTCTTTCCCTGTTACGGGTTGGCCGAAGCCACGCTGATCGTCTCCGGCGGTCCCGCCTCCCGGGGTGCCACCACCCTCCAGGTGGATGCCGCCATCCTGAAGCATGAGCGCAAGCTGGTCACAGCGGGGCCCCAGGCCGAGGGCCTCACCTGTACCTCCAGCGGGCAGCCCATCCCGGGGCAGACGGTCCGAATCGTCTCGCCCGAGACGGGCAGGCCCTGCGCGCCGGGCGAGGTGGGAGAAATCTGGCTCTCCGGTCCCAGCGTCGCCCAGGGCTACTGGCACCAACCCGAGACAACGCGGGAGTCCTTCGGCGCACGACTGGCCGACACCCAGGAGGGCCCCTTCCTGCGGACGGGAGACCTGGGTTCCCTGGTGGATGGCGAGCTGTACGTGCTGGGGAGGATCAAGGATCTCATCATCATCGACGGCGCCAATCACGCGCCACAAGACATCGAGCGGACCATCGAGCAGAGCGACTCGCGCATCCGCCCCGGCTGCTGCGCCGCCTTCTCCATCGAGGACGAGCGCCAGGAGAAGCTGGTTGTCCTGTACGAGTTCCGGGAGTCCCTCCCCGAAGCGGAGCGCCAGCAGGTCCATGGCTCCATCTTGAGCAACATGCGCCGCGCGGTCGCCCGGGAGCACAGCCTGCGTCTGTATGACGCCATGGCCCTGGAGCCCCGGACACTTCCCAAAACCTCCAGCGGGAAGCTCCAACGCTTCGCATGCAGGCAGACGTACCTGGAGAGCCGGACGAAGTCCCCCACGTAGCCGCCCTCCACCTCCCTCCTCTTCCCCATCTGGAGCCCATCCCATCATGGACATGCCTGGTGCCAAGGAGATTGAAGAGTGGCTGCTCCAGAAGATCTCCGCGTGCAGTGGCATCCCGCGCGAGGACCTCGACGCGCAGGAGCCCTTCGCATCCAGTGGCGTGTCCTCCCGCGAGGCCGTCACGCTCTCGGGAGAGTTGGAGGAGTGGCTCGGCCGAACGCTGTCTCCCACGCTGCTCTGGGAGTACCCGAGCCCACGCGCCCTGAGCGAGCATCTGGCCTCACAGCCCTCCGCACCTCGGGCCGCGAGTTCCCCGAACGTACGCCCCGAGGAGGATGAGCACGCCATTGCCATCATCGGCGTCGCCTGCCGCTTCCCCGGCGCCAGGTCGCCCCAGGAATTCTGGGCCCTGCTGGACAGCGGGCACGATGCCATCCGGGAAGTGCCCCCCGAGCGTTGGAACCCCAAGGCCTGGTACTCCCCCGTGCCCGGCACGCCCGGCAAGATGAGCACCCGCTGGGGAGGTTTCCTGGAAGGCATTGAGCGCTTCGACGCGGCCTTCTTCTCCCTCTCCCCCCGGGAAGCCGCGAGCATGGACCCCCAGCAACGATTGTTGCTCGAGGTCGCCTGGGAGGCCTGGGAGTCCGCGGGCCTCGTGCCCGGGACGCTGGCGGGCAGCAAGACGGGCGTCTTCGTGGGCATCAGCACCAATGACTATGCACGCCTGCAGGTCCGGGAGAGCCGGTTGCCCGACATCTACATGGGCACCGGCAATGCCAGCAGCATCGCCGCCAATCGTCTGTCCTATTTCTTCGACTTGAGAGGGCCGAGCCTCGCCGTGGACACGGCCTGCTCCTCGTCCCTGGTGAGCGTCCACCTGGCGTGCCGCAGCCTTCGCCAGCGGGAGTGTGACCTGGCGCTCGCGGGCGGGGTCAACGCCCTGCTCTCGCCGGACCTGACCGTGGCGTTCTCCCAAGGGCGCATGATGGCCGCGGACGGCCGGTGCAAGACCTTCGACGCCGCGGCGGATGGCTACGTCCGCAGCGAGGGCTGTGGCCTGCTGGTGCTCAAACGCCTCTCGGCGGCCCTGGCCGATGGAGACCCCATCTGGGCGGTCCTCCGTGGTTCCGCCGTCAACCAGGACGGCCGCACCAATGGCCTCACGGCGCCCAACGGCCTCGCGCAGCAGGCCGTCATCCGGCAAGCCCTGGAGGATGCGGGAGTCGCAGCGCATCAGATCGACTACGTCGAGGCCCATGGCACGGGCACGCGGCTGGGGGACCCGATCGAGGTCGACGCCCTCAAGGCCGTCCTCCTTCCCGGCCGCCCCGCTCAGCAGACCTGCTGGGTGGGCTCCGTCAAGACGAACATCGGCCACCTGGAGTCCGCCGCCGGCGTCGCGGGTCTCATCAAGGTCATCCTCTCCCTGGAGAACGGCCGGATTCCCAGACACCTCCACCTGTCCGAGCCCAACCCCCACCTCCAACTCGACGGCACCGCCCTGCGCTTCCCAACGGAGGCCCATCCCTGGCCCACCCGGACCGGTCAGCCCCGGCGGGCCGGTGTCAGCTCCTTCGGCTTTGGAGGCACCAACTGCCATCTCATCGTCGAGAGTGCGCCCCCCGTTCCCGCTCCCCGGACACGGTCTCCGGAGGAACTGGAGCGCCCACGGCATCTGCTCGCCCTCTCGGCCAGGACACCTGGCGCGCTGCGCGACACCGTCCGGGCCTATCGAGACCTGTTCAAACAACACCCGAGCGTCCCGCTCGCGGACGTCTGCTTTGGCGCCAATACCGGGCGCACCCACTTCCCCCTCCGGGTGGCGCTGGCGGCCGCTGACGGCGGCGAGATGATCCGGCGATTGGAGGAATGGATGGAGTCTCCGGGGATGCCCGTGGACTCGCCCGAGCCTGCCGGAAGCAGGAAGCCCGGGCGGATCGCCTTCCTGTTCGCCGGACAGGGCGCGCAATACCCGGGCATGGCGCGCCAGCTCTACGAGACCCATCCCCTGGTCCGCCGCACCCTCCGCGAGTGCGAGGAGATCATGCGGGAACACTTCCAGGTTTCCCTCCTGAAGCTCCTGTATGGACAGGAGCAGGACTCGCGAATCCACGAGACGTTCTATACCCAGACCACCCTCTTCGCGGTCGAGCTCGCCCTGGCCCGGCTGTGGCGGTCCTGGGGGGTGGAGCCCGAAGCCGTTCTCGGTCACAGCATCGGTGAGTATGTCGCCGCGTGCCTCGCGGGCAGCTTCACCCTGGAAGAGGGAATGCGGCTGGTGGCGCACCGCGGCCGGCTCATGCAGAGCGTGCCGCTGCGGGGTGCCATGGCGGCGGTCCTCGCGGGTGAGGAGGTGGTGGCACCGCTGCTGTCCCGCTGGGGGAGCGCGCTCACCATCGCCGCCGTGAACTCGCCC
>DASQMW010000150.1:0-3684 GCA_035645295.1 Archangium sp.
AGGAGCACAGGAGCCCATGCCTGTCATATCTGGCCTGCACATGTCAGTTCCCGTTGATTCTCCCGCGCTCTCCTTGAGCCACATCACCCAGGGGAGCAAGGGGGGCGCTCAGCGCACCTGGTGCTCGCGGATCATCGCGAGCTGCGTCTCGGCCGTCAGGTTCTTCAGCCCCATGTGCCCGAAGGGGAACGTGCCGTAGACCTTCTGTCCGTCCTGCCCGGGGATGGGCGAGGTGCCGCCCGCGAGCCCCACGCCCACCAGCTCGTCCACGTTGGACCAGATGCTGTAGACGTGCGCGCCCTCGTCGTGGTTCCGCGCGTTGATGTCCTTGAGGAACGTCGAGGACGGGTGCAGGCCGCTCGTGCGGTTCGTGGTGGGCACCATGTCCCCCGTGAACAGCGCCGAGGCCAGTCCGCGGTTGGCGCCCGCGATGCCCACGAAGGTGTCCACGTTGTCCGTCAGGGGCTTGCCCAGGTCGAAGTTCTTGCGCGTGTACGGATCGAACCCGTCACCGCCCTGGATGGCCTTGCGCGCCAGCGTCACGCCCATCGAGTGGCCGATGACGTCCACCTTCTCGGCGCCCGTGTACTCCTTCACCGCCTGGATGAACGCGCGCACCTCCTCCAGGTACTTCTCCGAGTGGTGCTGCTGCGAGGCCTTCATCGGGTTCGACGGGCCCCACGTCATCGCGTACATCTCCGAGGGCTTGTAGCCCTGCTTCGCGAAGGACTCGATGGAGTTCTTCCACCCCGCGGCGCTGTCCGAGTTGCCGTGGATGAAGATGACGGGCTCCTGCGTCACCTTCTCGCCCGGCTTGGACTTGCCGCCGAACGCCGGCACGTTGCCCTGGGCGAAGTCGTACTTGCCGTAGCCGTTCTCGTGCAGCCACTTCTGGAAGTCGTTGGAGAAGCGCGACTCCTTCGTCACGCTCACCTCGTTCGCCCGGCTCGTCCGGAGCGTGGCTGCAGGGCTCGTCTGGGAAGAGATGCGCGTCGACATGGCGGACCACCTTGGGGGTTGAGGTCGGTTGGCTGCACACATTGTCGTGAATGCCCCTCCACGAGTTGCGTGCGGGTGCGTCATTTGGGCAAACGGTTGAAATCATTGCCCGGCCCGGGTTCTCACGGTCTGATTCGCCCCCATGCCGGCCTCCGCTCCCCCCGAGACCTCACAGCCTTCCGCGCAGCGCCCGCTCACCCTCCAGGACGCCAAGACGCTTGGCCTGGCGGCGCTGGGCGGCGCGCTGGAGTTCTACGACTTCATCATCTTCGTGTTCTTCACCACGGTGATCGGGCAGCTCTTCTTCCCGCCCGACACGCCCGATTGGTTGCGCCAGTTGCAGTCGTTCGGACTGTTCGCGGCGGGCTACCTGGCGCGCCCCCTGGGCGGCATCGTGATGGCGCACTTCGGCGATCGCAGTGGCCGCAAGCGCATGTTCGCGCTGAGCGTGTTCATGATGGCGGTGCCGACGTTGCTGATTGGCAGCCTGCCCACCTACGCCACCGCCGGTTACGCGGCGCCACTGGCCCTGTTGGTGCTGCGCATGATGCAGGGCGCGGCGGTGGGCGGTGAGGTGCCGGGCGCCTGGGTGTTCGTCGCCGAGCATGTGCCGGAGCACCGCGTCGGCTTCGCCTGCGGCACGCTCACCTCCGGCCTCACGTTCGGCATCCTGATCGGCTCGCTGGTGGCCACGGCGATCAACAAGATCTACACCCCCGAGCAGGTGCTGGCCTTCGCCTGGCGCCTGCCCTTCCTCGTGGGAGGCGTGTTCGGCTTCTTCGCCGTGTTCCTGCGCCGCTGGCTGGCCGAGACCCCGGTGTTCGAGGAGATGCGCCAGCGCAAGGCCCTGGTGCGGGAGCTGCCGCTCAAGGCGGTGCTGCGCGGCCACGGTGTGTCGGTGGCGGTGTCGATGCTGCTCACCTGGGTGCTCACCGCCGGCATCGTGGTGGTGATCCTCATGACGCCCACGCTGGTGCAGAAGCTCTACGGCATCGCCCCGGCCCGGACGCTGGAGGCCAACAGCGTGGCCACGCTGAGCCTCACCTTCGGCTGCATCCTGTTCGGCCTGCTCGCGGATCGCTTCGGCGCCGGATGGGTGCTGGGAATCGGCAGCCTCGCCCTGATGACGGCGACGTACGTGCTCTATCGCGGCGTGGGCGCGGCGCCGGAGCACCTCGTCCCGCTGTACGCGCTGGCGGGCTTCTGCGTCGGCGTGGTGGGCGTGGTGCCCACGGTGATGGTGCGCGCCTTCCCCGCGGCGGTGCGCTTCTCGGGGCTCTCCTTCTCGTACAACGTGGCCTACGCCATCTTCGGTGGCCTGACGCCCCTGGTGGTCACCCTGATGATGAAGGAACAGCCGCTGGCGCCCGCGCATTACGTGGCGGCGGTGTGCGGGGTGGGCTTCCTGGTGGCGCTCTATCTGCTGAGCGCGGGCCGCACGCGTTTCGCCGCGCTGAGCACCTCGTAGCGCCCCAGGTGAGCCGGATTCATCTAACGTCGCGGCCCATGCGCGTCCTCTTGAATTCGTTAGTGCTCGCCTGCGCACTGCTGGCCTCCGGCTGCGTCCTCGCCGAGAACGCCGGGCCGGGACATCCCTGCTCGGACGACTCCGAGTGCCCGGCCTCCTACCGCTGCGTGACGGTCTCCACGGACCAGCGCTCCTGCGAGGTCCTGTACCCGCCCGCTCCCCAGGAGACCGACGCGGGCTCCGTCGATGCCGGGCCCGTGCCCACCTGGTGCCAGGACATCCGCCCCATCCTCGCGGCCAGCTGCGTCGCCTCGTGCCACGGCGCGGACACCTCCGGGAGCGGCTACACGGACTTCCGGCTCGACCAGTACGCGGCCAGCGGTGGGGTGAACGGGGCCCGGGAGCTGGCCGCGCGCATCAAGGACCGCGCGGTGGATCAACGGACGATGCCGCCCCTGGGCAACCCCGCTCCCTCTGCCGCCGAGCGGGAGCTCCTCACGCGGTGGATCGCTGGCGGTACACCCCTCTGTACGGACGGTGGTACTCAGTAAGTCCCCTATGAAGCGCACCCTCCCGAGCCTCCTTCAGAGTCTCCTGGGCCTCTGTGCCGTCGTGGCCACCGGCTGCACCATCGAGGCCCCCGATTTCTCCGGCAAGTCGTGTGAGTCCCTGGACGACTGCCCCCGGCCCTACACCTGCGTCGCGGCGCGTCCGGGCGCGGGGCACACCTGCGAGGTGCTCAACGGGCCCGGCATCACCGACCCCAACGCGGGGCCCGTGCCCACCTGGTGCCAGGACATCCGGCCCATCCTCGAGGCCCATTGCGTGTCCGCGTGCCATGGCGCCATCACGACGGGCAGTAACGGCCGCTCGGACTTCCGGCTCGACATGTACGAGGCGGATGGTGGGGTGGCGGGAGCGAAGTTGATGGCCCCGCGCATCCACGCGCGCACCGTCACCTTCCGGAACATGCCGCCCCCGGGAAACCCCGAGCCCACCGAGGCCGAGCGCGTCCTCATCGACCGCTGGGCCTCGGGAGGGGCGCCCGCGTGTGCGGAAACGGTCACCGACGGGGGCTCCTAGCCCGGATTATTCACCAGGGCTTGGCGAGGAGCCGAAAAGAGGTTGTGTACGGGCCCCTGGGGGCGCGCTCTGGCTCGTCGCCCCTATCTGTCAGGTGAGCGGCAGCAAGGTTGGCCAAGGGGCCCAAAATCTGT